>JAISYO010000003.1 GCA_031269865.1 Dysgonamonadaceae bacterium | reverse complement strand
CGATGAAAAACAGCAGGGCGGGCAATGTTTCGGCACCCAGCATTCCACGCCATGTTTCGCTGCAAAAAATCTTGTACAACGTGGAATTGCCCAGTTGTGCACCTCCGCCGGAAGCATATCCGAGCAAGGCGAAATTGACAAGGTAAGCGCAGAAGAAACCAATGGTAATGGCTAATTGAAAAATAGTTACCATGCTTCCCCTATATTTGGCAGCCGACACTTCGGATATGTACAAGGGCGACACGATGGATGCCACGCCGATGCCAACACCGCCGATGATGCGGTAAACAACAAGTTGTTCGATGCCCTCGCTCAGGGCGCAGCCGATAGCCGAAACGCTGAACAGAACGGCAGCCACGAGCATGACATTTTTTCGCCCGAACCGATCCGTCAGCCAGCCTGCCGCCGCCACACCCACAATGGAACCGACGAGGGCGCAACCCACATACCAGCCTTGGGCAATCGTATCCAATTGAAATTGAGCAGTAACTTGCGTTATCGTTCCCGAAATAACCGCCGTGTCGTAACCGAAGAGGAAACCCCCGATGGCAGCCACGACAGCCAAAAACGTCATATACCCCATATTGGGCTTGACGGCGATTCCTGCGGACAGACTGCCGTTTTTATTCCCTATATTTACAACCGCCCCCATACGCTTATAGATTAAAATACTCTTTATATCTGTCGTACAAATGTCCCGCTTGCAGATAAGCTGACTGCGGACTCATAAAGTGCGAAAACTCAAACGTGATCGCCTTTTCGTACCCGGCACGTTTTGCCGCTTCGAGCTTCATGCGCAGTTTGTCGAACTTGATGGGCAAAAATTTTATCGGCATATCCCTGTCTAACGACTCAGCATTTGTCCAGCATTGCATACCGTATTTGTCCGCCAACTTTTTGTTCACGGCAAAAAATGCGTCCAATTCATCGTAGTCGATATGTCCGTCCTGAAAAGCGCAGGCATCAACCACATCGTGGATACCGTCGAAAATCTCGTTCCATTCTTTTTCGTGCTGCCGCACCGATACGGTTTCGGCTTTCGTCAAGTCCGTCCCGCTCGCTTTAACGGCTTTTTTGCCGTCAATCCAAGGGGATATGAAGGTGGGAAGTCCGCTAGACACATCTTTGCATTGTTTTCCCATCGCATGGAAAGCGTCGATAGCCCCTTTCGTTGCGCGGCTGATTTCCCCACTGATATACCAACCTTGAAAACTCTTGTATTTCGCGCCGTAATTTTCCCACACCTCGTCGATGACGTATTTATTGTCCTCGATTTCGTGGCTCATGTCCCCTGTTGCCCAATAATGCCCCGAATCGTATAGCCCGAAATAGAACTTCATGCCGTATTTTTCCGCCAAGCGCAGGTACAAGCCCAACAAATCAGCCGAAGGCATATAACAACCTTTCCCCGTCAGGTATTTCGAGGGGTAGGTAATGAATTTCTTGTACCCGGAACGAATCATGATTACCGTGTCGATGCCGATATTCTTCATGTGTTGGAAATCCTGATCCCATTCTTTTTCCCCCCAGTTTTGATGGGGAATGTCGTGCGATATTTCATCGAGGAAAGTCCCCGTGATAGGCAGACCGTTGTTTTTGGGCACGATTAAATTTCCCCCCGAAGCAGGAAGGGGCTTTTGCGCCTCATTTCCCTGCCCGGCGCACGAAACGTTCAGAACCGCCTGCGATGCAAGGATTGAAGCACTTGCAACCACCGATTTTTTGAGAAAACTACGTCTGTCTTGATTCTTCATCTTCATCTTTTATATATCACATCGCAAAGATAAATAGTTTTTTTTGATAATAAAATATTTTAGTAAAAAATTTTCGATAAAAAAATAAGTTTACGAATATGGGGCGATATAATGAAACTATTTCGTCCCGAAAAGCAATCGGATTTGAATGTCGCCCATTTCCCACTTTTCATTTTCCACTTTGTTTTACATTTTCTTTGCTGAACAAAGGGGCTATAAAAAATTATTTCATTATCTTTGTGGGCATTAATAAATAGGAAACATGAACCAAAAATTATTGAACGAAATAGAAAAGGGGAGTAAAAGCGCATTGCTGAAAAAGAAAATAATAACCCATTACATTTATAATGGAAATTCTACCCTTCCCGATCTGTCCCGCGAAATGGAGTTGAGCATCCCCACGGTTACCAAATTAATCGGGGAAATGGTGGACGACGGATACATAAATAATTACGGCAAGCTCGAAACGAGCGGTGGGCGCCACCCCAATTTGTACGGTTTGAACCCCGTTTCCGGTTATTTTGTGGGGGTGGACATCAAACCTTTTTCCGTCAATATCGGGCTGATCAATTTCAAGGGCGACATCGTGGATATTAAGATGGACATACCCTATCAATTTGAAAACACGAAGGCGGGGCTCGACGCCTTGTGCGAAATTATTTCGGATTTTACCCAAAAAACAAGGGTAAGCAAAGATAAGATATTGAACATCAACGTAAATATCTCAGGGCGGGTAAATCCCGAATCCGGTTACAGTTTCAGCCGTTTCAATTTTGAGGAGCGACCGCTATCGGGGGTGCTGAGCGACAAATTGGGCTACCCGACCACCATAGACAACGACACCCGCGCTATGGCATACGGCGAATACATACAGGGCTGCGTCAAAGGGGAAAAAGACATCATTTTCGTAAATGTCAGTTGGGGCTTGGGCATCGGAATTGTCATCGACGGAAAAATTTACCGGGGGAAATCGGGCTTTTCCGGGGAATTCGGACACGTGAATACCTACGACAACGAGATTATCTGTCATTGCGGCAAGAAGGGCTGCCTCGAAACCGAAGCATCGGGCTTGGCGCTGCACCGGATTTTGTTGGAACGCATCGAAAAGGGCGAACGATCCATTTTGTCAGAGAGGGTGTCGAAAGAGGAAACCCTTACCCTGCGCGAAATGATTGAGGCGATCAACAAAGAGGATTTGCTCTGCATTGAAATTATCGAGGAAATAGGGCAAAAGTTGGGGAAACAAATTGCGGGACTGATAAACATCTTCAATCCCGAATTGGTTGTTATCGGCGGGGAACTCTCGCTGACAGGCGATTACCTTCTGCAACCCATCAAATCGGCAATCCGGAAATACTCGTTGAATATGGTAAACAAAGATTCCGCCGTCGCCATCTCGAAACTGAAAGACAAGGCGGGCGTCATCGGGGCGTGTATGCTTGCGCGAAGCAGAATGTTTGAAGTTTTTTAACCTCAATCGAAAATATTTTGTGTGTCGTTTATTTTCTTCTTATGCCAACTAATTCAATCATTTTTAAAAAATGAGATACTTTAATATAGCAGGTCCCTGTAACGAAACGGACCATTACATGATAAACGCTTTCACTCGCTTGCAAGGCGTGGAACAGTTGA
>JAISYO010000086.1 GCA_031269865.1 Dysgonamonadaceae bacterium | reverse complement strand
GTAACGTTTTTCGAAAACAAGTTGCTGGGCGACATTTTGCAGCGTGCGCAAGACCATGAGCGGATAAGGAGTTTCATCATGAACAATTCGCTCGCCCTCATTTTTTCAACGCTGACTTTTGTGCTGTTCGCCATCATCCTGCTCATTTACAACGCCATTATTTTCTATATCTTTTTGGCTGGTTCCGCGCTCTACGTCCTCTGGGTGCTTTTATTTCTGAGCATACGGAAAAAATTGGACTGGGAATATTTCGAGCTGATTTCCAAAAACCAGAGTTATTGGGTGGAGACCGTGTCGGCGATACAGGACATTAAAATTTACAACTACGAAAAATACCGCCGCTGGAAATGGGAGGAGATACAGGCGCGGCTCTACCACGTGAACAAGAGGGTGCTGACCGTAACGAACGCCCAAAATTTGGGGGCGCAATTCATCGAGAGCATCAAAAACATGGCTGTCGTTTTCTTTTGTGCGACAGCCGTGATCAAAGGGGACATCACTTTCGGCGTGATGATTTCCACGCAGTTCATCATCGGGATGCTCAACGGTCCGCTGGTGCAGTTTATCAATTTTATCGTGTCGGGGCAATACGCGAAAATCAGCTTCCTGCGCATCAACGAGATACGGCAGTTGGAGGACGAAAATGAACTGCTGACCATCGGGACGAACTCCACCATATTGCCGGACGACAAAACAATCGTCCTTCAAAACATTCATTTTCAATATACACTCAATAGCCCACTGGTGCTCCGGAACATTTTTCTGGTGATACCCGAAAAAAAGGTAACCGCTATTGTGGGGGGAAGCGGAAGCGGCAAATCCACGCTGTTGAAATTGCTGGTCAGGCTGTACAAACCCTCCCACGGCGACATAAAAATGGGGGGAATGAACGTGAACCAGATTAACCTGAGGATATGGCGGGAAATGTGCGGGGTGGTAATGCAGGACGGGAAAACGTTTAACGACACCGTGTTGAACAACATTGTGTTGGACACTGAAAACATCGACTACGATAGGGTTCGGGAAGTTTGCCGGATTGCCCAGATAGAAACGGAAATCAATGAAATGCCCAAGGGTTTCGAGACGATGATCGGGGAAAACGGACGTGGTTTGAGCGGTGGGCAAAAACAGCGGCTGCTCATTGCGCGTGCGCTTTACAGAAACCCGGCGTTTTTGTTTCTTGACGAGGCTACCAATTCGCTGGACGTGATCAACGAGCGCAAAATCGTGGGCGCCCTGAACGGCGCGTTCAAAGACCGTACCGTCATCGTGGTCGCCCACCGCCTGAGCACCATCCGCAACGCCGACCAGATTGTCGTCCTCGACAAAGGCTTTATAGCCGAAATTGGAAATCACGAAAAGTTGATGGAAAAGAAAGGGCATTACTTTCAGTTGGTATCGTCGCAAATGGAAATGTAATTGTTCATGTAATAGAGTTGAGGTGTAATAGGCTTTTCAAGTTATTGACAACTTTTTTTCGATTTGTTGATAACCATTTACTGTTGGAAATATAATTTTACGAGGGAAGGTTGTACCTTTATGGGCATTTTCGCGCAAAAAAGGAAAAATGGAAAAGCAAAAGCAAAAACAACAACGCAACGTAAAAATCGTAGAGAAAACCGTTATCGCCCCCGACGTGGGCAAGTTGCCACCGCAGGCACGCGAGTTGGAAGAGGCTGTGTTGGGCGCATTGATGCTTGAAAAAGACGCCTATTCAATCATCAGCGACATATTGAAGCCCGAAAGTTTTTACGATCCAGCCCACCAACTGATTTTTGACGCCATTCAAGGTTTGGCGATGCAACAAAAACCGGTGGACGTGCTGACGGTGGTGGAAGAACTGAAAAGCAAGGGCGTATTGGATTCGGTGGGCGGCACTTTGTACGTTGCCGAACTGACGGACAAAGTGGCTTCGGCGGCACATATCGAATACCACGCGCGTATCGTGGCACAAAAACAGTTAGCCCGCGAGCTGATTACTTTTTCGTCCGACATCACGCAACAAGCTTTCGATGAAACCATTGACGTGGACGATTTGATGGAAGAAACCGAAAGCCGTCTGTTTGAAATATCGCAGCGCAACGTGAAAAAAGACGTTATCCAGATAAATCCCATCATCAAGGAAGCGATGGAAAACATTCAAGCCGCCGCCAACCGGAAAGACGGAATGAGCGGATTGCCTACGGGATTCAAGGAATTGGACAAAATCACGTCGGGTTGGCAAAATTCCGATTTGGTTATCATTGCGGCGCGTCCGGCGATGGGCAAAACGGCGTTGGTGCTTTCAATGGCGAAAAATATGGCGTTGGATTATGAAACCCCGGTTGGCATTTTCTCTTTGGAAATGTCCAATGTGCAGTTGGTAAACCGTTTGATTGTGAACGTGTGCCAAATCCGGGGCGAGAGCATCAAAAGCGGCAGGCTCGCCGACGACGAGTGGGAACGCTTGGATAAAAATGTGAAGATGCTCTACGACGCGCCCATCTATATTGACGACACGCCCAGCCTTTCGGTGTTTGAACTGCGCACGAAAGCGCGTCGCTTGGTACGCGAGCACGGTGTGAAAACGCTCATTATCGACTACTTGCAGTTGATGAACGCCAGCGGAATGAGCTTCGGCAGTCGCGAGCAGGAAGTTAGCACCATTTCGCGCTCGTTGAAAGGCTTGGCAAAGGAACTCAATATCCCCATCATCGCCCTTTCGCAGTTGAACCGCAGTGTAGAGAGCCGTCAGGGTCCGGAAAAACGCCCTCAGTTGGCTGACTTGCGCGAATCGGGGGCGATAGAACAAGATGCCGACATTGTGTGCTTTATCCATAGACCTGAAAAATACGGTATTACGGAAGACGACAAAGGCAATTCGCTGATCGGGTTGGCAGAAATCATCGTGGCAAAGCACCGCAATGGTCCTACCGGAATCGTGAAAATGCGCTTCGACAACGAGTACGCCCGATTCCAAAACTTGGACGAAAACGTTGTGGGCAACAGAAATTATGTGGAAATGCCTTCGCGTATGAACAGCAAAAACGGAAAAGGGACGGCAGGCAAACCCCTACAGTCGACGGTTTCTTCGTCCGATTTCTTGGACGAAAGGGAAAATAAAGAAGCTCTTCCGTTTTAAACTATATAAGAGATGAGAAAAAAAACGCATAAGAAAACTTGGCTTTCTTCCGGGTTAATGGCTTTGTTTTTAGTATCTTGTGGCGGTATTGATTCCGATGCGAAAAAGGCTGCCGAGCTAACCAATAAATCCATCGAGCAAACGCAGGAGATGAAATTGGACGATGCCCAAAAATCGTATCGCCAAGCGCATAAAATCATAGAGAAATACAAGAATCACCAAAAATCGGAAAAATTCAACAAGCGTTACCGAGAATACAGGGACAAAGATAAACTGCCCTTACGGGCTATAAATTTTTAAAGAACGAAAAAATGGCTTCATTCCCAAATAAAATTCGTATTTTTGTCAAAAATTCAAGGGAAGCAACTTTTAAACTCGATGATATGCCAAATCAACGAACGATGATCGCATTGTTATCTGTCTGCATTTTTGTAGTCATGCACTCATTGAATACACTTGCCGCGCAAAATACGCCTTATGCAAGTGTGTTGTTAAACGGACAGACGTTTTATAAGTACAATGTGAAGACGGGGGAAGGGCTGTATGCCGTTTCACGCGCGTTTTCCATTTCGGTGGACGAAATACTGAAATACAACCCCGCCGCGAAAGACGGATTGAAAAATGGGCAGGAATTGCTGATTCCGGCTTCTTCTTTCTTGGCGCAACAAGCCCCCATCGACCAGAATAATACTTTTCAGCATACCGTGTCGCGGGGGGAAACCGTTTTTTCCATCGCCCAGATGTACAACACCACGGTTACGGAAATTTATAGGTATAACCCAAGAGCAAAAGAGAAAATAGTTGAGGGCGAGAAACTTGTGATTCAGCAACGCAAAATCCTCAGTGCTGTCAAGGAGGAAAACTACCGTTTCCACACCATTTCGGCAGGGGAAACGCTCTACGCGGTTTCTCGCACCTATAAGTTGAAGCCCGAAGACGTGATTGTCGCCAATCCGGGATTGTCTGCCGAAACTTTCCAAATCGGGAAAACGATCCGTATCCCCTTCTTTGAATCGAACGAGATGTTTACGGTATATATCGCTAAAACAGAGCAAGTTAAAAATGTGCTGCATAGTGTCCAGCGTAAAGAAACGCTGTACAGCCTCGCACAAAAATACAATGTGTCGCAGGAAGATATACTGAAAGCCAACCCTTCGATTACAAATATGAAATTTAAAACAGGGATGACCCTCGTTATCCCGGCAAAAGAAAATATCGAGCAAAATAATCTGACACAAGAAACCAACGCCGAGATGCTGCTGCGGCAAACAAAGGCAGCCCTTCCTGTCGATGTGCTGAAAGTCGGGTTTTTGATGCCCTTCTTGGACAAAAGCGACAACCACCACATTCGCATACAAGAGTATTACGAAGGCTTTTTGATGGCTTTGCTGAAATTGAAGGGGGAAGGCTTAAACATAGAGCTTTACTCTTTCGATACCGGACCTGCAAACGACACGAAAAAGTTGGAAAGCCTGCTCGGAACAATGGAAATGCAGGAGTTGAACATTGTCATCGGGGGATTTTCCGAGAAAGAAATCAAGGTAATGTCCGATTTTGCGAAAGCTCAGAATATCAAATACGTAATTCCTTTGCCGACGAAAAGCAACGAAGTCCTCAACAACGGACAGATATATCAAGTGATTACCCCGCAATCGTATTTCTACACGAAAGCGTCGAACGTGTTTTTGCAAACATTCCGAAACGCAAACGTCATCATCGCGTCGGCGGCGGGGGAAAACGACAAAGATGATTTCATCGCAATCCTGAAAAACGATTTGCAGCAGGAAAAAATAAAATACAGCACCGTGAATATCGGCGATGATTTTTCGAGTGCAGTCCTGCCGTTCTTGGCGCATAACAAGGATAACGTGATTGTGCCATCGACAGGGAAATCCGAGCCTTTGCGGAAGGTAATCGACGGGCTGAAAAACGTTCAAAGTACTAGCCCCGAATATGTTACGCGATTGTTTGGCTATCCCGAATGGCAATCCTACAATGCGAATTTCAAAAGTGATTACCATCAGTTCGGCACCTATTTTTATTCCTATTTCTTCGCGGAAGAAAAATCCCCCAACGTGCAGGGTTTCAACGCCGATTTCGAGAAATGGTACAAAAGGGCGCCCATCAACGTCTATCCGAAATACGGAATGTTGGGCTACGATACCGCGCTGTTTTTCCTGACGGCGATACGGCGTTACGGAATAAATTTTGAGGAAAACATCAACCGCGTAAACGTGAACACCTTGCAGTTTACCTTTCACTTCGACAGGGTAAATAATTGGGGCGGTTTCATCAACACCGGGCTTTATTTGGTGTATTACGAACCCAACAGCGAAGTTGTAACGAAAGTAAATAAAAGCCGATGAAAAAAATCCTCGCACTCGTCGCCCTCACGCTTTCGCTTGGATTTTCGCTCAATGCCCAAAGCAAAGAGTTCAAACCGCAATTGTTTATCGGGGCTGGCGGCGGAATGATTTTTTCGACGGTTGATTTTCAACCGAAGGTGTTGCAAACGCAACAAAGGGGCGTATCGGGTGGCTTTTCGGTTAAATACATATCAGAGAAACATTTGGGGCTGATCGGGGAAATCAATTACACGCAACGCGGCTGGAAAGAGCAATTCGAGGACAACGCCGATTTCGCCTACAACCGCAGGCTCAATTACCTCGAAATGCCGTTGATGACACATATTTATATGGGGCGTGCCGTCCGTTTCATCATCAACGTGGGTCCTCAGATCGGGTTTTTGCTGGGAAATTCGGCGGATATGAGTCCGGCTTTGTCGGCAAAAATGGCAGAGGCGGAAAGCGCAGCCGCAACGGACGAAGCGAAAAAACAGGTGGGACCCCAATACAAAGAGATACAGAAAAAGTTCGACTACGGCATCATTGGCGGACTCGGACTTGAATTTAACACCGGAATCGGTGCTTTCAACCTCGAAGGGCGTTACTATTTCGGGCTGGGGGATATGTTCGACACGAGCATCGCCAACAAAGATCCCTTCTCGCGTGCCGCCAATAGGGTAATATATGGGAAATTAACGTATTACTTTCCCTTCAAATAATCGGGAAAAAAGATGAACCCACTCAAAACAATTATTTTTACAGTCGGCACGATAGTTGTGTTGTCTGCGTGCGGACAAAAAAATGCCAACGCTTCGACAAGCGGCGAAACCCCAAAGAGCGAAAATAGTATGAAAACAATTCATTTGACAAAAGCAACGTTTTTGACGAAAGTGGCTGATTACGAAAAAAATGCCGAAGAATGGAAATACCTCGGCGACAAGCCCTGCCTGATTGATTTCTATGCCGACTGGTGCGGTCCCTGCAAGGTAATCGCCCCCGTTTTGGAAGAATTGGCGAAAGAATACGACGGGCAAATTTACATTTACAAAATTGACACGAGCGAAGAGATGGAACTTGCTTCCGCCTTTGGAATCCGCAGCATTCCCTCTTTGCTTTTCTGCCCGAAAGACGGCTCGCCGCAGATGGCGCAGGGCGCACTTCCAAAAGGCACGTTGAAGAAAGCCATCGACGAGGTGTTGCTGGGGAAATAAATTGCTTCTTTATCAGTTTTCAAACCAAAAGGTTTTTTCAACGTCTCTGATATACTTCTTGATGTTTTTATTGCCCTTTTCTGTTACCAAGAACGAGACGCTCAGGCTCTTACCCCATTTTACCATGATCAATTCCATTTTGTGGGTATATTTGCCCATATACACGGCTTTCTTTTCTTTGATGGGGTAGGTTAATCACATACTGCGCATTGAAAGTTCCTTTGGCTTTTTCCGGTGACCAAACGGTTATTTTCTTTTTGACCTCTTTCATTTCTTTGTCCGGGATCTTTATATTATAGTTGCCGCTCACCCCAATACTGTATTTTATCCAATTAAATGTATTCCATAGAGGAACTTTCTCTCAAATGGGAAAATATAAATAATGAAGAATTGTTAGATTTAGAAAAAAATGACAACACATTATTTCAAATTCATACAAGGTAAAGAAATGTATTTGTATATAAAAATTACACCCCAAGCCATCTCGTCAGCGAACTGAAAACATTATCCCTGCCGTTTTTCCCCCCTCTCGGTTTTTTCGGGGCTAACACCCTCAGCCCTTTCGGGACGATTTTCACGCTGATGTCCTTCCCGGTTTGCACCGGCTCGCCGTCCACGTGCATCACGCCTTCGCGCGAGCGGTGGATAGTGAGACTGGACGTGAGCAACGAAATCATTTTGCTGTTCTTGTCGATGTTTTTCGTGAAAAGTTGCAGCGTGGTTTGCGGAATCTCTATGGCGTTGAGCGGTTTCAAGATGGAAACGTTCATTTTCCCGTCTTCCATATCGGCTTCGGGGGCGATAAAGGCATCGTTGCCGTATTGCGAGGCGTTGGCGCAAGTAAGCACGAATGCGCGCTCTTTCAGCGAGCCGTCGTCGTAATCTAAATCGTATTCATCTGATTTGAAATCTATCACGCCTTCCAACACTTGGCGCAAATACCCCAATGGACCGCGCAGTTTCTCTTCGGCGAATTTTCCGCTGATGAAAGCGTCGAATCCCACGCCGCAGGTGCAGAAAAACACGTGATCGTTCGCAACGCCGTAGTCGATGGTGCGGACGTTCCCCGCGAGGATAATTTTGAGGGCGTTTCTTGAATTGAGCGGTATGTGCAAGTCGCGTGCCAAGCCGTTTCCCGAACCGAAGGGAATGATTCCCAAGGTGCAATCGGTGCCGATTAGAGCTTTTGCCACTTCGTTTACCGTGCCGTCGCCCCCGACGGTAATCACGTATTTGTATTTTTTGCCGACGGCATCTTTCGCGATCTCGGTGGCGTGGTCAGGGTAGCCCGTGATCCTGAAAAAAACATCGAATTTCTTTTGGTTGAACGCCGCAGCCACCTCGTCCGGAATGTACTGCTTGGATTCAGTTCCGGACACAGGGTTGATGATGACACAAATTTTCTCTTTTTCCATTGATACGCTTGCTTCTGCAAAAATAGTATGAAAAACGGAAACGAGAATCAAATACGAATTAAAAAATAAAAAAGGGCTGTCTCAAAAGCCAAAAAAAGGATGTCGTCATTGCGGGATTGACCCGCAATCTCCTGATAACAAGGCAGTATTTTTCAAGAGATCCCGCGTCAAGCGCGGGATGACGCTCTTTTGAGACAGCCTCTTCTAAAAGTTAAGAGGTAAAAAGCGTTTGGACGTTTGGGGTGTGCGCCGTTCTTTTGTCCTTTTCATTGTCCCTGCGGGACGGTGCACTTGACGTAGGCTGCTGCGTGAGCGTTTTTATTCTGCACGAAAAAATTTTGCCGTTCAAAAAATTATTCTTAAATTTGTACTGTTGTTCAAAAGCAAAAAAAATTATGGCAACGATTACATTAAACTACAACATTCGTAATTCAAAGGCGAAAAATCTTTTGAACTACGTGATTTCTACTGGTTTGATGATGCTGCAGGTGGAAAGTAAATCGGGGCTTGCTCGTGCTTTTGAAGATCTCGAAAAAGGGCGGGTCTATTATTCTGTAAGACGGGCGCAAGATGAAAAAAGACAAAAGCAGCAATGAACAAATTGTTGGTAAAATGACGCCCGATGACTTTTTTGATTTATTGGACAGGATTGAGCAAGCAAAATTCAACCTTGACTATACCCACTCTTTTAAAAAAAGCGTAAAGTCTTGTTATAAATCCAATTCCGATTTGAATCTGTTGTTGGTTGCCGTTACTTTCCTTGTTCAGAACGGCTGTTTGGAAGATATTTATTTCCCCCATTCATTGAAAGGTTTTCCGAAGAAAAAGAACAAAAAAGTGATGGAATGCCATATTTCGCCCGATTGGTTACTCGTTTGGATTCAAGACGATACGGATTATTGCTATTGTTTGAAACATGCACCCATTCCGAACTGTTCAATTCTCAAAAATTGAGAAAAGGAAAATAAGCATTCGAAATTGTGGTAAATAATTGTAACATTTGTTTTTAAAGATTCTTATGCAAAGCAGCTTTATACTAATCGTCATTGCCGTTTATTTCGGCGTATTGATGTTGATTTCTTACCTGACGAGCCGCAAAAGCTCGGACAACGATACTTTTTTCCGCGCCAACAAGCAGTCGCCGTGGTATTTGGTGGCTTTCGCTATGGTGGGCACTTCCATTTCGGGTGTTACGTTTATTTCCGTGCCGGGCTGGGTAAGGCACACCGATATGACTTATATGCAGATGGTGCTGGGTTTTTTTGCCGGGTATTTAGTCATCGCCTACGTCCTGCTGCCGCTCTATTACCGCCTGAACCTAACCACCATTTACGGTTTTCTCGATCAGCGTTATGGCAATAAATCGTACAAGACAGGGGCGTGGTTTTTCCTCTTGTCGAAGATTGTGGGGGCTGCCGCACGCTTGTACCTCGTTGCCTTTATCCTTCAAAAATTGGTTTTCGATGCGTGGAATGTGCCGTTTGCCCTAACCGTTACCGGAATCATCGCGATTATTTGGCTGTACAGCCATAAAAGCGGCATCAAAACCATCATCTGGACGGATACCATTCAGGCGACGATGTTTATTTCCGCGCTCGCCCTCATTTTGTGGCAAGTCGGGCAACGGCTGGATATGAACGTGGGGGAAATGGTTTCTGCCATCGCCAACAGTCCCCATTCGCGAATTTTTGTGTTCGACGACTGGCTGGGCAAGCAATTTTTCTGGAAACAGTTTTTGAGCGGTATGTTTATCACGATTGTGATGACAGGGCTTGATCAAGATATGATGCAGAAAAACCTGACTATCCGCACGTTGAAAGATGCGCAAAAAAACGTGGTGTCCTACGGATTTGCGTTTGCACCCATCAACCTGCTGTTTCTTTCGCTGGGCGTACTGCTGCTTATTTTTGCCGAACGGAACGGCATCGCCCTGCCCGAAATTTCCGATAGCATTCTGCCGTTTATCGCAAGTCAGTATCTGGGGCAGGTGGTGCTCGCGATTTTTATTATGGGGATTGTGGCGGCTGCCTTTTCGAGTGCCGATTCCGCCCTTACCGCCCTTACCACTTCGTATTGCGTGGACATTCTCGGTATGAAAAAAACGCCCGACGCCGCGCAACAGAAGAAAAACGTACACACGCGCCGTTTGGTGCATATCGGAATGAGCGTGGCGTTCTTGGCTATCATTCTGATTATCGAGGCAATAGGCTCTAACAGCATCATCGACGCCATTTATAAACTCGCTTCCTATACCTACGGTCCCTTGCTCGGCTTGTATTTTTGTGGACTTTACACCCGCTTGAAGCCGATGGACAACTACGTGCCTTACGTGGCGGTTGCCGCGCCGATAGCTTGTTTCGCCTTTGAATATGCGATGCTGCACTTCTTTTCCTACAAGGTGGGCTACGAACTGTTGCTCATCAACGGCGCACTAACCGGAATGGGCTTATGGGCGTTGTCGCGCAAGGAAAATCAACCTGTTAAATGAAATTTTGAGGAAAGATGAATATAATAACAGCCGAATTTATCATCAGCAACAGCGATTACCGCAAATGTCCGCAAGACGGCAAGCCGGAATATGCATTTATCGGACGTTCCAACGTGGGGAAATCGTCCCTGATCAATATGTTGACAAACCGCAAAGGCTTGGCGATGACTTCTTCCAAGCCGGGGAAAACGATGCTCATCAACCATTTTCTCATCAACGGCGAGTGGTATCTGGTGGATTTGCCGGGTTACGGCTACGCACGTCGAGGAAAGGACAGTCGCGAACAGCTTCGGAAGTTGATCGAGGATTATGTGTTGTGCCGCGATGCGATGACTTCGCTTTTCGTGCTGGTGGATAGCCGACACGACGCCCAAAAAATTGATTTGGAATTTATTGAATGGCTGGGCGAAAACGGCGTTCCCTTCGCCATCGTTTTCACAAAAGCCGACAAACAGGGTTCCGGCAAATTAAGCCTGCAAGTGAATGTGTACAAGCAGAAATTGCTTGAATCGTGGGAAGAGCTGCCCCCCATCTTCGTTACCTCGTCCGAAACCAAAAAGGGGCGCGATGAATTGCTTGCCTATATTGAGGATATTAACGCAAGTATCTGAAAAATGGATACAATTAGCATTATCGTTTTTATTTTATAGAAATTTCCTGCGCCAAAAGTACCTGCTTATTCCAATATTTCCGCTTTAGCAAGTTCGGATATTTTTCGCGAAGCCGTCCTTTCTGAAATAGTGTTGATTGCACTATGCGTTTTGATAAATTTTTGCTTTGTGTTCAAACACATTTTTCCTATGATATTCCATATATTTCAAGCGTGTCGGATTTATGAAATGGCTGTTTAACTGATATTTAGAAATATGTTTTGTTAATTCTTGGCTCACTTGTTCTGAAACAATAACTTTCCCGTCGTTGGCAAAAGTTATGTAACCCAAATCAAACAACGAGTCAAAGTTGCGACTTAACAAAATACCGTTATTTACATCAGATGCTTCAATATCTTCATCGCAGTCAATAAACGGTTTAATATGGCTTGCAATTAAAACGGGATAATCGAGTTTCTCAACCATACATTTTTCGGCGTGGTATATTGAAAAACTTTCCTCTTTCAATTGATTTTTGTAAAGCAAATACAAATATGGGTTGCGTTTCTTTGTTACAACTTCTATTTCTTCGCCAAAAATTCGTTTTGTATCTTCTGTAAAATAGAGTTCATCATTTACAAAACAAATTTCGTCTAACTTGTTGAGAATATTATTTAAGTAACCGACTTGGTTGTATTTTCTTTCAATAAATTTGTTTGAAATAGCGTCATTTACATAATAATCAAGTTCTCGTCTTGTTAAATATCCTTTCGCAACTTGCTCAATATCAACAATCATTAGTGCAATTATGTCCGTTTTTGAAAGTTTGCCATTTTCAACAAGCGTGTTAATCAAAAAGTTAAGTTGGTGCAAGTTTGATTCTGTTGTAATGCTGCGATTGAAACTTGAATTATCATAAACAATGCGAGAAAGTAGCGTTTTTCGCTTTCTATTCGTCTTTGCTTGCAAAAAGGCCTTTGTCAAGTGGTGGTATGAATTCAAAAAACTATTTACAAAACCAAGTTTTACGCATTGATTTATCGCTTTTCTTGTAGAAGCAAGTTGATTTTCTATGTTTGCCGAAGTTTTGGGAACTTTTTCCAAAATTTCAGTCTGCAACTTTTGATAATCGTCTTTATTATATTCGTAACTTCCTGATTGATTGAGAAAATCAACTTTATCTACAACCATTTGTAAGGTTGTCAGAAACTTATCATCATTGAAATCGGTGTATTCCAATGTCAACTTCCAATATTCCTCATAACTTTGAATTTCTGCCATAGTTCTCGTTTTTAATAATAAACAAATATTCGGTATTCCTTTTTTTATTTTCCTTGCCTGTTACTTTGTAAATATGCTCTTTTTCAACTATTTGCACCTCTTTTGAGTATGTATTTAACAAAGATAACATTCCTGTTTTTGTAGGGCAAGACACATTATTGTAACTCAAAAACCAATACTTAAAGTTTTTAAGTCTTGAAAAAAGCATGTCAAATTGCTGTTCAATAGTTTGTTTGTCCCTAAAATTATTTCCAAATGGTTTCGTAATTTCGCCCGTTATGAAATTGTCAAGCAGTCCATAAAAACTAAAATAGTTGTTCATTGTGCCTGCGTATGGCGGGTCAAAATAAATCACATCTGCCGAAATTTTATCTAACAGATTAAAAATGTCTTCGTTGTATGCCTGATTTTGCTTTTGATTATCGAAAACTGCGTAATTGTATTCATTCAAATTCAACAAAAAATGTTCTTTGAACGATTGATTATGATATGCTCGTTTCCGCTTGTATTTTTCGTAACTCCATTCTTCGTTGCGAAGTTGTTTTACTTTTTCCCAATTTATGTTGAAACGGGAATAAGGCATTTTGCGTATCATTGCACGACGCATTAGAGCAAAAGCAAGCGATTTTTTTTTTTCGCAGTCCAATTTTTCAATATTTTGGCGGATTAAATCAAGTTGCTGACATTCATTTTCAAAGAAAAAAACATCGGCGTAATGCTCTGTCATAAAACCGTTGAACGGTTCGCCATCAAAAATAATATCAATATCTTTTTTGTTTAATTTTATATTTTGATTTTTTATTAAAGCGTTTGCAATGTGATAGTTAATTTTTAAAATGTCGTTTGTATAAACTTCAAAACCTCTTGTTTTTGCCTCAAAAGCAACGGAACAACCACCCGAAAAAGCATCAAAAACGGTTTCGGTATCGCTTGGAAAATGGTCGCAAATCCACGAGGCAATTTTCTGTTTGTTTCCTATGAAGTTAATTTTGGGGTATTTGTGCATCATTTTCTTTCATTTTTATTATGGCTTCGGCAATTTTTTCAGCAAACAATGGTGGTATAGAGTTTCCAACTTGCTGTTGTTGAGATATTGACGAACCCTCAAAAATAAAATTGTCCGGAAAGGTTTGAATTGCCGATAATTCTCTGACTGTCAATGCTCTATTTTGTGAATAATGGAAAATTTTTCGCATATCACCTGTAATACAAACAGATGGCTCGCTACTTTTGTAACGAATGTATTTGCGAACATCGCCTTTTTGCGGGCGTATGTTTTCGGGAATTTCAGTGCGGTTGCCACCATCGGAAACATAACTCATTTTTTCGAGCATTTGAGCCGAATGTTTCATCGCAATATGGTTTGGTATTTTAGAACTTTCGCCTGATTCTAATTTTGGGAATTTATCAATTGCATCTTTTATTGTTTTCGGCTTTTGCGCTGTTTTTTCAGGAAAAACAATGTTCTTGGATATTCTATTGCCAATAAATAAAATTCTTTGTCGGCTTTGCGGTATTCCAAAATCAACGGTATTAAAAATTTTACATTCAACATTATATCCCAATTCTTCAAAAAATTTGATTATTTCTTGTCGAGTTTTGCCATTGTTATGAGTAAAAAGTCGTGCCACATTTTCCATTACAAAATAATCGGGCGTTACAATTTTTACAATTCTCGCAAACTCTTGAAACAAGTGATTTCGGGGATCATCAATAAACTTTCTGCCGATATTGCCCGCCATACTGAATCCTTGACAAGGCGGTCCGCCAATTACAACATCAACTTTTTGATTTTTGGTCAAATTATGAATTTCAGTTTCTGTAAGTCTGGAAATATCTTGTTGAATGAGTTTGTGTTTCGGAAAATTACGTTTGTAGGTTTTGCAAAAAGTAGGCTCAATATCAACGGCAAAAACATTATTGTTTCCTGCTTTGTCAAAGCCGTAGGAAAGTCCGCCTGCACCGCAAAATAAATCAATATATGTTAGGGTAGTTTTCATTTTTTACTTGCGTTGTTTCCTTGAACTTAATATCTCTTCTCTTTTTTTATGATAGGTGGCGGTGTCTATATCCAGTGCCAAAGCACGTTTTAGCTGTGGCATTTGGTGTTTCTCACGCAACTGTCTGAACATCTCTAGAAATTTCATTTTTTTTCTACATAATGTGTCTTGAAATTTTAGGCAAAGATGCTAATTTTTTCTGATTGTAGAAAATTATTTCCAAATTGTTACTTCATTTATTCCATTTAAAAACAAATTTCTACCAAAAAAAGAGTGG
>JAISYO010000074.1 GCA_031269865.1 Dysgonamonadaceae bacterium | reverse complement strand
TTTTATACTGTTTATCTCGCTGATTAAGAGATATAAACGTTGTCCTTCGGACAAAATTTTGGTGGTGTTTGGCAAAACGGGCGGCGGCTCGGCAAAGTGTATTCACGGCGGCGGCGCGTTCATTTGGCCCATCATTCAAGACTACTCTTACCTTTCGCTGATACCGATTTCCATTGAGGCGAACCTCACGAACGCGCTCTCGAAACAGAACATTCGCGTTGATGTGCCGAGCAAATTCACGGTTGGTATTTCCACCGAGCAGGATTCGATGGGCAACGCCGCCGAACGTCTTTTGGGTTTGTCGAGCGAACAGATTCAGGAACTTGCCCGCGACATTCTTTTCGGGCAGCTTCGTTTGGTAATCGCCACGATGAGCATCGAAGAAATCAATTCCGATCGCGATCGGTTTTTGGACAACGTGTCGAAAAACGTAGAGCAGGAACTCAAAAAAATCGGTTTGAAACTGATCAACGTCAATGTTACCGACATAAAAGACGAGAGCGGTTACATTGAGGCATTGGGTAAAGAGGCTGCCGCAAAGGCGATTAACGAGGCGAAAGTGTCGGTTGCGGAACAGGATAAAATTGGCGAAATCGGTAGGGCGGAAGCCGAAAGGGATACCCGTATCAAGACGTCGCAAGCGAACGCCATCGCCGTTCAGGGCGAAAACAACGCCAAAATCGACATTGCCAATTCCGATGCCGCAAGGCGCGAAAAAGAGGCTGAGGCGTTGAAAATTGCGATCACTGCCGAAAAAGTGCAACAAGCGAAAGCCTTGCAAGAGGCGTATGCCGCCGAGCAGAAAGCGGAAACGGCTCGTGCCGAACGCGAAAAAGCAACGCAGCAGGCAAATGTGATTGTCAGTCAAGAAATTGAAAAACAGCGTATCATAATTGACGCGGAAGCCGAAGCGGAAAAAATTCGCGTGAATGCGAAGGGCGAGGCGGACGCTATTTTTGCCAAAATGGACGCGGAAGCTCGCGGTTACTACGAAATCCTCACGAAACAGTCGGAGGGCTACAAGGAAATGGTAAAAGCCGCAGGCAACGCGCAATCGGCGTATCAGTTGCTGTTGATCGAAAAACTGCCCGAACTCGTGAAAACGCAGGTTGAGGCGATAAAGAATATCAAAATCGACAAAATAACCGTTTGGGACGGTGGCAACAATGAAAACGGCACAACTTCCACCGCCAATTTTCTTTCGGGCTTGATGAAGTCGGTTCCACCGCTCAACGACTTGTTCCGACAAGCAGGAATGGACTTGCCCGAATATCTTGGTAAAGAGATCGTGGTTGCAGAGAAAAAAGAAATTACAAAAGAATAAAAAGCGATGAAATTCAAACCGATTTATTGTTGGTTTGTGGTTTGTGCGGTTCTGTTTGCGTTCCTGCAAATGGAGTACGAATTTCATTTCTATTTTGTGGAACAGAACCAACTGTTCCAAAATGATTTGGCTTTTGTGTCGGACATGTTGCGACATTCCGGCGGATTGGCGGACATCGCCGCCGGATTTTTGGTGCAATTTTTCTTCTATCCTTTTGTCGGGGCGGCGATTACGGCTTTGTTGCTGACGGTTTCGGGCTGGCTTGCCCACACCATCATCAAAAAAATTGCGCCGGAAGCAAAACTGCTCGTATTCTGCCTTTTGTTGGTTGTCTCGTTGCTTTTTGTGCATCTCGACTACATTTACCTCGTTTCGGGGACGATAGCGTTTATTCTTTCTCTCATAGCGGTTTACCTCACTTTTTTATTCAAAAAGTTTGAGCTTAGGATTGGGGCGGAAGTTTTCTTTTCCCTCGTGCTTTTTTTCCTTGCTGGTTCGGTTTATGTGCTTTATTCTTTGGCGGTTATACTGATTGAAATTCTGTTTTTCAAGTCAGGGAAACGGTTTTTCGTAATGTTTCTCGTTTTGGAAGTGGCTTTGATCGGGTGGCTGGGCGTGAAATATGCCGTTTGTGGGGAATACCGTACTGTTTTCTTGCCCGATTTTTACTATAATTTGTTGGCTGAGCCTGAAACCGTGCTCTATTTTCCGTGGCTCTCGATGCCCTTGCTGATTGTTGTCGCCCGGCTGACAAATCGTCCTTTCAAACGGAATATGATGATTTCATTCGTTGTGATTCAGTTGGTTATAGTCGGTTCGTTTTTTTGGAAAGGGATCCCGAAATACGATTGGCGTGAAATGTACGAGGTAAAAAAATTCGATTGGTACAGCCGTAGCGGACAATGGGACAAAATACTCGAACAGAGCAAGGGGAAGATAACTTACTATCGGAAACTCTGTTACGTGAATCTCGCGCTTTCGGAATGCGGCGAATTGGGCGATCGTATGTTCGCTTTCGAACAGCGCGATCCGTGGGGTTTAATATCCACGTGGGATAAGACGACGATTATATCGTTGTTGCATAGCGATATAACCTTTTCGATGGACTATATCGCGCTTTCGCAGGAAATGGCTTTTGAGGCTTATGTGAGCGCGATGAATGGCGGAAACCCGCGGGCTTTGAAACGCTTGGTGCAAACCAACCTGATTTTCGGGGCTTATCCCGTGGCGGAAAAATATATCCGAATCCTTGAAAATACGCTTGCGTACCGCGATTGGGCGAAATCGCAACGGCGGTTTCTGTATAACGACGAGGCGGTTGAAAACGACTCTTTGCTCGGCGCAAAAAAGCGTTCGTTGCCTGCAAACAGCGAATTGTCGCTGCGTACAGACATAGAAACTGAGCTTCAACAGATAGTTGAAAACAACCCTGATTCTCGTTCTGCCTTTGAATACCTTGTCGCGTCGCGCTTGTTGGCAAAGGATTTGGAAAAAATTAAACTACTGCTGGATAAGTATTTGGAATTAAAAAATCGTTCTGCCTCGTCGGAACGACTTGTTTTGCCTCGCCATCTTCAAGAGGCAATTTGTATTTTGAACGAATCCGAGCCTTCCACGTGGGCGGGCTTGGGTGTTTCGGACGAAACGGCGGATCGCTTCATTGCCTTCAAACAGATACTTTTGTCCAATAGAAATAACCCCAATGCACTTCCTGCGATTATGGCTCGGCAATTCGGGCATACTTACTGGTATTTTGTTGCATTCAAATAATTGATAATCACTATGAAACAATACATTTTCCTTTTCGTTCCCCTTCTTGCGATATGCCTTTGGGCGTGTTCAAATCAAGCACCCGAAGGGTGTCAAGTCGATAGGCTTCCCGTGATAGAGCCTGATTATGTTGGTGTTACCATACCGCCCAATATCGCCCCGCTTCGCTTTGCGATGGCGGATTCTATCGAAGAGGCTTACGCCGTTTTTGCTGTCGGCGATTTTTCCGAAACCGTAAAAGCCTCGAAAGGCGAATTTGGAATATCGGAAACGGCTTGGAAAAAAATACTGAAACAAGCTGTCGGACAATCTATTGCTGTAACCATCACGACGAAGGAAAAGGGTGGCGAGGCGGTAAGATACCTGTCTTTCAAAATAAACGTGGCGGAAGAACCCATCGATTCCTACCTCGCTTACCGCCTGATAGAGCCGGGTTACGAGTTGTGGAGTGCAATGGGCATTTATCAGCGAAACCTCTCGAATTTCGCACAAACACCGATTTTGGAAAACAAGCTAACCGGGGAAAATTGTATGAACTGCCATTCGTTTTGTATGCAAAATCCTGCGCAGATGGTGTTTCACACGAGGGCAAAATACGCGGGGACGACACTGATTGACGGTAAAAAAATTGAAAGGCTGAACACAAAAAACCCGGAAACCATTTCCAATTTGGTGTATCCGTCGTGGCACCCAAGCGGAAAATATATCGCATTTTCAGTCAATAGCACCAAACAATCGTTTCATATCAACGATCCGAATCGCATTGAGGTTTTTGACGAGGCTTCGGACGTGGTGGTGTATGACGTTGGGAAACACGAGATTGTGAGCGATTCGCTGATTTTTTCATTTTCTTCCTTTGAAACTTTCCCCACTTTTTCGCCCGACGGAAAAACGCTGTATTTCTGTTCGGCGAAAGCCCTGCCGATGCCGCAATCTTTTCGCGAAGTGCGTTACAGCCTCTGTTCCATTGCTTTCGATGCGGAAAGCCGTCGTTTCGGGGATAAGGTGGATACGCTCTATCAAGCAGATACAGAGGGCAAAAGCGTGTCATTCCCGCGGGTTTCGCCCGACGGCAAATTGTTGGTTTTTACCCTTTCCGCCTACGGCAATTTTTCAATTTGGCACAAAGATGCCGATTTGTATATCGTTGATTTACAAACAAAAGAAGTAAAACCCTTGGATATTCTCAATTCCGACGACGTGGAAAGTTATCATTCGTGGAGTAGCAACAGCCGTTGGTTGGTTTTTAGCAGCCGAAGGCTCGACGGACTTTATACACGTCCTTTTTTTGCTCACATCGACGAGCAGGGAAAAGCCTCGAAGCCCTTTCTGTTGCCGCAAAAAAGCGCCGAATATTACACTTTTCTGATGAAATCCTTTAATATTCCGGAGTTTATCAAAGGAAAAGTAGAAGTCGAAAGTTCCGCGCTGTCCGCAAAAATCAGGGATGACAAGGGTATCGACTTGAAATTTGTGAAAGAATAATTTATATCCTAAAATATCTGTTTTATGACTGTCCTTTACGAAGACAACCACCTCATCATCATTAACAAAGCTCCGTCCGAAATTGTGCAGGGCGACAAAACGGGCGACAAACCGCTATCGGATTTGGTAAAAGAGTATTTGAAGGCAAAGTACAACAAGCCCGGAAACGTATTTTGCGGGGTAACGCACCGACTGGATCGCCCTACAAGCGGCGTGGTGGTTTTCGCCAAGACGAGCAAGGCGCTTTCCCGCCTGAACGAAATGTTTCGCAACGGGGAAATTGACAAGACGTATTGGGCGGTTGTGAAGAAACGTCCCGAAAAAGAGGAAGATACGTTGATTCACTATTTGTTGAAAAACGAAAAAAACAATAAATCAACTGCTTACGACAAGGAAAAGCCCCACTCGAAGAAAGCCGTTCTGCACTATAAGTTGATTGCTGCCTCGGATAATTACAGCTTGCTGGAAGTGAGCCTCGAAACCGGACGACACCACCAAATTCGCAGCCAGCTGGCAAAAATCGGGAGCCCGATAAAAGGAGATTTGAAATACGGGGCGGAGCGTTCCAATCCCGACGGGAGCATCAGCCTGCACGCGCGGAGCATTTCGTTCGTCCATCCAGTGTCGCAAGAGAAGATAGAAGTTGTCGCCCCCGTCCCGGAAGACAATTTGTGGAAGGCGTTTGAGAAAAGCATCTGAGAAAA
>JAISYO010000189.1 GCA_031269865.1 Dysgonamonadaceae bacterium | reverse complement strand
ATTGCTGTTGCCGGCACATTGACCTTGATTCTTTCCTTTGCCATACTTTTTTTTCACAAAAGTACGATTCCTTTTTCAATTGTACAAATTTATTGGACTTAATATAATATCATTTTTTAGAAAAGTTATTTATGAAAAACAAAGAAAGAATAAATGATATATTGCAAACAATAGCCAACTTGCTATATATCAATCAACATAAGATAAAAAATGTGGGATTGTTAAACGGGAAAATGGGGATAGCCATTTTTCTATATCATTACGCTCATTATAAAAAGCAAAATGCGTATGAGGAACTTGCAGACGATTTTATCGGCGAGATATTTGATAATAAGATGAATAATGTTCGACATCCCAATTTTTCAGAGGGTATTTCGGGTTTGATATGGGGTATCAACTATTTGAATGAAAATAAGTTTATTGAAATGGAAGATAACGCGATATCGGAAGACTTGGAAAAATTTTTATTAGCGAATATTTCAGTCAAAATGCCTATCATTAATCCAGAAGTTATTAATCTATTTGGAATAGGGGTATATTATGCGGAAAAATATAAAGATATATCGTTGTGCGCCAAAGATGTAGGCATAATTGAAACCATAATAAAGGAATGCCAACGTATAATGGATGAACATAAATCAAATGCTATTTTTGATATAAGTTTTTTAAATTCTATCCTTTATTTTTTGATTGAAATATCGAAGCACAATAATGTGAAGAAAAGCCCTATTCGCCGTCTTTCATTTTTGGTCAGCGATATATTATCGAAACACCATGATTATTCAAGTTATAGAGAAAAAGATGTTTATATTTTACAGAAAAATGTAAAACGAATTCAACGAATAGATTCAAAAAAGAGCAAGTGGAAACAAGTCCAATCAAAAATAGATTGCGAATCTTTATCGGGTTTGTCTTGTTTTGATTGGCAAAATTTTGTTTATTTCATGTATGATAATATGCAGATAAATGATTCTTTACTTGATGAAATCGAATCTTTTGTTGAGAAAGAAATAGATAAATCCTATCCATTGGATTTTACATTGTCAGGAAAACTGTTAAACATTGGATTGGGGTTAATAAAGAATGTTCGATGAGCAAATATGATTTTCTATTAGTTGGTGCCGGACTTTTCAATGCCGTTTTTGCTCGTGAAGCTACACGGCATGGGAAAAAGTGCCTTGTTGTGGAAAGGCGTAACCATATCGGTGGCAACTTATATTGTGAAACGGTTCAAGACATAATTGTGCAAAAATACGGTGCTCATATTTTCCACACATCCAACAAACAGGTTTGGGAATATATGAGCGAACTTTGCGAGTTCAACCATTACATCAATTCGCCACTGGCAAGGTATAAAGACAAAGTTTATAACTTGCCTTTCAATATGAATACCTTCTATCGACTTTGGGGAATAATAACGCCCGGAGAAGCAAAAAACAAGATAGAAGCGCAACGCCTAAAAACTGCTAATCCGCAAAATGCCGAAGAACAGGCATTATCGCTTGTGGGACATGATATTTACGAAAAACTTGTTAAGGGATATACCGAAAAACAATGGGGAATGGCCGCCACCTTGCTCCCATCTTTTATTATTAAACGGCTTCCACTTCGGTTTACATACGATAACAATTATTTTAACGATGTATATCAAGGAATACCCAATGAGGGATATAATCCTATTTTTGAAAAATGTTTTGAAGATTGTGATTTGATTTTGAACGAAGATTTTTTTGAAAACAAAAAATTGAAAAATAAAGCCAAAGAAGTTATTTTTACAGGAATGATAGACCGCTATTTCGATTATTGTTTCGGACCATTGGCTTATCGTTCTTTGTGTTTTGAAACAGAAACGTTGGATACGGATAATTTCCAAGGCAATGCCGTTGTTAATTATACAGAAAGAGAAGTGCCCTATACACGTATTATTGAGCATAAACATTTCAACTTTGGAACACAAGTAAAAACTGTAATAACTCGCGAATACCCATTGAATTGGCAGTTAGATCTCGAACCCTATTATCCAGTAAACACACAAGATAATATGCGTATTTATGAACAATACAAGTCATTGGCAAAGCAGGAACATCATGTTTATTTTTGTGGACGATTAGGCACATACGCTTATTGTAATATGGATGAAACTGTTGAAATGGCTTTGAACTTATACAAAAAAATAACAACTTATTGACGTGCTAAATCGTTTCCCTCACGAATACCAAATGGACGCCAAGGACTGCGGTCCGGCTTGCCTGAAAATTATTGCCAAATATTATGGCAAGTATTATTCGCTGCAATACCTGCGCGACTTGTGCGGGATAACCCGCGAGGGCGTTTCCTTTTTGGACATCAGTTATGCCGCCGAAAAAATCGGGCTGCGAAGCCTTTCCATCGAGGCGGACATAGAGGGTCTGGTCAAGACAATCCCGCTTCCCGCCATTGTCCACTGGGACAACGACCACTTCATCGTCGTTTACAAGGCTGACAAAAAGAAAGTGTATGTTTCCGACCCGGCAAAGGGTCTGCTGTCGTATCCGCACAGGCAGTTTAGGGAAAAATGGTACAAGGACGACGAGTCGGGTTTTCTGATGGCGCTCGAACCCATGGCAAACTTCCGGCAGATTGAAGCCCACGAAAGAATAGAAAAATTCAAAACTTTCGAAAATCTATTGAATTATTTTACCCCATTCAAAAAGGCTTTCGGAATACTCTTTTTTATTATGTTGATTTCCACCGGATTGCAAGCATTGCTTCCGTTTATCTCGAAATCGGTAATCGACATCGGCATTTACACCCGCGACATTGAGTTTATCTATATGATGCTTGCGGGAAATGTCGTTTTGCTGTTGAGTGTAACGCTATCGAATGTGTTGCGCGACTGGGTGTTGCTTCATGTTTCGACCCGGGTAAACATATCTCTGATTTCGGATTATCTGATAAAACTGATGAAACTGCCCGTTACGTTTTTTGAAAACAAACTCGTCGGCGACATCCTGCAACGCGCCTACGACCACGAGCGCATCCGCGCCTTTGTGATGAACAATTCCATCGGGATGCTCTTTTCAACGATTACTTTTTTAGTATTCAGTGTTATACTACTGATATACAATGCTATGATTTTCTATATCTTTGTTGCGGGCAGCACCCTTTATGTCGCATGGATCCTTGTTTTTTTAAACGTCCGCAAAAAATTGGATTGGGAGTATTTCGAACTCAATTCGCGCAACCAGAGTTACTGGGTGGAAACCATCGGCAACGTACAGGAAATAAAAATCAATAATTATGAAGATATTAAACGTTGGAAATGGGAAGGTATTCAGGCGCGACTTTATCGCTTAGGATTGAAAGTATTGACCATAAACAACGCGCAGTCTCTTGGGGCGCAATTCATTAATAGCATTACCAATTTGGGCGTTGTATTTTATTGTGCCATAGCCGTCATCAATGGCGACATTACATTTGGCGTAATGATTTCCACACAATTTATTATCGGGATGCTAAACGGTCCGGTAGCGCAATTGGTCGGATTTATTCAATCGGCTCAATATGCCAAAATCAGTTTTATGCGGATTAACGAAATTCATCAATTACCAGATGAAGACGACACTTCTTCCATTATTTCGAACAGTATGGAACTCCCGAAAGACAAAAGCCTGATCGTCAAAAACCTTTCTTTTCAGTATTCGTTTCACGCACCCTTAGTTTTAAAAAATCTGTTTCTAAATATTCCCGAAGGTAAAGTAACCGCCATTGTCGGCAATAGCGGTTGCGGCAAGTCCACGTTGCTGAAACTTCTTTTGCGTTTGTATAACCCATCTTTCGGGGAAATCTGCATCGGCGACCTGAATATCAACAATATTAGTTTGCGGAAATGGCGTTCTAAATGTGGCTGCGTAATGCAAGACGGCAAACTATTTAACGATACGATACAGAACAACATTGTCCTGAATGATGAAATAGTGGATTATCAAGCCTTGCAGCAAGCTGTCGAAATAGCCAACATCGCCAAAGAGATAGAGTCCATGCCACAAGGTTATCAAACGATGATTGGCGAGATGGGTAGAGGATTGAGCGGCGGACAACGACAACGTGTATTAATTGCCAGAGCCTTATACAAAAAACCGGATTACTTGTTTTTAGACGAAGCGACCAATGCCTTGGACAGTATTAACGAGCAAAAGATCGTGAAAGCCCTGAATAATGTTTTTCAGAACCGTACCGTTATCGTAGTTGCCCACAGGCTAAGCACCATCCGCAAAGCAGACCAAATTATTGTATTAAAATCCGGAATGATTACCGAAGTGGGCAACCATCAAACATTAATGGAAAACAAACGCTATTATTACGAGTTGATACAAAGCCAATATGATTCGGTAGCTGAAATAAAAAAAGATACGGAGAATGAAGAAAACGAACAAACAGACTGAACCCGGAAAAACAATAACGCGACGTAGCGAGGAAATTACCGATATTGTAGAACGGATGCCGATGACTTTTGGTCGCTGGGTGGCTGTGGCGGTTGTTATTTTCACGGCGTTGTTGCTGTTATTCGGATGGCTCATAAAATATCCCGATACTGTAACGGGACAAATCAGAATCAATTCGAGCATAGCACCGGTCAAATTAGTCGCAAACGCTTCGGGCAATATTCATTTGATGCCCTTCCAATCGCAGGACAATGTAAAGCAGGGGGACTATATTGCCGTCGTGGAAAATTCAGCGGTAACAGAAGATGTCAGGCAAATCGCTAATCTCATAGACGGATTTAATCCTAATGATAATATCGTGGACTCTGTTCAGGTTCTATTCCCCGAAAATGTATCTATGGGGGATTTGAACTCAAAATACTTCACTTTTCTGTCCGCCCTAAAAGACCAACGCGATTATTGGAAAGATAATGTTTTTGAAACTCGGCGTATAGGTTTAGTTGAAAACATGCAATGGGGAAAAACTTTACAGGACGAATCCGAGAAGTTGTTGAAAATTACGCAGGAGAAACTTGATATTTCCCGCAAATGGATGGATAAATATGCCTCTATGAATAGGGATGAGATTATTACTTATGAACTGGAATTGGATAAAAGCAGGAATGAACTTTTGGCAAACCGTCAAGAAGAACAAAATTTGCGAAAAGAAATAGCTTCCGTAAAAATGCAAATTGCCGACAATCAAAATAAATTGAACCAGTTAGACGTGGAACAAAAAGAGAAAGAACGGCAACTACAAATGAATTTGTTGGCTTCGTATCAGGAATTGATGGACAATATTAAAGCATGGGAACAGAAATTTGTTTTCAAAGCTCCTTTCGAAGGGAAAGTGGAATTTTTAAAATTCCTGTCCGAAAATCAGTTTGTACAAACCGGAGAAGAAATCTTCGGGATTGTACCCAAAGAAAACGATGTTTTCGGACAAGTTTTACTCCCTGCTACGGGTGCCGGAAAAGTGGAAAACAATAGCCGCGTAACCGTAAAACTGGACAATTATCCTTATATGGAGTATGGTTCGGTGGATGGCAGGGTAAGTTCTATATCGCTGCTTAGCCAACCGCAAAAAGCGGGAGAAAACATAATTGAAACGTATTTGATTGTGATTGACTTTCCATCCGGGCTGACAACCAATTACGGCAAACAATTAGATTTTCGCTATGAAATAAGCGGGACGGCTGACATTATAGTAAAAGAACGGCGTTTAATCGAACGGTTGTTTGATAATCTGAAATACAGAACAAAATAAATGAATAAACTGATATGCTTGATATTATCTGTTTCCGTTGTGTCATTTTCTTTCGGACAGAAAAAAGTTATAACGCTGACGTTGGAAGAGTGTATTGGATTGGCGACTGACAGTTCGTTGCAAGCATTCAGGGCAAAAAATCAATATATATCCGATTATTGGGCATACCGAACATATAAAGCGAGTCGATTACCTTCTGTGTCTATGCAACTTACTCCTGTGCAATACAACAGCAATATTACGAAACGTTACGATTATCAGGAAAATATAGACCGTTATCGTTTGCTGCAATCTGTCAGTTCTTCTGCGGGTATATCCGTTTTCCAGAATTTTGAACTGACAGGAGGAACATTCACATTGTCTTCGGATTTGGATTATATGCAAAATTTCGGGGAAAATATTTACAAACAATTTTCCAGTATTCCGGTACGTTTGGGTTATTCGCAGTCTATGTTTGGATTCAACCGCTTCAAATGGGAAAAGAGGATAGAACCTTTGAAATATGAAAAAGCGAAACAACAGTATTTATATTCACGGGAAACAATTTCTGAAACGGCAGTAAATTATTTTTTTTCTTTGGCAATGGCACAAGCCGAATATGCAATGGCGGTAGAAAACCTTTCTTCTGCCGATTCGCTGTATATTGCAGGAAAAGAACGTTATCGTATATCTTCTATTTCACAAGCCGATTTACTGACGCTGCAATTGGATTTGGTAAATGCCGAAAATGCAATGGAAAATGTCATTACGCATTTGCAACAATCCGCCTATGTGTTTAGTTCCTTTTTCAACTTGGAAAAAGACTGTGAAATTCGACCCTTATTGCCGGAAATACCGGAAAATATTCAAATCTTCGCAGAAGAAGCCATTGCTCGCATGAAAGCCAACAATCCCAATATTCTTTCATATCGCCAACAAGTGCTGGAATCGGAACAGGAAATGGATCGCACGCGCAAAGAGTCGGGCTTTAATGCCTCTCTTTCGACGAGCATCGGTTTTAATCAGACAGGCGAACATTTATCCGATGCCTATACCGGACTATTAAGGCAGAGTATCGCGGGTATTACCCTGAGTATTCCGCTTATAGACTGGGGTATCAGGAAGGGCAGGTTGAATATGGCAAAGAATAATCTGGACATTACCCGCTTAACGGCAAAACAGAGCGAACAGGATTTGGAACAGGAAGTTATCGCGACCCTGTCCGAATTTCACAAGCAGCAACGCTTAATTGACAAAACAAAAGAAGCCCTGAAAATGGCAATAGCCTCTTACACGATCAACAAACAACGCTTCGTGGTCGGAAAGTCCGATCTAACTTCGCTAACTTTATCCCTTAACCGTAAAATGGAAGCACAACGCAATTACCTCGCGGCATTAAGCAATTACTGGAAGAGTTATTATGCTATCCGCAAATTAACTTTACATGATTTTTTTAGGCAAAGAAGTCTGACATTTTTGTTCGACGTGTTTGAAAATGGAAATAATTAGAACCTGTTAAAAATTAAACAGTTTCTTAGGTCCTTGCCCATTCGCATATCCCTTTGCGATAAATTTAGGATTTTTAGAGGGGGGGTATGGGGATTTTCATTATCTTTACCGCAAAAATCTTAAATAACAATTATGGCTGTCATTAAACCATTCAGGGGCGTGCGTCCGCCCAAACAATTTGTGAAAGAAGTGGCTTCGCGCCCTTACGACGTGCTCAATTCCGAAGAGGCGCGGAAAGAAGCCGAGGGCAACGAAAAATCGTTGTACCACATCATCAAACCCGAAATTGACTTTCCGGTGGGGACAGACGAGCACGAGGAAAAAGTGTATCGGAAAGCCCTCGAAAATTTTCTGAAATTTCAGGAAAAAGGGTGGCTGTTGCAAGACACGTCAGAAATGTATTACGTGTATGCCCAAACGATGAACGGCAAAACGCAGTACGGATTGGTTGTCGGCGCGTATGTCGATGATTATATGACGGGGAAAATCAAAAAGCACGAACTCACGCGCCGCGACAAGGAAGAAGATCGTATGAAGCACGTCCGCGTGAACGATGCCAACATCGAGCCGGTGTTTTTCGCCTACCCCGACAACAAAGAGTTGGACGACATCGTGGGGCGCGTCATCAAAAACGAGGCGGAATACGATTTCGTGTCGGTGGACGGGGTAGGGCATCATTTTTGGCTGATTGGCGAAAAGGATGATATAGAACGAATTACCCAAATTTTCGCCTCTTTTCCGGTGTTGTACATTGCCGACGGGCATCATCGCTCGGCGGCGGCGGCTCTCGTGGGCGCGGAAAAGGCGAAAAACAACCCCCGGCACAAAGGCGACGAGGAATACAACTATTTTATGGCGGTTTGCTTTCCCGACAATCAACTGACAATCATCGACTACAACCGGTTGGTAAAAGACTTGAACGGACTATCGCCCGCTGGATTCATCGCCCGATTGGAAAAGAATTTCAGCGTTGAAGCCACCGGGACGGAAATACAGAAACCGAAGGCGTTGCACAATTTTTCGGTTTACCTCGACGGAAAATCATACAGCGTTACCGCCAAGCCCGGAACTTATGACGACGGCGATCCCATCGCCGCACTCGACGTTACCGTTACCTCGAACTTGATTCTCGATGATATATTGGGAATCAAAGACTTGCGTAGCGATAAACGCATTGATTTCGTGGGCGGGATACGCGGCTTGGGCGAACTGAAAAAACGGGTTGATAGCGGCGAAATGGCATTGGCGATCGCGCTCTACCCGGTTTCGATGAAGCAATTGATGGACATTGCCGATTCGGGCAACATTATGCCGCCCAAAACCACGTGGTTCGAACCCAAATTGCGTTCGGGGTTGGTTATCCATAAGTTGAGTTGAAATTCGTCTTTCGGCACAACCGCAACACATATAAAATAGTTCGGTAAAATTTAAACAGTTTCTAACAGATATGTCCGATTTTGCATTGACGCTTCGCCGGGAAATCGAGGAACTTTTTCCCGAAATAGCAGCTCATTACCGCTACCTGCATCAGTATCCCGAATTATCGTACCAAGAAGAAAATACGAGCCGTTACGTGGCTGAATTTTTGGATACGGAAGGCATTCCCTATCGGAAAAACATTGGCGGACACGGCATTATGGCGACAATCGAGGGCGAAAAGCCCGGCGGTGGCAAAACCGTCGCTTTCGTTGCCGATATGGACGCGCTTCCGGTGCGTGAAAAAAACGACGTGCCTTTCAAATCGCGGACGGAAGGCGTGATGCACGCTTGCGGACACGATTCGCACACGGCTTCGCTGATGGGCGCGGCGAAACTGATCAATGCGCACCGCGCCGATTTCGGGGGGACACTGTTGTTGGTTTTTCAACCCGGCGAGGAAAAATCGCCCGGCGGCGCCGATTTGATGCTCAAAGACGGCTTGTTTGACGGTTGCCGCCCCGATATTGTCGTCAAGCAACACGCTTATATGGATTTACCTGCCGGAAGGGTTGCTTTCCAAACCGGGACGGTAATGGCTTCGGCGGACGAGGTGCATCTGGTTGTCAGGGGGCAGGGCGGACACGGTGCCTTGCCTCACGAACTGAACGACACGGTGCTTGCCGCCTCAAACATTATCGTGGCGATGCAACAAATCGTCAGCCGACGGCGCAACCCCTTCAATCCGATGGTGTTATCCTTCGGAAAATTTATCGCCGACGGCGCAACAAACGTGATTCCCGACGAAGTAACCTTGGCAGGTTCGTTGCGCTGTATGGACGAGGCTGAACGGCGGAAAATGCTCGCGATAATCCCCCGTATAGCACGTTCCACCGCCGAGGCTTACGGTTGCACTTGCGATGTGGATTTGCCCGACGGCTATCCCTGTACCCTGAGCCACGAAGACGTGACGGCGCGTGTGCGCGAAATGGCGGTTGATTTTCTTGGCGAAGCCAAGGTGTCGGATTATCCTGCGCGAATGACGGCGGAAGATTTTGGTTTTTTCACGCAGAGCTACCGCTGTTGTTTCTATCGTTTCGGCGCATCGCCCGAAGGAAAAACGACAGGCAAACTGCATTCCCCCACCTTCTTGATTGATGAAAAGGCATTGAAAACGGCTGCCGGATTGTTTGCATACATTGGAATAATGTGCTAATGAGGGTAAAAGGTTAAAAGGTAAAAGAATTGCGCTTACCCATTAGCAAATTAGCACATTCCCTTTCATTCTCAATTCTCAATTTCCTCAATACCTCTTTTACCGCCGTTGCCGTTTTGTCGGTTAGCAATTTGGGAAGGTTGCCAAAGACGGCGTGAAATTCGTAGGGTCCGTTCATCATCTCGTCTTTCGCCTGTTCGGGTGTCCATTCCTGATAAACAACGCGATACATAGCGACGACGATGCCCGTCCTGTCTGCGCCGTGCTTGCAATGAACCAACACGGTTTTGCCCTTTTTCGTCCGTTTCTCTATTTCCCACAAGGCTTTGGCTAAGTGCGAAGGCTTTATGTACCACGCTTTTAGCGGAATATTAACCAATTCGATGCCCGCTTCGCCGAAATGCTTTTTGTCTTCGTTGCGATTGAAGAAACGCAGGTTCAGCAGCGCGTCAATCCCCTCGTTTTTGAGGCGGTAGAGGTGCTTTTCGTCCAACTGCATACTTCTGTAAAACAGGGAATCAACGCGGTAGAGCTTGGCTTCCTCGTCGATTTCCGTTGCCCACGAAGGGGCGTCTTGTTGCGGAAATGCGGGGGGCGGCGCCTTTTGGGAAGCCACGTCGGTTTGGATTCCCAAGAGGACGACGAGGAACAGAATGGATAGTATATTCTTCTTCACGAGGCTTGGCGTTGCAAATTCATTCCAAATAGGTGTAGCCGTACAAGCCGGAACGGTAGTTCGAGAGAAATTCCTTCCCTTCTTCCACCGATATTTTGCCTTGCTTCACGGAACTCATTACCCACGTTTCCACCGTGCGCACCAATTTTTTCGCGTTGTATTGGGCGTAGTCGAGTACGTCAGCAACCGATTCTCCATCAATCACTTGATCTATTTTGTAGCCCGATTCGCTCGTGGTAACGTGAACCACGTTGGTGTCGCCGAAGAGGTTGTGCAAATCGCCCAGAATCTCTTGGTAGGCGCCCACGAGGAAAACGCCGAGGTAATAGGGTTCGTTTTTTTTCAGCTGATGCACTGGAAGATACGACAGTTGGAAACCGCCTTGCGACGTGAACCGCGCTATTTTGCCGTCGGAATCGCAAGTGATGTCCTGCAAAGTCGCCGTCCGTTCCGGTTTTTCTTCGAGCCGATGGATAGGAATGATGGGGAAAACTTGATCGATAGCCCAAGAGTCGGGAAGAGACTGAAACAACGAGAAATTGCAAAAATACTTGTCGGGCAACAGTTTAGACAGCTGACGCAACTCTTCTGGCGCGTGTTTGGCGCGGTTGATAAGGATATTTATCTCGCGCATAATGGAAAAATAGAGCTTTTCCACTTGTGCGCGAGTTTTCAAATCCAGCATACCGAGGCTGAACAAATCGAGCGATTCTTCGCGTATCTGTTGCGAGTCGTGCCACGCTTCGAGCATACGTGCCTGCGACAATCCGTCCCAAATGTGATAGAGTTCCTTCACTAATTCGTGATCGTCTTCCTGAATTTCCACGTCGTCGTCCCATTCGGGCAGGGTGGTGGTTTCCAGCACTTCGAAAAGCAGGACGGAATGGTGTGCCGTGAGTGCGCGTCCCGATTCGGTAATGATGTTGGGGTGGGGAATTTCGTTTTTGTTCGCCGCGTCCACAAAAGAGAAAACCGAGTCGTTCACGTATTCTTGAATGCTGTAATTGATGCTGTTGTCGCTGTATGACGAGCGTGTGCCGTCGTAGTCCACGCCAAGTCCGCCCCCGATGTCCACAAATTCAATTTTGAAGCCGGACGAGTGCAGTTGCACGTAGAATTGGGCGGCTTCGCGCAATGCCGTCTTGATGTGGCGTATCTTTGTGATTTGGCTGCCGATATGGAAGTGAATGAGGCGGAGGCAGTCGTTCATTTTTTGCTTTTCAAGGATTTCCAAGGCTTCGAGCAGCTCGCTCGAATTGAGTCCGAACTTGCTTCCGTCGCCCCCCGATTCTTCCCATTTGCCGCTTCCGGAACTTGCGAGCTTGATGCGGATACCGATGTTGGGCTTCACTTTCAGCCGTTTAGCCAGCTCGATAGTCAAATAAAGCTCGTTCAGCTTTTCCACCACGATGAACACCCGCTTGCCCATTTTTTGTGCGAGCAGAGCCAGCTCGATGTAGCTTTCGTCTTTGTAGCCGTTGCAGATGATGAGCGATTCGGTGTCGGAATTGATGGCGAGCACCGCGTGAAGTTCGGGCTTCGAACCGGCTTCCAGCCCGATGTTGAAGCGCTTCCCGTGCGACACGATTTCTTCCACCACCTGACGCATTTGGTTTACCTTTATCGGGTATATGATGTAGTTTTTCGCCGTGTAGCCGTATTCTTTCGATGCGATGCTGAAACAGGTTGAAATTTTTTCAATGCGGTTGTCGAGGATTTCCGGGAAGCGAACCAGCACCGGGGTGGACACGTCGCGAAGGTAAAGTTCGCGCATCAACTCATTCAAGTCGATCGCCGATCCGTCTTTTTTGCGAGGCGTTACTTGTATGTGTCCTTGTTCATTAACCGAAAAATAGCCGTTCCCCCAGCCGTTGATGTTGTAGAGTTCTTCCGAATCTTCAATGCGCCATTTTCTCATTTCTTTCCAATCAATTAAGATGTTTTACGTTAGGTAAACATAGGTTGTTGTGAAACCAAAGGGCAAAAGTACAACTTTTTCCATAAACAACGCAAGATGAAGGATAAATTAAGAATTAAAAAATAAGAATTAAGAGGGGGAAAATAATTTGCTAATTTGCTAATGAAAGCGCACCGTCCTTCCGTTCCGTGCCACGACGCGGAACCTGATGAGATGTGCCGTCATTGCGGACTTGATCCGCAATCCCCCTGTTTTTTATTTGGGGTAAAGGGTTAAAGG
>JAISYO010000170.1 GCA_031269865.1 Dysgonamonadaceae bacterium | reverse complement strand
TCCCTTCGTGATTTGTTCCATGTCCTGCATCGAAAAATTGCCGAAGAGTTGCATTATCACGTAATCGTCGTCTTTACCCCCATCGACAATCATCATCAATTCCTGTATGTTTTCAGGCTTGCCCCTCATAAAGAAGTTCACTTTTTGGTTGTCTCCCGATTTCACGTGCATCAGCAATTCGTAATTATCCCCTTTTACCTGCTTGTTCGCCAAGGAAATCATTTCCGAGCCGATTTTGGCGTTTTCCGACGTGAGAATGAGGATGGATGACAATTTGTCGATGAAGCCCCCCACGTTCACGCCGTTGTATTCCATTTTGGAACTTTTGGGAAGCATCGAAAGCATATTTTTGGAAATGTAAACCGACGTTACGCCGTCCATATCCGAAAATTTTTCAAAGGGATTTTTTTGTGCGAAAGTGTGTACGGCGCAGAAAATGAGCGCGGACACGATGATTCTTTTTTTCATTTCAGTTTTTTTTATTCAATGTGTGATCAATTATTTCTTGTGTCTTTTTCAATTCCGTATTTGCCTTTTCAACCGGTTTCATTCCTTCCGAAAAATGTTGGGAAAAAAGTTGCAAGGCTTGCAAAGTGGCTTTGCGGGCTTCTTCGGGCGATTGGTAGGTGTCGGCTAACACCGTGTCCTTCTCGTGTCCCGAATACCGCCAAAACCCGATAGCGACTACCAACAGCAAGGAAGCGGCTATGCCCGTCGCCCTGCCCCACAACCGCGTTTTCCGCGCCCTGCGTTCCCCTGCGGATTCTTCCTCGGCGAGCCGAGCGATGAAGGAATCTATCCTGCCTTCCAATCCCGAAAGCGGTTCCTGCCCGCATTCCGACAGCGAAAGGAAAAGGTTGCGATCATCCGCCAACTCAGCCGGAAGATTTTCCTGCCGAAAAAACGCGGAAAGCCGCGCTTCCTCTTCCCTCGACGTTTCGCCGTTGTAAAACTTGACGAGCAATTGTTTTATGTCTTCTGTTTTCATACCATTCTCTGTTTTTAGTAAACCGATATGCCTATGCGTTGAATCTGTTCTTTGATGCTTCTTCTCGCCCTCGACAACAATTGCCGGACGTTTACCTCGCTTTGCCGCATCGTTTCGGCGATTTGCGCGATGGAAAGATCGTCGAAATGCCTCAGCCTGAAAGCCTCTTGTTGCGTTGTAGAGAGGGTTTTCATACATTGCTCGATGGCGTTCAGCGTTTCTTTCCCTTCCAATCTCGCTTCCGCGGAATCCTGCGAACCAATGTCGCGCTCGCCGTCGAGCGGGACGCTAAAGCAGCGGGAATTTCGCCTCAGGTAGTCGATTGCCGTGTTTTTTGAGAGGCTCACAATATACGCCTCGTCGTTTTCGACGGCGTGCAGGGAATCCCGTCGTCGCCACAACTTTTCGTAAACCGCCTGCGTAATGTCTTCGGCTTCGGCTTTCTCGCCCGACACGCCAAAGGCGATACGGTAAATCAAGCGATGGAATACCAAAAACCGCTTTTTGAATTCATCGCCTCCCATTGCTCAGTTTTTCAATGTCCGACGGCTTTATCTTCCCTTTCAAATGTACCAACGACGGCTCGTCCCCGATGGTAATGATGACGATTTCGCGAATGAAATCTTTGCCGAATTTCAAATAGATGCGCGTTTTCTCGTTTTCCTCGCTCGAATTGACAAACAGTTCGTAGTCCTTGTCTTTGAAGTTGAGTGCCTGACGGTTGAAGCGTTCTTTCACTTCGGGCGAACAGTCGTCGAGCGACAGCACTTCGATTCCCGAAATTTTGAAACCCCTCGCTTCCTTGCCCATAAACGGTTTCGCCAACGCCATCACAAGTCCGTTGATCTTTACTTTTTCGACATTGTCCTCACGCGAATAGCTGTTGTACAAGCTGTTAATTGACACTTGGGAACATGCCGTTGCCAACAGACAGCCCAAAACAAGGATCATCGTTCTTTTTTTCATCATCGTTGAATCTTTATCGTTTATAAGAGGAAGACGACGGAAGCAGAAATTTGTGACAAAAATGCTTTTCCAAAGGTAGTATTTTTTTTATTCATTCCCTTTTTAAGCACCATATTTAGATATTATTTTTGCTTTTCGCCCGTGAGGGCGTAATTTTAATAACCGTATGCAAAGCTTACGGTGAATGCTTATCCCCCCCAACTTCCACCCCGAAGCGGGTGGTGCTTCTCGGATTCATAGTTCTACGCGCTTCGGGGTAGGCTGAGGTGGGGTGCATTCTGTCCGCAGGTTGCGCTTCGCTTACCTGCGGTTACGCAAATTTTGTCCCTTCGAGACATTTTCGGGATAGGCAAGAATCTACAAGTGGTCGGAAGAAATTCCGCCCCTTTTTTATGTTTATCCTTCTTTGAAATTCAATTAATTTCATTTGTCTATTTGACGGGTTTTGATTATCTTTATACTTTGATAATCAAATAATTATGACGATATTTAAAGACCACAAAACAGGCATCAAACAATTATTAGGCGTCATACCCGAAGCCTTGTTAAGCCACTTGTCCGAAAACACGAAAGTAGATTATTATTCAAAAGTTCTGCAAGGCAGGAAAATGTTTTACCTGCTAATCTATGGCTTGCTGGAAAATGACAGACTCAGTCAGCGTACACTCGAAGATACATTTAACGACCCTGTATTCAAGATGCTTTTCAATCTTGATATGGAAGAAAGCGTTAGGCGCAGTTCAATTTCTGAAAGACTCTCTAAAATCGATAGCGCTTTTTTC
>JAISYO010000151.1 GCA_031269865.1 Dysgonamonadaceae bacterium | reverse complement strand
CCTCAATTATTTCCTCGAAACACTGGCGGAAAAAACGTCGCAGGGCAAGAAGCTCGGTTTCATCGCGCAAGAAATGGGAAGGGAAATCAACACGCTCGGTTCCAAGTCGAACCATTCCGAAATGCAGCGCGTGGTGGTGCGAATGAAAGACGAATTGGAACAGATCAAAGAACAGGTGCTTAACGTTTTGTAAAAGAAGAAATTATGCCGAAACTCATCATTTTTTCCGCGCCATCGGGTTCAGGGAAGTCCACGCTTGTCTGCTACCTGCTTCAACAAGGACTGCCCCTGCAATTTTCGGTATCGGCGACAAGTCGCGAAGCGCGGGGCAAAGAAAAACACGGCGTGGAATACTATTTCCTCTCGCCCGCCGAATTTCGTGAGCGCATTGCCAAAGGCGAATTTCTTGAATACGAAGAAGTTTATACCGATAAATTCTACGGCACGCTGAAAAGCGAAGTGGACAGGATTCTGAACGAGGGCAACAACGTGGTGCTCGACGTGGACTGCGTGGGCGGTGTAAACATAAAAAAAATATACGCGAACCGCGCCCTGAGCATTTTTGTGATGCCCCCCTCGATAGACGAACTCCGCCAACGATTGGAAAAACGCGGGACGGACAAGCCCGAAGTCATTGAGGCGCGGTTGAAAAAAGCCGAATACGAGATGAGTTTCGCCCCGCAATTCGATAAAATTATCCTGAACGATGATTTTGATCGCGCCAAAACCGAAATGCTGAAAACGGTGCGCAACTTCATCGAGGACAACTAAAACGTTCGGGAAAATTCCTGCGCAAGAGCATCTGAATATGCAAAAACTGTTGGAAAAATACCTGCTGCCCATCGCAATGTTTATCGGCATCGCGTTCAACAAGCCCTTGTCCGTTTTATCGTGGGCTACGCCCTATCTGCTGTTTATGATGCTGTTTATCACGTACAGCCGCATTTCGTGGAAAGACATTCGGCTGACAAAATTCCATTACATTCTGCTCGCGATTCAATACGTGGGCAGCGCGTTGGTTTATTTGGCGTTGAAGCCCTTTAACGAAATCGTCGCGCAAGCCGCAATGATTTGTGTGCTTGCGCCTACCGCCACCTCCGCCCCCGTGGTTGCCGGATTGTTGGGCGGAAACATTCCCACGGTGGCAGCCTACTCCATTATGAGCAATTTGTCGGTGGCGTTCATTGCGCCGGTTTTCCTGTCAGCCGTCGGACATTCCCTTCCCGATATGTCCTTCGCGGCATCGGCGTGGTATATTTTCCAACACGTTGTCCCTATCCTCATCTTACCCTTCGTTTTCGCATTGATCCTCCAAAAAATATCCCCGAAGGCATATCAGAAGGTACGCTCGGCACAAATCGTTTCTTTTTACTTGTGGGCGGTGGCGCTAACCATCGTCGTCGGGAAGGTTGCACGGTTTGTCGTTGAGCAACACGAAGGCAATTTCCGGCTCGAAATAGCCGTTTCCGCCGCCGCTTTGATGATCTGCCTCTGCCAATTCATCTTGGGGCGCAGCATCGGAAAACGATTCGACAGGGTGGTTGCCGGCGGACAAGGGTTGGGGCAAAAAAACACCATTTTGGCGATATGGCTTACCCAGACCTACCTGAATCCGTTGGCTTCTATCGGTCCGGGAATGTACGTTATGTGGCAAAACGTCGTCAATTCTTATCAGATTTGGCGAAAAACCCGAAACGATGAACGAAAAAACGCCGATAATATGAAAATTATTCCGTAACTTTGAACTTTGTACTCCAACGTCAAAAGAATAGAAAGGATAAAAATGAGAAAAATAGTCTTTTTATATATCGGCATACTCCTCTTATATTCTTGTAATGAAAATTTACCGGTAAACCCCGCAAACGAGGATACCGACAACGAATCGCTTTACGCCAATTTTTCGGAAAACGACGTGTTGAAAGGCTGTATCCGTGTCAAACTGAAAAACGAACCCGCAGGCGAAATTTCAGTAAGAAGCACAAACGGCGTGGTAATGACAGGACTGCGCTCGTTGGACGGTACAGCCTTGAAAATTACCCGTATGGAACGAACTTTCCCCTACGCAGGGAAATACGAAGAACGCACGCGCAGGGAAGGGCTGCACCTATGGTACGACTTGTGGTTTTCGGAAGAAACGGCATCGACAAGGGCTGCCGCCGAAGTGTCGATCCTCAACGACATAGAAGTTGCCACGCCCATCGTCAAAATTAAATCCTACGCCGCTTCCGGCAACTCCTTCGGCACGGCTTTCCCAAGCACGAAGGCTTCCTACCCTTTCAACGATCCCGACCTCGCGAAAATGTGGAATTTCAACAACCCCGGCACGGAATCGTGGCAGGCGAAAGGCGCTGACATTCGCTTGTTTGACGTTTGGAACCGATACAACGGCAATCCCGGCATTATCGTCGCCAACGTGGACGGCGGTATCTTTACCGACCACCCCGACCTCTTAGAAAATATTTGGGTTAACACCGGGGAAATTCCCAACAACAGCATCGACGACGACGGAAACGGCTACGTTGATGACGTGTATGGCTACAATTTCGTTTCAAACTCCGGGCAAATATCCCCCCACCGACACGGTACGCACATAGCCGGAATCATCGCCGCGAAAACCAATAACGGCATCGGCATTGCGGGTATCTCGGGGGGTAACGGACTGACAAACAGCGGTGTGAAACTAATGAATTGCCAAGTGTTTGCCCACTCGCCATCGGACATCAACCAAGATATTGTCGCCAACAATATGGGCGAAGCCATCAAATACGCAGCCGACAACGGCGCAGTCATCGCGCAAAACAGTTGGGGCTACGCAGTGGGCGGAAGAAACTCGTCCTACATTGATCCGTCGCACAAAGCCGCCATTGACTATTTCGTGAAATACGCGGGTTGCGACAACTACGGAAACCAACTGCCCGATAGTCCGATGAAGGGCGGCATCGTGCTGTTTGCCTCCGGCAACGTCAATTCAAAAGATCCGGGGGTAAGCGCCCCTGCGGATTACGAAAAAGTCATCGGGGTGGCGGCAATCGGTGCCGACTACAAAAAAGCCTCCTACTCCAACTATGGCGATTTCATTGATATTTCCGCACCGGGGGGGACGACCAATTCAGCCAACGGCGGTATTTTCAGCACCACCACAACCGATTTCGGCAGTTACGAATACCGCTACGGCACATCGATGGCTTGCCCCCACGTGAGCGCGGTAGCCGCCTTAGTCATTGAAAAAAACGGCGTCGGGAAACGTAGTTTTACCGCCAAGCAATTGGAAGAGATTTTGATGCTGTCGGCTTATGAGATTGATTCCTACAACCCCGAATACGCCGGAATGCTCGGCGCTGGTTGCGTCAATACCTCCGGCGCATTGAATTTGGACACTCTGCTCGTCCCCAAATTTCAAATTCTCACCAATCCGGTATCAAACGGAACGTTCTCGTTCAAAGTAAATTCCACCGATTTATCGGGCGAAGCCCTGTTGAGCTTCATCAACGGCACGGGAAGTTTGGTTATGAGGAAAAAGCTGACCGTAACGCGGTTTAAACCCTCCTCAGTCGATATATCGGCGTTGGCGGCAGGGTATTACACCTTGTTGTACGCAATTGGCGGTAACGAAATCCGCGAGAGAATCATCAAATACTAACGCCATAGCTTCCGAGAAATGATGAAAAAAACATTGATTGCCCCACTCCTTTTGATGACGGTCGCCGCCACAATCGTAGCGCAAACCGACATAGAACCGATAAACGCGGGGGCGGCAAATTTCCTGACGCTTCCAAGCAACGCCCGCATATTGGGAATGGGCGGGGCAAACGTGGCTTTGACTGATGGAAACCTCGTTTTCTACAACGGGGCAGGGCTGTTGTTTGGCGACGACACCGACAAGAGCGGGATCGCGTACAACTACACCTCGTGGTTGCGCGATTTCGATGCGGGCTACAACTTCCACGCCCTGAGCGGATTCCACAAAATAAACGCGACGAATGCCGTTTACGGCGGATTTCGGCGTTACGGCTATCCCAAACAAACCGTCATAAACGAAGGCGCGTCAAACGACGAATACATTTACCCTTCGGAATGGGCTGTGGATTTGGGCTATTCGCGGAAAGTGCTCGAAAAGTTGGCGTTGTCAGCCTCGTTCCGCCTTGTTCGTTCCGATATGGGGCAGGTTGGCGGCGCAAAGAGCGCGAATGCCGTGGCATTGGATTTTGGCGCGTTGTATAGCGACCAACTGCCCTCGATTCAAGGTGCAAAATGGGCTGTCGGGTTGCGGTTCAACAATTTCGGGACAAAATTGAAATACCTGACGGAACAGGAAGACTTGCCCACGATGGGGCAAATCGGCGGTTCACTCCATCTGCCCTGCAAGCCCAAGCACCGGATTACCGTGGCTGCCGACATAGGCTATCGGCTTGCACCGTCGGAAGCGCAGTCGTTGAGCCTGAACTCCGGCGTTGAATACTCATTCTCGAATATCCTGATGCTCAGGGGCGGTTATCGCCACGGCGACAAAAACAAGGGCGAACGGAATTACACCACCGCAGGCGCAGGAATTTCCTACCGGAAAATCCACTTCGATTTGGCTTGGCTCTTCGCCGAAAAAGAAGCCCTCATCAACAACAGTTTTAATTTGTCTTGCGGGGTTGAGTTTTGAGGTTGAGAAACTGTTTTTCAATAAGTTCCCAAGAGCAACGCCAACCTAAACTGAATGTCCGCTTTCAAGCTCTTGGTGTGTAATTCTCTATTGAATAGCAACTTAATCCTGTTTATCCCTGCCTTGTAACGAATAAGTTTGAGCAATAATCTTTTGTGATTGTCCGGCAATGCGGCTTCGAAATTCTCATAAAATCCCTCACTGCTTCCAATCGGTTGTTTTTTCCGGCGGAAAACAAGTAATTGAACCTTCTGAACCATGTTTTTTTCGCCGTTCTTCGCCCGATGGCGTTACTACGGTGCTGTCTGTAAAGGATATGGGCTTGCTTGTCGAAAAAAACATTTCCGTTCATCGCGAGGCAGGTTTGGTATATCCAAGCGTCGTGGCACAGTTTCGGGCTGACTTTTGTATGGGCGGAAAGAATTTTCAACAGCTCATAATTGAAGACTTCCATACGGCTTGCCAATAATCGTGTGCATTCGCGTTTCTACCGAGCGATGCAATCCTGACGGTTCGTAATTTTTAATTGAATCACAATCCCTTTTCCGACAAATACCGTTCCACGTCGATGGCGGCACGGCAACCCATTCCGGCGGCTGTTATCGCCTGACGATAATGGGGATCGGCTACGTCGCCGGCGGCAAAAACGCCCGGCACGTTGGTTTTCGTGCTTGGTTCGGCTATTTTGACGTAGCCCACCTCGTCCAATTCAAGAATATCCTTGAATATCTTGGTATTGGGCGTATGCCCGATGGCGAGGAAGAAGCCATCAATGGCAATATCGTACTTTTCTTCGTTGGCTTCGCCAAGGTGTTTTACCAAATGCGCACCCTCAACGCCGTTTTCGCCAAACAGCCCAATGGTGTTCGTGTCGAAAAGCACTTCGATTTTGGGGTTGTTCAACACGCGCTCTTGCATTACCTTCGAGGCGCGAAGGTAGGGTTTGCGGACGATGAGATACACCTTGCCCGCCAAGCCCGACAAGTAAACGGCTTCTTCGCAAGCGGTGTCCCCGCCCCCGACGACGGCAACGTTTTTTTTGCGGTAGAAAAACCCGTCGCAGGTGGCGCACGCCGAAACGCCCATACCCGAATACTTGGTTTCATCGGGAATTCCGAGGTATTTGGCGGTTGCGCCCGTGGCGATGATTACGGCGTCAGCCTCGACGGTGGTTTCGCCGTCAATGGTTACTTTTTTGGGCGTTGCCGAAAAATCGACGGCGGTTACGTTCCCCGAAAGGATTTCCGCGCCGTATTTCTCGGCTTGTTTTTTCAAGTCCGCCATCAATTCCACCCCGGTAATCCCTTCGGGATAACCCGGAAAATTTTCCACCTCGGTGGTGGTAGTCAATTGTCCGCCGGGTTGTATTCCTTCGTACAAAACAGGCTCTAAATTGGCACGCGATGCGTAAATGGCGGCGGTATATCCTGCCGGTCCTGAGCCGATGATCAGGCATCTCACTTTATTTCTCATTGCTTTATGTTTTTTGAATGCAAAGTTAGCGGTTTATCTATTTGCATGCAACAGGTATCAAATTTATCTATCGCAAATCTATGATTTCGGTTTTCGGGTACAAGTCTTTGTTGAATACGAAAGTGGCGTCAGGGAAATTGTTGTTGGCGTTGTAATTGCTGATCTCGATGACGCTTTTCGAATTGTCTTTCATCGTCAGTTCCACCTGCAACACCGAGTAGCCCTGCTTGTCCACCCACACCGATATGTGCTTGAAGTCGCCCTGCTGCGTGCTTGGCGTCATCTCAATTTGATAAACCGCCTTCCCCTGCGTTGTTTTCGACAAGGGGTTTCCGAGCGAATAGCCGCTTTTGTACATACTCAACAATGCCAGGGGGCTGATGGAAGCAATTTCCTTACTCGTTGGGCTGCTGATATTTACCTCATCGGCATCTTTCATCAACACCCATTGGGTTTTGCCGTCGAACCACGTTTCCATCTCGTCCGTTTCGAGCTTGAACTTGTTGCCCTTGACGAGCGCGACACCCGACTGCGCAGGGTATTTTGTGCCTCCGGCTTCGATCAGCGTTATGCCGAAGGACAATTTTATGCCGTAGGATTCTTCGTACAAGGCGTATGCCTTATCCAAAATTTTCCTTGCCTCGGCTGACTGTTGGGCGGAAACAAATGCCGGGGACAAAACGAACAAAAGGGTATAAAATAGCATTTTCATTTTTCTTCTTTTTTGTATTAGACGACGGGGCTGCGCCTTGGTTTAATTTGGGGTTTACCTCAACGAATCCAGCAATTTTTCCAAGGAATACTCGTCCGAGATATACACGTCGCGCGGTTTGCTGCCCTGCGCAGGTCCGACTACGCCAGCCGACTCCAACTGATCCATCAGCCGTCCGGCGCGGTTGTAGCCGATGGAAAATTTCCGTTGGATAAGCGAGGTGGAACCCTGCTGATGCACCACGATCAAGCGTGCCGCCTCATCGAAAAGCGGATCGCGCTCGCCCAAATCCGCCCCGCCCGATTTGTCGTCGCCGTCTTTCGACAACACTTCGGGCAGCGCGAAAGCCGCATCGAAACCCCGTTGGTTGCCGATATACTGCGCAATTTCTTCCACTTCGGGCGTATCCACAAAGGCGCATTGGATACGGATCAGGCTGCTTCCCTGCGAGAAAAGCATATCGCCACGCCCGATCAGCTGATTGGCGCCGTTCATATCGAGAATCGTGCGCGAATCAATCTGCGACGTTACGCGGAACGCCATACGCGCCGGAAAATTCGCCTTGATCGTCCCCGTGATGATATTCGTCGTCGGGCGTTGCGTGGCGATAACCATGTGCATACCCACGGCACGCGCCTTTTGCGCGATGCGGGCAATGGGCATCTCTATCTCTTTCCCTGCCGTCATAATTAAATCGCCAAACTCGTCGATAATAACCACGACATAAGGCAGGTAGCGGTGTCCGTTGTTGGGGTTCAGGCGATGTTTGATAAACTTTTCGTTGTACTCTTTGATCGTCCTCACGTGGGCACGCATCAGCAATTCGTAGCGATCGTCCATCTCTTTCGTGAGCGAGTTGAGCGTTTCGGTTACTTTCGTAACGTCCGTGATGATGGCTTTTTCCTCGTCGGGAAGTTTGGCGAGGTAATGCTTTTCGATGGTGGAATAAATGTTGAATTCCACCATTTTAGGATCAACCAGCACCATCTTCATTTCCGAGGGGTGTTTTTTGTAGAGCAAGGACGTGATGATGGCGTTCAGCCCCACCGATTTACCCTGCCCAGTCGCCCCTGAAACCAGCAAGTGCGGCATTTTGGCGAGATCGAAGATGAACACGTCGTTTGTGATGGTTTTGCCCAACGCCACAGGAAGCTCGTAGCTGCATTCCTGAAATTTTTTGGACGCGATGACTGACTGCATCGACACGATTTGCGGATCTTTGTTCGGCACTTCTATGCCGATAGTCCCTTTCCCCGGCATCGGCGCGATGATGCGAATGCCTAACGCTGAGAGGCTTAGAGCAATGTCGTCTTCCAAATTTTTGATTTTCGAAATGCGCACCCCCGCTTGCGGAATAATTTCGTAAAGGGTTATGGTGGGTCCCACCGTGGCGGTTATCGACGTGATTTCGATGCCGTAGTTGCGTAAGGTGTGGATAATTTTGTCCTTGTTGTCGTTTTGTTCCCGCATATCCACCTCTTTCGAGCCGGAATTATAGACTTTCAAGATTTCCATTGACGGAAATTGGAAGGACGACAATTCTTTTTTGGGATCGAAATCCTCTTGTTCTTCCACGTTGGGCACTTCATCGGATTCGTTTCCGTTTGTTGGCGAGGCGGAAGTCGTGTCCTTTTGGGCGAGGGGTGTTTTCACAAAAAGCAATTCGTCTTTCGGAACAATTACCTCGAAATCACTATGTTTGGGTTGAGCAATCGGTTTCGATGGTTCAATGGGCAAGGGAATGGCTTCCGTTTTTTCGGGGCGCGACTTGAAGGTGGATTTCGATTCCACGCGGATTTCTTCCCCCACGCCTTTTCCGAAAACCGTTTCTTTTTCTGCCTTCTTTTTCTTTGCGAAGGCAAAAAGCCTTTTCAGCAAGCCCGGTTTCTTTTCCTTTTTCGGTACATCGTCTTCATACACTCCTTCGCCACCTTTGCCCAGGTGGGGGAAGGATATTTTCGATTTGCCGTTCACGATGGTTTTCTGAATTTTGTACATTGAACTTTTGCGGTAGAGCACCACCGTAACCACGCCGAAAAGAATGACGAGCAACACCAGCCCCGGCAACCCAATGCTGTTTTCGAGAATTTTCACTATTTCCGTGCCGTGTCGCCCACCCCAATTGATGTGGCTGTTCTGAAAAAGTTTGTCGAAGATAAACGCGCAGGAAATGGAACCGCAAATCAATCCGTAAGCGGTTATGAAAAAGGCTTTTATTACCGATATGTCCGACACCTTCATCAAGCGCAAGCCGATATTGATGATGAAAATGGGAATGAGCATCGAAAAAATGCCGAACCAGCCGTTCAGGATTTTTTCGGCGATAAACGCGCCGCCCGCCCCCGTCCAATTATCCACCTTGATGGATTTGTCGCTGATGAGCGAGAAAAACGATCTGTGCTCAATTTGGTTGTAGTCCTTTGCCCCTGTGAAAAGCAGGGAAACCATCGCCAAGAGCAAGAAAACCCCTGCAAACGCAACGATAACGCCGAAAATAAAGCGCGTGCGCTCACTTTTCAGAAATTTGAGGACTGAGTTGCCACCCTGCGATTTGCCGGAAGAGGCAGGTATTTTTCTTTTTCGCTTTCTACTTTTTGCCATAGCTCGGTTATTTATCCTGCAAAAGTAATACGAAAAGACGAAAAGACAAAAGACGGAAGGACAAAAAGACGAAAAAATGAAAATTGAGAATGAAAGGTTTAGAAGCTGTAAAATTTAAACAGCTTCTAAGGGTAAAAGGCGAAGGGGGGCAGTTTGCCGTCATTCCGCGCCTGACGCGGAATCCCCTTGTCTTTTTGTCTTTCCGTCTTGACAAAAAAAGCTGCCCAAAAACTCTTGGGCAGCCTTATTTTTATGTTCAAAAAATCGAAGAGCGTTATTCAGCTTTTCCTGCGCTGCCGAGCACGTCTTTGATTTTATGGGTATATAACTTCTTCATATTCTCGCGAGCCGGTCCCAGATATTTGCGCGGATCAAATTCGGCAGGTTTCGTGGCGAAAACTTCACGAACGGCGGCTGTCAAAGCCAGACGGCTGTCAGAGTCGATATTGATTTTGCAGACAGCCGATTTAGCGGCTTTGCGCAACTGTTCTTCGGGAATGCCGATGGCATCTTTCAACGCACCACCGTATTTATTGATGGTGGCAACTTCTTCCTGCGGAACCGACGAAGCACCGTGCAACACGATGGGGAATCCCGGCAGTTTCTTCTCAACGGCTTCGAGAATGTCGAAAGCCAGCGGGGGCGGAACAAGTACGCCTTCGGCGTTGCGGGTGCACTGTTCGGGTTTGAACTTGTTTGCGCCGTGCGACGTGCCGATAGAGATTGCCAACGAGTCGCAACCCGTTTTGGTGGCGAAGTCAATAACCTCTTCAGGGTTCGTATAAGTGTGATGCTCAGCCGAAACCTCGTCTTCAACACCTGCGAGAACGCCGAGTTCGCCCTCTACCGTAACGTCAAACTGATGAGCGTACTCAACCACCTTTTTTGTCAGCGCAACATTCTCATCGTAAGGCAGATGAGAACCGTCTATCATTATGGACGAGAAACCCGAATCCACACAATCCTTGCAAGTCTCGAAAGAATCGCCATGATCCAAGTGAAGAACGATTTGCGGACGTTCCCAACCCAAGGATTTAGCGTATTCAACCGCGCCTTGAAGCATATAACGCAACAAAATAGGACTTGCGTATTGACGTGCACCTTTCGACGCCTGCACAATCACGGGCGATTTTGTTTCTGCCGCCGCTTGAATGATGGCTTGCAACTGTTCCATATTGTTCACGTTGAAAGCAGGTATGGCATATCCGCCTTTAACGGCTTTCGCGAACATTTCTTTGGTGTTCACAAGCCCCAAATCTTTATAACTTACCATTTGTTTGAGTTTTTATCTGTTAATACTGAAATTTGTTTTCGAAACGATGTGCAAAAGTAACAATTTATATCCAATAATGAAAAAATATACCGTTAGAAACTGTTTAAATTTTACAGCGTATCTTTTTATCGCTATTTTAAGATGGATTTTTTGCTTTTCATTTGAAGATTTAGCGGGCTAAATCAAAAATTAAAAGTGAAAAAGACGCTTTTTAAATGATTCAATACTATTGTTGCGTGAAAGAGCAATGTATTTTTCACTCACAATGGAATCAGCTACGTTGTAAAAATATTGCTGTATTACCGTATCATTTCGGTGCGCCAAACGCATTTCGCGCATAAGTTCTGAGCGTTCAGAGTCCAATTTCCCGTGATATTGCAAATCAATTCTTCCTTATGGAAACTCCAAACTCGCCCCCCTACCCTTCAATTTCCGACTGTTTTTATTCCTGCCCACACCGCGAGAAGTCCCAATGCCACGCTCGCGAGCGTGTATCCGAAAAACAAGCCCCATTGTTCCGATTGAATCAGGCGCAGGTTTTCGATGGCGAAAGAAGAAAAGGTGGTGTAGCCGCCACAGAAGCCCACGATGAGCAACAGCCGAAAAGGTTGGCTGTCCGCTTGTCGCGAGAGCAACCAGCCCGAAAGCAAACCGATCAGGAAACAGCCGATCAAGTTGGCGGCGAAAGTCCCGACAAACAGATAATCCGCCGGGGCGTAGCGTGCGGCAAGGCGCGACGTCAGGTATCGGAAAACGCTACCGACACCTCCGCCAAGTCCCACCCATAAAATATCTTTCCACATAAAACAGCGATTAGTTGTTATTTATTAGCATATTATAACCTTCCCCAGCCTCACGTAAAAAACAAAGCCTTGCACATTGGCATAGCCCATTTCTTCGATGTAGCCCATATAGTGTTTCACTTGCCGCAGGTAGCGCGACTCTTCCACGTTGCCGAATTTATAATCGACGACGATGATTTTCCCTTTTTCGCCCAGCATAACCCTGTCGGGACGGTTGAACCCGAATTTGTGGTGCAGAATCTGCATTTCGTTCAGTATCTGATACTTGCCCGAATACCAATCTGCCACTTCGGGAAGCGACAAACAGTGCTTCAAGGACGCGATGAGCGTTTCTTTATCGTCCGCGCCGACTGCGCCTTCCGAAACCGCTTCGTCCACTGCCTTGTCGAGATCTTCAATCCTCGCCACACGGCTCAATATGCCGTGCATCAGCGTACCGTATTCGCGAGAGCCGTCGTCGCTAAAATAGCCGAGCGATTCCAAGCTCATTTTCAATCGGTTGCCAAAGGGCACCGACTGCCATTTGCCCGTCTTGTAAACCGTGTCGGGAAGGGTGGCAGAAGCCGGTTTTTTGAAGTCCCGCGCCTTCCCCATCTCAAAAACGGCATCGTCATCGTGTTGGGCAAGATGCTTATACAAAGGTTCTTCCGAAATATCATCGGGGTTGGAAATGCTTTGCCAAAGCAAATCGGCGACGCCTGTCATGGCATCTTTCTTCGGGTTCGGGCGCGGCGCGTAGGCGACGATGCTGTTTTTGGCGCGTGTGAACGCCACGTACAAGAGATTGAGGTTGTCGATGTAGGTAAAGAGTTTTTCCTGCAAATAGTCGTTGCGGAAAATGCTGTCCATCAAACGCGAAGAATAACGCAACGGCACGATGCTGAGCATATTGAAGGGCGCGGTTTGCGGACGACACCAAAAAATGTCGCGGTGGTGGGGGTTGTGATCGAATCCCCAATCGACAAAGGGCATTACCACCGCACCAAAGCCCAAACCTTTCGATTTATGTATGGTAATGAGGCGGATAGCGTCTTGGTTGTCGGGCGAAAAGAGCGTTTTTCGGTAGCCTTTCTCGTCCCACCAATCAAGGAAATCGCTCACGTCAGCCGATTGTCCGATGCTGAATTTCAGCGCGATGTCGAGGAAAGCCTGCACGTAAGCGTTTTCTTTCTCGTCGAGCGTGTCTTTCGACAAGAGGAAAAAAGATTCTGCGAGTTCGTATAGGGGCCGGGACGTCATTTCTTCGAGTTGCCGTTTCACGCTTTCGGGAAAATCCATATCGGCATCGCCGAAATAAGTCTGCAAAGCCGTGTCGGGCGATAATTTGCGGTGGAAACGGTAAAACTCATAAACGGCGAGCATCTTTTTCGCCGCATCGCCGGGGTTGCGGAAGTAGCGCAGCAAGGCGATGATCGCCTTCACGCTTTGCGCGTGTCCGACGACGAGGGCTTCGTTAGAGATAATATCGTATCGGTAAGGCGATTGCGGATTTTCTTCCTTATACCTCAACAGCCTTTCCGCGATTTCCACCGCCTCGTAGTTCCACCGCACGACGATGGCGATGTCTTTCAGCGCGAAGCCCTGCCGTTGCAAGTCCTCGATGTCCTTCGGCAAGCGTTCCAACGCCTGTTCGCGCCAACCGAAACCGTCTTCGGCATCGTTCAAAAACGTGATTTTTACCTGCCCCTTGTCTTCCGCCTTTTCTTCGGGGACGTGTTGGAAGGCTTGCGCGTAGGCGGCGGTTATTTTTCCCGAAAGACTTCGCTTGAAATCGTCGTCGGGAAGCGCGTCCAAAGAAAGGTTGAAATCGTTTTGCAAGCCTTGCGCACCGGAACGGAAAATGGCGTTGTTGAAACGGACGACTTGCGCATCGCTTCGCCAATTGGTGTCGAGTGAATGGGGCTGTATGTTGCCGCCGCCGATTTCCTGCGGCACTTTTTCTTCGAGCAAAGTCCAATCGGAATTGCGCCATCGGTAAATGCTCTGCTTCACGTCGCCCACGATGAGGTTGAAATGGTTCGAGGCGAGGCTGTCGCGCACTAAGGGGCTGAAATTTGCCCACTGCATACGCGAAGTGTCTTGAAACTCGTCAATCATATAGGAATTGATGCGCGTACCGGTTTTTTCGTAAACGAAGGGCGCGTCGCTGTCGTCGATGATTTTGTTCAGCAGTTCGGTGGTGTCGGAAAGAAAAAGCGTGTTGTTTTCCTGTTGGAACTCGCGCAAGCGGCGTTGCACATCGTTGAGAATGCCGAGCGTGTAAAAATAGTTGAGGACGATTTTCGCCGAATTGTAGGTTTCGTAGCTTTCAAAAACCGACAGCGTTTCTTTCACGCAATCGTTCAGCCCGTCAGCATAGACGGCGTTGATTTCCGGCTTGCTACCCCATTCGTCCAACTTGTCGGGCAAAGCCTGAAAACGCTTTCCGGGCTTCTCGAAATTTCCGTTGGCGAGCTTCACGAAAAACGAAAAGCCGGAAGTCTTCCCATATTTGAAATCGCTGTAATGCAAAGCGTGCCTGTCCATTAGCCCAAGGGCTTTCTGCCCTATGGTTTTCAACTGATTTTCAAACGATCTGACAATGCTCGTCAAGGCTTTCTTGTACTCATCGAGCTGTTTTCTGTCGTGAATCTTATCGCGTTCCTCTTGCGTGATCGACTTGTAGGTTTCGTTGAAAATTTCCCCTGCGAGTTCGGCAATGTCATTTTTTATCGACCAACCTTTGCTGTCCTCAATTCTATCTTTCATAAAAAGCAGCAGCCACCGCGCCAACTCTTGGTTTTCGGGGCGATCGAGCTCGAATATCATACGATCGATGATCTCAGGCAGGAACGCGCTGTCGTCCACTTCCACGTTGTAACCGCCCGAAAGCCCCATTTCACGTGTGAAAGCACGCATCGTTTGCTGAAAAAACCGATCGATGGTGCTGATGGAAAACGAGGAGTAGTCGTGCAAGATGGTTTCGAGAATGCTTTTCGCTTGGGCGCGTACTTGGGCTTCTGACAAGGCAAAATCGGACATTAACTGTCCGAGATAGCCCGATTTCTCGCCGGACGCCAAGCGGTGCAACTCTTCAACGATGCGCGATTTCATCTCGTCTGTCGCCTTGTTGGTAAAGGTTACGGCGAGAATGTGGCTGTAATTGCCGGGCGATTGGAAAAGCAGATGAAGGTATTCGCCCGTCAGACGGTGTGTTTTTCCCGATCCGGCGGACGCTTTTATCAAGTGTAGACGCTTTCGTTCAGATGATGCGGGACTTGGCATAACCCTCTTTTTGAAGTATTTGCAACACTTTGTCGCGCAAATCGCCCTGCACGATGATTTCGCCCTCTTTGGCAGAACCGCCCACGCCGCATTTCACTTTCAGCATCTTGCCCAATTCCTGCAAATCGGCGTCCGCACCCGAAAACCCGGTAACGAGCGTTACGGCTTTGCCTTTTCGGTTCCGCTTGTCGAGGCTGATGCGCAAGGGCTGTTTCTCTTTCGACAGCGTTTCCGTTTCGGAACAGCCATCTTCATCGTAGTGATAATCGGGATTGGTGGAATAGACAATGTCCAATCGCTTTTTCCAGTCGTTCATTTTTTCCTTGTTTTGCTTTGACGAGTGCGAAGGTAAGAATTTTTTGCCGATTTTGAAAAAAGTGGGGATTATTTATGAAAATAGCAATTTTTTTGCGAAATTCGTCTGCAATACAAAAAAAATCAGTAATTTTGTTGGCAGTCGGCTTCGTTGGATTTGTTTTTTATATGATTGATTTTCAACCGTGAAGATAAAGAATAAATATCATCCCTGCGATTTGTCATCTATATTTTCAAAATAAAAGTCAGGTTACTAATTAATTACAGCTATGAAAAGAAAAAAACCAATTTATCTATCCGCTTTCGTTTTGTTGGCTGCTTTTTTTATGCAGACTTGCGGGAGCGTTCCCTTGACGGGAAGAAGGCAATTGTTGCTCGTTTCCGATCAGGAAGTGCTGGGTTTGAGTGGAACCCAATACACACAATTTATCCAAACGGCAAACGTTGAGAAAAACA
>JAISYO010000058.1 GCA_031269865.1 Dysgonamonadaceae bacterium | reverse complement strand
CGAAGGAGTGAAAAAGGCTATTGCCGCTTGTCGCCATATTCCGAACCCCGTATTGACGTTCCCACCCGGACGTTATGATTTTTGGACATCCAAAGCCGAGAAAAGAGAATATTTTGTTTCCAACACGACTACCGAGCAGGAATGTTCCTCAAAAATAAAGAACATAGCCATCCTGTTTGAAGGAATGAGCAACCTGACCCTCGAAGGCAACGGCTCGCTGTTTGTGTTTCACGGCAAGACGATTACGTTTGCCTTAGACAGTTGCCGCAACATCCGCATAGCTAATCTGAGCGTAGATTTTGAACGTCCTTCGATGACCGAACTGACCATTGAGAAACTCAGTCCAACGCGAATGATTGCATCCATTCATCCCGACTCGCATTACACCATTATGGACGGACGTATCCGTTTCTATGGCGAAGGATGGGGCATGAATGATCATTTTTTTTGCATCCAGACAGATACGGTGCAGGGAACAAATCAGTATTCATCGTGGGATGCCGTTAAAGATGCCAAAGCCACCGAATTAGAACCATTCAAAGTGATGTTCGAGAACGATTTCAGCCCTACGAACTATGTGGCGGGACGAACCCTGACCATTCGCAGTCATATTCGCGACCATGTGGGGGTTTTTGTTAACCGTTCGTCCAATATCACTCTTGAAGACGTAAATCTCCACTATATGCACGGGTTGGGAGTCGTGTCGCAATTCTCTGAAAACCTGACATACAGGCACGTACATATTACCCCAAGTCGCGGACGTACAATTGCCGCCTTTGCCGACGGAATGCATTTTTCGGGCTGTAAAGGGTTTATCGAGCTGAAAGAATGTTTGTTTCGGGGCTTGCATGACGACCCGGTCAATGTTCACGGTACTTATTTGCGTATCATGAAAACGGAAAATATTCATACGCATATCGTGCGCTATATGCACGGTCAGACTTATGGATTTCAACCTTATTACGAGGGGGATACGCTTGCTTTTGTGTCCCACAAAACCTTACTGACCGAAGGGCGGGCGACAGTCGTAAAGGTCAGCCGTCTATCCGAACGAGAGTACAGAGTAGAACTTGACGAACCACTTCCCGCAAACATCACGGAAGGCGATTGCCTCGAAAATATTACATGGACACCATCCCTGCATATTGACGGTTGCATAATGGAAATGACCAACACGCGCGGACTGTTGGTAACTACCCCGCGAAAAGTAGTCGTTGAAAACAATTATTTTTATCGGACAGGGATGTATGCCATTCAGATAGCTGCCGACGCCAACAGTTGGTTTGAGTCGGGTGCCGTAACCGATGTTATTATCCGCAACAACGTTTTCGACGGCTGCGGATACAACCTTGGCAACGGCAATCAACGTTGCGTGATTGCCATCGAACCCGAAGTACAGGAAGAGGTGGAAAACCGCTATGTGCACCGCAACATCCGCATCGTGAACAACGTGTTCCACATCTCGTCCGGCAACCGATTAGTCAAGTCGCGCAGCACGGATGCGTTGTCCGTAAAAGACAATGAGGTAAAATATTTCGATAAAATTTAGAAGCTGTTTAAATTTTACAGCTCATCTTTTTTATAGCTATTTTAAGATGGATTTTTTGCTTTTCATTTGCAGATTTAGCGGGCTAAATCAAGAGTGAGAAGTGAAAAAGACGCTTGAAAGAGCAGAAAAAAGTAGCTGAGAATACTTTTAATAAAACATTTCGTTAAAATTTAAACAGCTTCTAAAACCGCTTCTAAAACCCAAAATGAATCAAGTCGCCGATGGAATCCACTTTTATCAGGCTGAAAAATCGGGCGACAAGATTGAAACCAATCAGCGCGAAAAACGCCAATACCATGTAAACCAAGCCGTAAATTCCCCCAGCGATATGCGCCAAATGATTGATTCCGCAGGGATAATTCTTATCGAGATACACCGAAACGGCAACAAAAATAATCGCGAACAAAAAAGCCGGCATCATAATCGGAATGAACATTACACCCATAAAATTCATCGGGTTAACCAGCACATAAGCGAAAACGACAGCCGAAACCGCACCGGAAGCACCCACGCCATAATAGGAAGTATCGCTACGGTGTCCGTAATACGACGGCAATATGGAAATCGGCAAAGCCGTCAGGTATAGCAGCAAATAACAAACAGCCCCCGTCTGACTTCCCAAAGAGAAAATGCAAGCCTCTTCCACGTAAGTGCCAAACAGATAAAACGTGAACATATTGAAAAACAGATGCGTATAGTTGGCGTGCAGTATGCCGTAAGAGAAGAGTCGGTACCACTGCCCTGCCCCGACAGCCGGGGGGAAGAAAACCAACCTGTTCATTAAATCTCTGTTGCCGAATGCCCAAACCGAGACGACGCACGTGAGGGCGATGATGATAATGGTAAGCATATCTTTTTGTCTGACTGTTTTTTCTTTGCGCAAAGGTAATAAAAAAGGATTGAACTTTTTTTGATTCGTCCAATCCTTTCCTTAGAAACGTCTTATTTCTTTATTTCTTCCGTCCGCTCGTCGTGGCGATTACCCCGCGGAAGTAACCGATGGATTCGGCAATCCCGATGAAGGGATCTTTCATGTTGCGCTCGTGTTCGAGGCTGCATTTGCCATCGTAACCCACTTTGCGAAGCATCTTTACCAAGGCGGGAAAGTCGATGATTCCACGCCCTATTTCCACCGAATAACCCTGTTTCGTGGGTGCGGTTACGTCTTTTATGTGCATATCGAACACGCGCTTGTGGTATTTCTTTAAATCGGCTACGGGATTTTTCCCGTTACGGGTATCGTGTCCAATGTCGAGGCACATACCGATGCGCGGATCGAGATCCTTCACATGATTCCAAACATCTTCGGCATCGGGATATTTGTCGGGCATATCGGGACCATGCAAGTGAATAGCATACTTGAAATCATATTCTTTCACTTTTTTGTCCACATAAGGCAGCAAATTCTGCAAAGGAACGCCCACAATAAGATCAACTCCTACTTTACGTGCATATTCGAAAGCGCGATCGACATCGGCTTCCGTGTACATATAAATGGGACCTACGGCATAACCTGTAATTCCTTTCGCTTTCAGTTTGGCGTGAAACGCGGCAATCTGTTCTTCCGTGCTGTTCAATGGAAGATGGAAATCTTTGATGCAGAGATATTTGACATCGCATTTTTCCAAGGTTTCCAATGTCTTGTCCAAATCGAAATTCGCGAAGGTGTAACCCGCCATACCCACCTTGAATTTTTCGTAGGTGTCGGGCGCGGGCTGAGGATCGGGACGATTGTTTTGTGCCGCCACCACGAACGACAACAACAATCCACAAAATAGAAGTTCAATTTTTTTCATATAAAATTTCTTTTAGCGTTGTGTACGAACACAAAGGTAGTTATTTTATTTTTTTCCACAAAAAATTTTTTCTACTATTTTAGGAAAAACTTGTTACCCGCAAAGAAAACAAAAAAAGGGTAAGCTTACTATATCGCGTCGCTACAACCAAATACCCTTGCTTCGGTCAAGACCTGGGGGATTCAATGGGAGCTGACCGTATAGGACTTACCCGGCTGCAAAGATACAACATTTTTTTGATGCCGCAAAACAGATGATATAGATTTTTTGGTTCGCCATCCTTTTCTTACTTTTGTATCAGATAAGATGCGTTTCGGCAAAAAATCAAACAAGTTTGTTTTTTGCGCTCAACTTTCATTATCTTTGCACCGGTATATGTTTCTTCCCCAAAAAAATTTAAACACCGATTGGTATGAATGTGGTAGATCGATTCATCAAATATGTGAAAATAGATACGCAGTCCGACGAAAATTCGTCGCAGACACCGAGTACGCAGAAACAATTTAATCTGGCGAAAGAGGTGGAACACGAAATCATTGAGATGGGGCTGAGCGATATTTCGCTGGACAACAACTGCTATCTGATGGCGAGCCTTCCCGCCAACACCAACAAAAAAATACCCACGATAGGGTTCATTGCGCATTTCGACACAAGCCCCGATATGAAGGGGGAAAACGTGAACCCGCGCATCGTGAAAAATTACGACGGCAAAGACATCGTTCTCAACGAAGCGCAACAAATCGTGTCGTCCCCGTCCGATTTTCCCGAACTGCTCAATCACATCGGCGAAGATCTTATCGTTACCGACGGCACCACCCTGCTCGGCGCGGACGACAAAGCAGGCATCGCCGAAATCATAAACGCCGTCCAATACCTCATCGATCACCCCGAAATCGAACACGGCAAAATCCGCATCGGCTTTACCCCCGATGAAGAAATCGGGCGCGGCACCGATCATTTCGACGTGGAAAAATTCGGCGCGGAATGGGCTTACACGATGGACGGAAGCGAAGTGGGCGAATTGGAATACGAGAATTTCAATGCCGCCTCTGCCAAAATCACGATTCAAGGGCGGAACGTACACCCCGGATACGCCAAAAACAAAATGATAAACGCCCTGCACGTCGCCAACGAATTGGCGGCGATGCTTCCGGCGGACGAACGTCCCGAATGCACCGAGAAATACGAGGGCTTTTTCCACCTGATCGGCATCAACGGCACGGTGGACAAGGCGAGCATCTCGTACATTATCCGCGATCACGATCGCGATATTTTCGAGAACCGCAAAAATCAGATGCAAGAAGCCGTGGCTTCCCTGAACAACCGCTACGGCGATCGCCTGAAACTCGAAATCCGCGATCAATACTACAATATGCGCGAAAAAGTGGAACCCGTGAAGTACATTGTCGATTACGCTTTTCGCGCGATGGAAGCCGTCGGGCTGACACCCAACGTGAAACCCATTCGCGGCGGAACGGACGGCGCACGCCTCTCGTTTATGGGCTTGCCCTGCCCCAACATTTTCACCGGGAGCTTGAATTTTCACGGACGTTACGAGTTCCTGCCCATTCCGTCGATGGAAAAGGCGATGGGCGTCATCGTGAAAATCGTTGAATTGGTGGCGAAAGATTACGGGGCGGAGGAATAAAACCCGATTGGAACATCAAAAAAAAAATCAGCATACAAAAACAGAATAATCGTATGAAAAAAACTCCTTTCACTGACACCCACATCGCCCTCGGGGCAAAAATGCACGAATTTGCAGGATACAATATGCCCATCGAGTATTCGGGCATTATCGACGAGCACCTCGCAGTCATCAATTCCGTTGGCGTGTTCGACGTGTCGCATATGGGCGAATTTTGGGTAAAAGGTGCGAAAGCTTTCGATTTCGTGCAGAAAATCAGCAGCAACGACGCATCGGCACTCACGCCGGGGAAAATCCAATACACCTGTTTCGTGAACGAAAACGGGGGCATCATCGACGATTTCCTGCTGTACAGCTACGAACCGGAAAAATATATGCTGGTGGTAAACGCCGCCAATATCGAGAAGGACTGGGCGTGGTGCGTCAAACAAAACACGATGGGCGCGGAACTCGAAAACGCTTCCGATCACACCGCGCAGTTAGCCATACAAGGACAGAAAGCCTTGGATACGCTGCAAAAACTAACCGACATCGATTTATCGGCTATCCCCTACTACACCTTCACGACAGGAAAATTGGCAGGGGTGGACAACGTGATCATTTCCAACACGGGCTACACCGGGGCAGGTGGCTTCGAACTCTACTTCTATCCCGAATACGGCAGCCGCATTTGGGACGCGGTTTTTGAGGCTGGCGCGGAATTTGGCATCAAGCCCATCGGCTTGGGCGCACGCGACACATTGCGTTTGGAAATGGGTTTCTGCCTCTACGGTAACGACATCGACGACAGCACCACGCCCCTGCAAGCCGGTTTGGGTTGGATAACGAAATTGGTGGACGGTAACAATTTCGTGGGACGAGAAATCATCGAGGCGGAAAAAATCAAGGGTATCCCCCGCAGGTTGTGCGGATTCACGATGATCGACAGGGGCATTCCACGCCACGGCTACGAAATCGTGAACGCCGAAGGCGAAAGCATCGGACACGTTACTTCCGGCACAATGTCGCCCGTGTTGAAAGTGGGTATCGGGCTGGGCTATGTGCAACCCGAATACGCCAAGGCGGGAACGGAAATCTTCATCAAAATCAGGGAACGAAACTTGAAAGCCGAAGTAACGAAATTGCCGTTTCGAAAAAATTAACCACTTAAAACTAATATAATCAATAAGAGAGAGATGAGTATCAATAAAACCACACCCATTGACTTTTCCAATTCCGAAATTGCTTTCCAAAGCAAAGCCAAGCGCGATTTACGGGAAACCTACCTTCTTTTCAACGTGATGAACAACGCCAAACTCGTGAAAACCGGGGAACGGTTGGTAAATTTCGCGTTCGCCATCCATTTCCCGATCGAATGGTTTATCAAGGCAACCATCTACAAACACTTTGTGGGGGGAACGTCCATCAACGACTGCGTGGCGACAGTGAACAAGCTGGCGGAACGGAACGTGGGTTCGATTCTCGATTTCGCCGTGGAAGGCGAAGAAGACAACGCCCTTTTCGACAGCACGGCAAAGGAAATCATTCGCACGATTGAGGAAGCGCACGACAACAAGCACATACCGTTCAGCGCATTCAAAATTACAGGGGTGGGACGTTTTGAATTGCTCGACAAAGTGAGCAACGGCGAACCACTGACTGACGAGGAAAAATTGGACTACGAACGCGTCCGCAACCGTGTCGATGCCATTTTCAAATCGGGACACGAACATGACGTCCCGGTGCTGATCGACGCCGAAGAAACGTGGATACAACCCGTGCTGGACGACATCGTGTTGGAAATGATGGAAAAATACAACAAGGAAAAAGCCATCGTGCAAAACACCTACCAAATGTACCGCCACGACAGCATCGAGCGCATCAAAGCCCACCACAAAATAGCCCGTGAAAAGCAATTCAAATTCGGGTTGAAAATCGTGCGCGGGGCATATATGGAAAAAGAACGTGCGCGGGCGGCGCAACTGGATTACCCTTCCCCCATTCAACCCGACAAGGCGGCTACCGATCGCGATTTCGATGAAATTATCCGCTATTTCGTCGATAACGCAGAAGACATCGCGTTTATGGTGGCTACGCACAACGAGGACAGTTCCAAACTGTTGGCTTCGCTCATCGAAGAAAAAGGACTACCGAAAGATCATCGGAACATCTTTTTCGCCCAACTCTACGGTATGAGCGATCACATTACCTACAACCTCGCCGAAAGGGGTTACAACGTGGTAAAATACGTGCCTTATGGCGAAGTGCGCACGATGAGGCCCTATTTGGTCCGCCGTGCGGAAGAAAACA
>JAISYO010000002.1 GCA_031269865.1 Dysgonamonadaceae bacterium | reverse complement strand
GCTGCTCCGAGCCATCGGCTTCGAAGGCGACAAGGATATCCTTGAAATTTTCGATTTGGCGGAAGAGGTAAAAATTTCCAAAGCCAATCAGAAAAAGGTGCTTGGACGCAAACTCGCGGCGCGTGTGTTGAAATCGTGGATGGAAGATTTCGTGGACGAAGATACCGGCGAGGTAACTTCCATTGAAAGAAACGAGATAATCATTGAGCGCGAAACCGTTCTCGAACAAGAGCACATAGATGAAATCCTTGAACTGGGCGTTTCGTCAATCCTCCTGCACAAAGAATCGGCAAACGCATCGGATTACTCCATCATATACAATACGTTGCAGAAAGATCCGAGCAATACGGAAATTGACGCAATCCGCTACATCTACCGCCAAATCCGTAGTGCTGAACCAGCTGACGACGCAAGCGCAAGAGAGGTTATCAACAACCTTTTCTTCTCTGAAAAGAGATACGATTTGGGCGACGTGGGACGTTACAGGATCAACAAAAAATTGAATCTCGATATTGAAGAGAGCATTCGCGTGCTGACAAAAGAGGACATCATTGAGATTATCAAATACCTGATCGAGCTTATCAACTCGAAGGCTATCGTTGATGATATAGACCACCTCTCGAACCGCCGCGTGCGTACCGTCGGGGAACAACTCTACAACCAATTCGGCGTAGGTTTGAGCCGCATGGCGCGTATCATTCGCGAGCGTATGAACGTGCGCGACAACGAAGTGTTTACCCCGATAGACTTGATCAACGCGAAAACCATTTCGTCCGTCATCAATACCTTCTTCGGCACCAACGCTTTGTCGCAGTTTATGGATCAGACGAACCCCTTGGCGGAAATCACGCACAAACGCCGTCTCTCGGCTCTGGGTCCCGGCGGACTTTCGCGCGAACGCGCAGGGTTTGAGGTGCGCGACGTGCATTACACGCACTACGGACGCCTCTGCCCGATTGAAACGCCGGAAGGTCCCAACATCGGGCTTATCTCTTCGCTCTGCGTATATGCGAAAATCAACGGTCTAGGCTTCATCGAAACGCCTTACCGCAAGGTTGAGGGCGGAAAAGTGAGCGACGACGTGGTTTATATGGCAGCCGAAGAAGAAGAAGGCCAGATTATCGCGCAGGGAAACGCACCGCTGGACAACGATGGGAAATTCATCTTGTCGCGTGTGAAAGCCCGCGAAGAAGCCGATTATCCGGTGGTTTCGCCGGAAGACGTGCAGCTGATGGACGTTTCGCCGATGCAAATCGCCTCTATCGCCGCTTCGCTGATCCCCTTCCTCGAACACGACGACGCCAACCGTGCCCTGATGGGATCGAATATGATGCGGCAAGCCGTACCCTTGATGCGCAGCGAAGCACCCATTGTGGGGACAGGTATCGAAGGGCAGTTGATCAAAGATTCGCGCACCCAAATTCAGGCTGAAGGCGAAGGCGAAGTGATTTACGTTGATGCCACGACGATAAAGATCAAATACAACCGTACAGAGGACGAGGAATTTACGAGTTTCGACGATGCGGTAAAAACATACACCATTCCGAAATTCCGTAAAACCAACCAAAATACAACCATCGACTTGCGTCCGACTTGCAAAACCGGACAAAAAGTAACCGCAGGCGAGATACTTACCGAAGGTTACGCAACCGAAAATGGGGAATTGGCGATCGGGAAGAACTTGAAAGTGGCGTTTATGCCGTGGAAAGGTTACAATTTCGAGGACGCCATCGTGTTGAACGAACGTATGGTTCGCGAAGACATCTTCACTTCGGTTCACGTGGAAGAATTTGCGTTGGAAGTTCGCGAAACGAAACGCGGAATGGAAGAGCTTACTTCCGATATTCCGAACGTGAGCGAAGAAGCCACCAAAGATCTCGACGAGAGAGGCATTGTTCGCGTGGGCGCACGCATTCAGCCGGGCGACATACTCATCGGTAAAATCACGCCGAAAGGTGAATCCGATCCGTCGCCGGAAGAAAAATTGCTTCGCGCCATTTTCGGCGATAAGGCTGGCGACGTGAAAGATGCTTCGTTGAAGGCATCGCCGTCGCTGAAAGGTGTGGTTATCGGAACAAGCCTGTTCTCGAAAGCCGCGAAGAAAGGAAAGAGCAAACTGTCCAACAAAGCCCTGCTTCCGAAATTGGAAGAAAAGTACGAAGCCAAAATGGACGAACTGCGAAAAGTATTGATTGAGAAACTCGAAGTGCTTACCGATGGCAAAACATCAATCGGAGTAAAAGATTACACCAATATAGACGTGGTGCCCAAAGGTGCTAAATTTACGGCGAGCATACTCAATGATATTGATTATCAGTCTATTCAGTTGAGCAAATGGACAACCGACACGCACAAAAACGATTTGATTCGCACAACCGTCATCAACTACCTGCGCAAGTACAAAGAACTCGATGCCGAATTGAAACGCAAACGTTTCGATTTGACTATCGGCGACGAGCTTCCCTCTGGAATTATGCAAATCGCAAAGGTTTACGTTGCGAAAAAGCGCAAGATTCAGGTGGGGGATAAAATGGCTGGGCGTCACGGTAACAAAGGTATCGTGTCGAAAATCGTTCGCGAAGAAGATATGCCCTTCCTTGCCGATGGAACCCCGGTGGACATTGTGTTGAACCCGCTGGGCGTGCCTTCGCGTATGAACCTCGGACAGATTTTCGAAACCGTGCTCGGTTGGGCAGGGAAAGAACTCGGACATCGTTTCGCCACGCCGATTTTCGACGGGGCGTCGCTGGACGATCTGAACGAGTGGACGGACAAGGCAGGTGTGCCGCGTTACGGCAAAACGCACTTGTTCGACGGCGGAACCGGCGAGCCTTTCGATCAAACGGCAACCGTGGGCATCATCTATATGCTCAAACTCGGACATATGGTGGAAGACAAAATGCACGCACGTTCCATCGGGCCATACTCGCTCATCACGCAACAGCCCTTGGGTGGTAAGGCACAATTTGGCGGACAGCGTTTTGGGGAAATGGAAGTTTGGGCGCTCGAAGCATTCGGCGCAGCCCACATCTTGCAGGAAATCCTTACCATCAAGTCCGACGACGTGGTTGGTCGTTCGAAAGCTTACGAAGCGATTGTGAAAGGCGAGGTAATGCCTCAGCTGGGTATCCCCGAATCGCTCAACGTGTTGCTTCACGAACTGAAAGGTTTGGGATTGAGCGTTACGCTCGATTAACACTACATTATGTCGAATGTCATTTGGCGTTTCGCCATCGGACATTCGGGCTATAACAATTCTCAAAATAACAGCAAATAAGCCAAGGGCAACAGCCTGCGGCTTTCAAGGAAAAAGTATATGGCGTTCAGAAAAGACAATAAAGTAAAGAGCAACTTCTCGAAAATTACGATAAGTCTGGCATCGCCCGAAGAAATTTTGGAAAATTCATTCGGGGAAGTGTTGAAACCGGAAACCATTAACTACCGCACCTACAAACCCGAACGTGACGGGTTGTTCTGCGAGCGTATTTTCGGTCCCGTGAAAGATTACGAATGTCACTGCGGAAAATACAAAAGGATACGCTACAAAGGCATCGTCTGCGATCGTTGCGGCGTGGAAGTAACCGAGAAAAAGGTTCGCCGCGAGCGCACGGGGCATATCCACCTCGTTGTTCCGGTAGCACACATCTGGTATTTCCGCTCGTTGCCGAACAAGATAGGTTATCTGTTGGGGATTCCCACAAAGAAACTCGATTCCATCATTTATTACGAAAGATACGTGGTTATTCAGTCGGGTGTCTTGGGCGAGAAGGTGGCAGAAAGGGATTTGCTGACTGAGGACGAATACCTCAATTTCCTCGATATGCTTCCGAAAGAAAATCAGATGCTGGACGATAGCGATCCCAACAAATTCATCGCGAAAATGGGTGCCGAAGGCATTTTGGATTTGTTGCAACGCCTCAACCTCGATTCGTTGGCGAACCAACTTCGCCACCGCGCAAGCACCGATACTTCGCAGCAGCGCAAAAACGAAGCGTTGAAGCAGTTGCAAGTGATAGAGGCTTTCCGCGGTTCGAAGAACATCAACAAGCCGGAATGGATGATAATGAAGGTGGTACCGGTTATTCCGCCCGATTTGCGCCCCTTGGTGCCCTTGGACGGCGGACGTTTCGCCACATCGGATTTGAACGATCTCTACCGCCGTGTCATCATTCGCAACAACCGCCTGAAACGCTTGATAGACATCAAAGCACCGGACGTGATTCTGCGCAACGAAAAACGCATGTTGCAGGAAGCTGTTGATTCTCTGTTTGATAACTCACGCAAGTCGAGCGCCATCAAAACAGAGTCGAACCGTCCGTTGAAATCGCTTTCCGACAGTTTGAAAGGGAAGCAGGGACGTTTCCGTCAGAACCTTCTCGGTAAACGTGTGGACTATTCCGCGCGTTCGGTTATCGTGGTGGGTCCCGAACTGAAAATGCACGAATGCGGTTTGCCGAAAGATATGGCTGCCGAACTCTATAAACCCTTCATTATCCGCAAGCTCATCGAAAGGGGCATTGTGAAAACCGTGAAGTCAGCCAAAAAAATCGTCGATCGCAAAGAACCGGTGGTTTACGATATTTTGGAATACGTGATGAAGGGACACCCCGTGTTGCTCAACCGCGCCCCGACACTGCATAGGCTCGGTATTCAGGCTTTTCAGCCGAAACTGATCGAAGGAAAGGCTATTCAGTTGCACCCGCTATCGTGTACGGCGTTCAATGCCGACTTCGACGGCGATCAGATGGCTGTCCACCTTCCCTTGGGGAACGAGGCTATTTTGGAAGCGCAACTGTTGATGCTTGCTTCGCACAATATATTGAACCCCGCCAACGGCGCGCCGATTACCGTTCCTTCGCAGGATATGGTGCTCGGATTGTATTACATCACGAAAATCCGTCCGGGCGCGAAAGGCGAAGGCATGACTTTCTATGGCGAGGAAGAAGCCATCATCGCATACAACGAAGGACGGGTGGATATTCACGCGCTCGTGAAAGTGATCGTGGACGACGTGGACGGCGAAGGAAACCCTATCCGCAAAATGCACGAAACAACCGTCGGGCGTGTCATCACAAACGAATATATCCCCAAAGAAGTGGGTTATGTGAACGAGCTGCTATCCAAAAAATCGCTTCGCGACATCATCAGCAAAGTGATAAAGACTTGCGGCGTCGCCCGCACTGCGCAATATCTCGACGACATCAAAGATCTCGGATACAAAATGGCGTTCAAGGGCGGACTGTCCTTCAATTTGGAAGACGTGATTATCCCGAAGGAAAAAGAAACGTTGATCAACGAAGGTTATGCGGAAGTGGAACAGATTATGGACAACTACAATATGGGTTTCATCACGTACAACGAACGTTACAACCAAATCATCGACACGTGGACGCACATCAATTCCAAGTTGTCGAACATTTTGATGAAACAACTTTCGGAAGACGACAAGGGCTTCAACTCGGTTTATATGATGCTGGATTCCGGCGCTCGTGGTTCTCGCGAACAGATTCGTCAGTTGTCCGGTATGCGCGGCTTGATGGCGAAACCGCAAAAGAGCGGCGCGGAAGGTGCGCAAATCATCGAAAACCCGATTCTTTCCAATTTCAAGGAAGGCTTGTCGGTGTTGGAATACTTCATCTCGACGCACGGTGCGCGTAAAGGGCTTGCCGACACCGCGTTGAAAACGGCGGACGCCGGATATTTGACGCGCCGTCTGGTGGACGTTTCGCAAGACGTCATCATCAACGAAGAAGATTGCGGCACCCTGCGCGGATTGATTGCGACAGACATTAAGAATAACGACGAAGTCATCGCCTCGTTGTACGAGCGTATCCTTGGGCGTGTGTCGGTACACGACGTGCAGCACCCCATTACTGGGGAAATCTTGGTAAGTTCGGGCGAGGAAATAACCGAAGACATTGCCAGAAAGATAGAGGAATCGCCCATCGAGCGCGTGGAAATCCGTTCGGTTTTGACTTGCGAATCGCGCCACGGCGTTTGCGCCAAGTGCTACGGACGCAACCTCGCCACCGGACAGCTGGTTCAGAAAGGCGAGTCGGTTGGGGTTATCGCGGCGCAATCCATCGGCGAGCCGGGTACGCAGCTCACGCTCCGTACTTTCCACGTCGGGGGTATCGCTTCGAATATCGCAGCCGAAAACAGCATCGTAACCAAATACGATGGCGTGCTGGAATTTGACGAGTTGCGTTTCGTTGAGGCTTCCGATGCCGAAGGCAGGAGCGTGAAGGTTGTCGTGAGCCGCTTGGTGGAAATGCGCATCGTGGATCCGAACACAAAAATCGTGTTGCTGGTGCACAATGTGCCCTACGGTTCCAAGCTCTATTTCAACGATAAAGACAAAGTGAAAAAGGGCGATTTGATTTGCGAATGGGATCCGTTCAACGCCGTGATTATTTCGGAAGCCACCGGAACGATACAGTTTGAAAATTTCATTGAAAACGTTACCTACAAGATAGAATCGGACGAACAAACCGGTTTGAAGGAAAAAATCATCATCGAGTCGCGTGATAAAACGAAAGCGCCGTCGGCGCACATTTTCAATGGCGACGGCGACATCTTGCGCACCTACACGCTTCCGCTGGGCGCCCACATCGTGAAAGGCGAGGGGGACACTATTCAGGCTGGCGACATATTGGTTAAGATACCGCGTGCCGTTGGAAAAGCGGGCGATATTACGGGTGGACTTCCGCGTGTTACCGAACTTTTTGAAGCGCGTAACCCGTCGAATCCGGCAGTCGTTGCCGAAATCGACGGCGAAGTGTCGTTTGGTAAAATCAAGCGCGGAAATCAAGAGATTTCCATCACGTCGAAAACGGGCGAAATGAAAAAATACCTCGTTCCGTTGTCGAAGCAGATTTTGGTGCAGGAAAACGACTATATCCGTGCCGGAATGCCGCTTTCGGACGGTGCCATTACCCCGTCGGACATCCTGGCGATTATGGGACCGACGGCTGTTCAAGAGTATATCGTGAACGAAGTGCAGGACGTATATCGCTTGCAGGGCGTGAAAATCAACGATAAACACTTCGAAGTGATCGTGCGGCAGATGATGCGCAAGGTTGAGGTGGTTGATCCGGGCGATACGCGCTTCCTCGAACAGCAGTTGGTGGACAAGCACGAGATTATGGAAGAAAACGATCGTATCTGGGACAAGAAAGTGATTGTAGATGCCGGCGACTCGCAGATTTTCGAGCGGGGACAAATTGTTACCGTCCGCAAACTGCGCGACGAGAACAGCTCGCTCAAACGCCGCGACTCGAAATTGGTAGAGGCACGCGATGCCGTTCCCGCAACAGCCAATCAGGTGTTGCAGGGTATCACTCGCGCCGCGTTGCAAACCAAGAGCTTTATGTCGGCTGCTTCATTCCAAGAAACGACAAAAGTGTTGAACGATGCAGCCATCAACGGAAAAGTGGATCACTTGGAAGGGCTGAAAGAGAATGTGATTTGCGGACACCTGATTCCTGCTGGAACAGGACAACGTGAATTTGAAAAACTCATCGTCGGCACGAAAGAAGATTTCGAGAAAATGAATGCCAATCGGCGCGTAAGCCTGATGCAGGAACTCATCGAAGAATAATTACAAAAGATAATCATTGAAAAACGCGGCAGGAAATTTTTTCTGGCGCGTTTTTTTTTGCCGACAAAAAGACAAAGGGCAAAAAGACGTTGGGGTGCGCCGTCATTCCGCGCCTGACGCGGAATCCTCTTGTTTTTGGCGTTAGAAAAAAAGGACTTTAAGGAGTACGATAAGGATTTTAAAGACAAAAAGACGAAAGGACAGCGTAGCCCTTCAATAGCAAATTTGCACATTGTTTCGAACATCCAAACGCCCAACCGTCCAAAAACGTCTGAACGCCCAACCGTCCAATCATTTATCCTTCCCGAAATATTCCACAAACTCCTTTTCAAACTGAGCAAAACCTCCCGGATAATATCGGTTGAATGTTTTGATGGACGAGCGTTTACCAATGAGATCGCGGAAAATTTCAATCGCGTTGTCCTCGTCTTTCTGCATCAAAAAATAAACCATGCAGTAACCGACACAATAGCCGTAATTTTCCTGCGAGAAAGATTCAGTCGAAAATTGGGGATAGTCCCAATCCGCAAATTCCAACAGGTACAAATCGCGAAGTTCAATCAGCGTTTTCACGCGCTTGATTTTGGTTTCGTCCACTTGGTGGGCGATTTTCGATTTTTCAAAAGACATACGTTCCAAATACACGGCAAGCCCCTCGTTGAACCACGGCGGCAGGTAGCTTTTTCCGGCGTGAAGCGATAAAAAAGCGTGAGCCATCTCGTGGTAGCAAGTCGATAAGAATTGGGCGGAAGGCGTCTTTTTCGTTTTGAGGACAACCAACAAACTGTCCATCGGTCTGAAAAAGCCGGAAGAGATGTGCGCCGTGCTTCCGATTTGCAGTTGCATATTCATGAGATCGGCAAAACCGGTTACGACGGTAAATTTTATATCGGCGATGTTTACCGTTTTTTCGGGGAAAAGGCGGTTGAAAAAATCGGCTTCGTAGCGAATGGCTTTTCCGAGTGCGATTTCTTCTTTTGGGCTAAGCAATTTTTCCGTGTTGATAAAGCGTATATCTTTCTGCGCGAATGTGTTTATCGCCATCAACCAACCGAAACAAAGGAAGACGAATAGCTGTTTTTTCATCGTTTTTCCGATTTTGCTTTCAGGAATTTCTTCTGCTCTTTTTTGCTCATGTCCTGCATCAACATTTCGTCGCTAAGTTCGCAAACGTATTCTCGTTCCCTTTCCAAACGCAATTTTCCTGCGTTGGCGGTTTGAAAAAACGGGCGGAAATGGGTGTGTTTGTTCCCCACTTTGCTGTCGCCCACTTTGTTTTTGTCCAAAAAATAGGCTGAAAAATTGACGAAATAGTTGTCAAGCATTGATTCGATAACGCCGATCGCTTGCCCCATCTTTACGCGCTGTCCGGGATAGACGAGCGATTTTCCTTTGAAAACATACTCGCCGAAAGAGCCGTCGTTGTGATACAGCGTGACTTGAGTCATGGAACGCCCGGTATCGAAATTCTTATACCCTTTTGCCGTGTGATCCCGCAAGTCGTCGTTGCACATGATTCCTCCGCGACAAGCGTAAACCGTGTCCGACATCACTTCAAACGAAAGTTGGTAGCCGTCCCTATTTTCCGCCGTCCTTGCCATTATCGCTGTTGTGCCTTCGGCGGTGGGCAGGGCATACGAGAAGTCGATGTTTATTTTACTCCTCGGATTGCCTCTGAACATGAGGTACGAATATCGGTAGTTCCACGCTTTTGTCTTGTCTTCCAAGCTGTAAGACAACAGCGATTGCTTGCCCGGATTGGCGATAATTGTCCGCGAGCCGATCATGCCCCTAAAATTGGTGTAATCCTTGAAGTTGATGGATAGGTAGTAAGGACAAAAATCCCTGTTTTCCCCATAGAAAGTGAGGAGCCCCTCCTGCGCATCGAATTTATCCGAAAGCTGCACGGCATTGTCCACCGGTTGCTGAAACTGCGCATTTGCACGAAAAACTGCCGATAAAAGGCAGGCGGCGAATAAAATACTATTTTTCATTTTGTTTTTGGGCATAATTTCTATTTATGACAAAAGAATCGCGACAAGGTTTATTTTTCTCTAACCTACCGTCCCCGATTTCAAAAACTCGTTCATCGCTTTGGCGGCGCGGCGTCCGTCGCCCATAGCGAGGATAACGGTTGCGCCGCCGCGAACAATGTCGCCTCCGGCGAAAATATGCGTGTCGGCGGATTGCATCGTGTTGGGATTGACGACGATCGTCCCCCATTTCGTTACTTCCAATCCCGAAAACGACGATGGAATCAGCGGATTGGGCGATACGCCCACGCTCACGATGACTTCATCGACATCTACCCAAAGCTCGTCGCCTTCCACCGCCACCGGTTTTCGTCTGCCGGAAGCATCGGGTTCGCCCAACCGCATACGTTGCAACAACATACGTTGCACCTGCCCTTTCTCGTTCCCTTCGTAGCGAATCGGGTTATGCAGCGTGAGGAACTTGACGCCTTCTTCCTTGGCGTGTTTCACTTCCTCGATGCGGGCGGGCATTTCCTCTTCCGAACGGCGGTAAACAATCGTTGCCTCGTCCGCACCCAGACGGCGGGCGGTGCGCACGGCGTCCATCGCGGTGTTTCCGCCACCGATGACGGCAACGCGCCTGCCTTTGTAAACGGGGGTGTCGCTTTCGTCATCGGCGGCTTGCATCAGGTTCACGCGCGTGAGGTATTCGTTGCACGACATCACGCCGATGAGGTTTTCGCCCGGAATGTTCATAAAGTTGGGCAATCCCGCGCCACTGCCCACGAAGATGGCTCGGTAGCCGTCGGCGCGAAGATCTTCTTGCGAGATGGTTTTGCCGATGATGCAGTTGGTTTCGAATTTTACCCCCATCTTCTTCAATCCTTCGATTTCCACGTCCACGATTTCGTTGGGCAGACGAAATTCGGGGATACCGTAGCGAAGTACGCCCCCCAATTCGTGCAAAGCCTCGAAAACCCGAACCTCGTACCCTGCTTTTGCCATATCGCCGGCGAAAGCCAATCCGGCAGGTCCTGAACCGACGACGGCTATTTTCGTGCCGTTGGGTGCGGCGACTTCGGGAATGGATATGTTTTCGCTTTCGCGCTCGAAATCGGCGGCGAAACGTTCCAAATAACCGATGGCGACAGCCTCTTTCTTCAATTTTTGCGTGTAGAAACATTGGCTCTCGCATTGGCGTTCTTGTGGGCAAACACGCCCGCAGACGGCAGGTAACGCGCTGGCTTCTTTCAATGTGCGGGCGGCTTTGAGAATTTCGCCGCGCTCAATGTTCTTGATGAATTTCGGAATGTTTATTTCCACCGGACAACCGGTTATGCAGCTTGGGCTTACGCAATCGAGGCAACGCCGGGCTTCCCCCATCGCCTGTTCCAACGAAAGCCCGATATTGACTTCCCCATAATTGCGACTGCGGATTTCGGGCTTCAATTCCGGCATTTTTACCCTTGGAAATTCGGTGCGTTCTTTGTTTTTTATGCTTTTTCGAAGTTCTTCGCGCCACGGCTGGGCGCGTTCGGACTGTAAATGTTCGCTCATAAGATTCAAGTTTTCAGATAATAAATTCATCGCCATCGCATTAGTTATAGGCTTTCAACCGCATTAGCATCTCATCGAAATCGACTTGGTGGGCGTCAAATTCGGGTCCGTCCACGCACACGAATTTCGTTTTTCCGCCCACGCTAACGCGACACGCGCCGCACATTCCCGTTCCGTCCACCATAATGGTGTTGAGCGAGGCGAGCGTGGGAACGGCGTATTTTTTTGTGGTTAGCGACACGAATTTCATCATGACGGCAGGTCCGATGGTTACACACAAATCCACTTTTTTGTGCCGCAGCACCTGCTCGACGCCTTCGGTTACCAACCCTTTTTGTCCGTAGCTGCCGTCGTCTGTCATGACGATAACTTCGTCGGAATTTTCGCGGACTTGCTCTTCAAGGATAACGAGATCCTTGCTTCGCGCCGCCAATACGCTGATGACACGGTTTCCCGCTTTTTTCATGGCTTCGATGATGGGAAGCATGGGCGCGATGCCAACGCCGCCCCCGGCGCAAAGCACCGTGCCGAAATTTTCAATGTGCGTGGCTTTGCCTAAGGGTCCCACCAAATCGGTAATGTAATCCCCCGCGTTGAGTTCGCACACTTTCCGCGACGATTTCCCCACGCGCTGAATAACGAGCGTGATCGTCCCTTTTTTCGGATCGGCGGAAGCGATGGTGTAGGGCACCCGCTCGCCTTTTTTTCCCACGCGCACAATCACGAAATGCCCCGCCTTGCGGCTTTTGGCGATCAACGGCGCATCAACTTCAAGTTTCACGACGTTGTCGGATAAAAATTCTTTGGAAACAATTTTGTTCATGCCATTTTTCCTGTATTTCGGTTACAAATGTAGGCTATTTTTGGCTTTCGTGAAAGTTTTATCGTATCTTTATGGCGTTTGGGCAAACGCAAATAAATTTGTTTTTGCGCTCAATTTTCACTATCTTTGCACCGCCTATTCAGCGGAAGAGGCTTTGCCCACGGGGTTGACCGGTATTGACAGCGGGTAGAAGTGGTTTGTAAGCATGCAGTGCGTTGTCGGTTGGCACTATAATCTCAAACGTCAAAACAATAACTGGCAATAACAATTACGCTCTTGCTGCTTGATCGAAGTATAGTAGATCCTTAGCTTAATCTCGGCACAGGTGCCGAGACAAGACATCGCCCGGAAGCTGTGGCTTCGAAGCGTTCCGATATGGCGGTGCAGGTAAATCGGAGATAGGGCGGAAGAGGCTTCGGCTTCCGTCCGAAACTAAGAAGATAAGGTAGAGGTTGGTGGCTTCGGTCTTGCCTTTACCCGACAACCAAGGCGAAGATAAGCATGTAGAAAGCAGGTTCCTTCCTCGTTTGGACGAGGGTTCGAGTCCCTCCAACTCCACAATCAACATTGAAAATCAATGTTTTATAAAAAAAAAGTACACGAAAAAGTACACGAAAGACGTTCAAAACATGGTTTTTGGGCGTTTTTTTATTGCATAAACTCAAAGACAAATGAAGCCCGGCATTATGACGTGCCGGGCTTCTTGCATTGTCCCCAACGCAACTTGGGGTTTCGCAACAATGTGATTCAAATATATTGCAATTTTCAAAAGATACGCCGTATGTTGGAAAGAATCTTTTTAATCCAATTCAACACGGTTAGCATTGGCTATCAGATAAAAACCCCGACGCCCGGTATTAGAGTATAATGCCGGGCGTCGTGGGTTTTATATACAAGGTCTATTTCCTTACTTCTGCGCGTCCTGGTTCCATTCTTCCGCGCCCTGTTCTTTCAGCTTGCTTGTGAAGGCTTTCGCCTTATCCATCGCTTCTTTCTCATCTTCGGGGCTTGCGTATGCAAATTTGTAACCCTTTACGACGTTCCATTCGCCACGGGTAAAGTCGGGGAACTGCACGGCGGCGCAATTGTTGTCCATCGAAAGCTCGCCAAGCTCAGCCAGCGAACACCATTCCGCCAAATCATACACGTCCAAGTCCAAGGGCAATCCGTTTTGCAGGCAATAGATCAACCGGCTGTCCATAATGAAGTCCATACCTCCGTGTCCGCCCACTTCTTTCGCTATCTCGCCGTATTTCTTCAATATCGGGTGTTGATATTTATCCACGAGCGACTGCATCTCTTCTTTCGGCAGGAACCTGTGCGTGTTCAGGTTGTCCACCTTCGGTTGCACTCCCGAAGCGGTTAATTGTTTGGAGTCGAGGGCATATCCCTCAATGGGATACTTGTTGGCGAAACCCTTGGTGCCGGTAAGTTGGTAGAGGCGGTTGTAGGGTTGCGGTGTCATGACGTTGTGCTGTATCTCGATGACTTTTCCGTTCGCGGTGCGAATCAGCGTGGTTGTGTGATCGCCGTTGCGGAAATTGTCGCATTGCTTGCCAGTCCGCTGTTCCACCAAGTCTTTGCCGATAAACGATTTGGTGTCCATCGCCACCAGCGTTACCATGCGGTCGCCTCGATGGATATTGAAGGCTTGCGCCACCGGTCCAAGTCCGTGGGTGGAATATACGTCCCCGCGGTGCTTTTGGTTGTAATCCAAACGCCAACCCAGCTTGTCGTTCCCGCTTTGTTTCCAATAACTATCCCAAAATGGGCTTAATTCGTGGATATAAGCACCTTGCCCGCGGATAATTTCGCCGAATACGCCTTGTTGCGCCATATTCAAGGTGTTCATTTCAAACCAGTCGTAGCAGCAGTTTTCCAATATCATGCAATGTTTGCGAGTTTTCTCGCTCGTGTTGATGAGATCCCAACATTCGCTCAGGTTCATTGCCGAAGGCACTTCTATTGCCACGTGCTTGCCGTTTTTCATGGCGCACATCGCCACTGGGAAATGGCGCAGCCAATCGGTGGCAATATACACCAAATCAATGTCGTCGCGTTTGCAAAGTTCCTCGTATCCTTTTTCGCCGTAATAAACGGCCGCCTTGGGCAGAGACGCTTTTTTCAGGTGTTCCTGACACTTTTCGGCACGTGCCTGCTCATAATCGCAGAGCGCGACAATCTGTATGCCGGGTATGTGCGTGAAACGTTCCACCGCGCCGGGTCCACGCATACCCAAGCCCACAAATCCTACACGGACGACTTCCAGCTTGGGGGTTGTCAGCCCGATCACGCTTTTCTGTCCTGCCGGACGTGAGGGGGTTTTTACTACGATAGTTCCCTTTTTCCACTGCCATTTGGTGGCACTTTTTTGGGCGTAAATCGAACACGTGAATGTTACGATGCAAAGCCCCAACAATAATGTCTTGAAATTTTTCATACTTCGAATTTTTTTTTAGAAACTTGTCGGGTTTCTTACTGTTGTGAATAAAATAATATATAAAGTTAATAAAATCCTAATTTTTTAATCCCTGTCCCTCGCTTTTTTCGCCTCCTGCCAAATCGTCTCCATCTCGTCCAGTGTCATATCTTTGAGCTTGCGCCCGTTTTCTTTGGCTGTCTTTTCCAGATAGTTGAAGCGGTAGATGAATTTTCGGTTGGTGCGTTCCAGCGCGTTATCGGGATTCACATTGTAGAGCCGTGCGGCGTTGATGATGCTGAACAGCAGATCGCCAAACTCGGCTTCGGTATTGTCCTCGTCCATTCGGGCAATTTCGGCTTTCAGCTCGCCAAGTTCTTCGCTTACCTTGTTCCAAACGTCTTCGCGCTTGTTCCAGTCGAAGCCCACGTTACGCGCCTTGTCTTGTATGCGGTACGCCTTCACGATGGACGGGAGTGCCGAGGGAACGCCTTCCAACACGGTTTTGTTTCCCCCTTTTTCTTTCAGCTTGATTTGTTCCCACGATTTTTCAACCATTCCAGCCGAATCTGCTTGGGCTTCGCCGAAAACGTGCGGGTGGCGGAAAATGAGCTTTTCCGAAATTTGGTTGCACACGTCGCCCACGTCGAAAGCCCCTTTTTCTTCGCCGATTTTCGAGTAAAAAACCACATGCAACAATAAATCGCCCAGCTCTTTTTTAATCTCTTCGTCGTCGCCGTTGAGGATCGCCTCGCACAATTCATAGGTTTCCTCGATGGTGTTGGCACGCAGGCTTTCGTTGGTTTGAACCTTGTCCCAAGGGCATTTCAGGCGCAGTTCGTCCATAATGTCGAGCAGCCGTCCGAAAGCCTCCAATTTTTGTTCGCGAGTCGTCATATCTGAAAGTTGGAATCCGAAATCATTTTTTGTAATTCTTCAAGCCCGTTTCCAAAAACTCAATGTATTTGTCCACGTTCTCGTTGTAGGCATACGATTTGGCGATGGGTTTCCCTTCGCTGTCGAGCGCGACGTAATAGGGTTGTCCGCTCACGCCGAATTTGTGGCGTTGCAGGTAACTCCATTTGTCGCCGATGGTTTTCAGCTTCGTCTTCCTTCCGTTTTCATCTACTTCTATCCGTTGGGGAAGTTTGGTTTTGTCGTCCACCATCAGCGTGATGAGCACATAATCGTTTTCGAGTATGCTCTTTACGCGGGGGTTTGTCCAAACCGAAGCCTCCATCTTGCGACAGTTTACGCAACCGAAGCCGGAAAAATCAATCAACACCGGCTTGCCTTTTTGTTTGGCGTATTGCATTCCCAGCTCGTAATCGTCAAATTTTGCGTGTACCACGCCGTTATACAAGTTGAAATCCTGCGTGTATATCGGGGGCGAAAAGGCGCTGATGGCTTTCAACGGTGCGCCCCACAATCCGGGAATCATATACAGCGCGAAGGCGAAGGAAACAATCGACAAGAACAGCCGGGTAACCGAAACGTGCGCCAAGTCGCTGTCGTGTGGCAATTTGAGTTTTCCGAGCAAGTAGATTCCCAGCAGCGCGAAAATGACGATCCACAACACAAGGAATACTTCCCGATCGAGAATGCCCCATTTGTAAGCTAAATCGGCTACCGATAAGAATTTCAGGGCTAACGCCAATTCGAGGAAGCCGAGTACCACCTTCACGGAATTGAGCCAGCTCCCCGATTTCGGCATATTTTGCAACCACGACGGGAATATGGCGAACAGTGCGAAGGGGATTGCCAATGCCAAGGCGAAGCCGAACATCCCCACGGCAGGTCCTAAGTAACTGCCTGAAACGGCTGTTTCCACCAGCAGGGTGCCGATAATCGGACCGGTGCAGGAAAAAGAAACCAACGCCAAGGTAAACGCCATAAAGAAGATGCTTAACAGCCCGCTTGTCTTGTCGGCTTTTTCGTCTATTTTGTTTGTCCACGACGAAGGCAGTACGATTTCAAAAGCCCCGAAGAACGAGATGGCGAAAACAACCAGCAGGGCGAAAAACAGCAGGTTGAAAATGGCGTTGGTTGATAAATCGTTGAGTGCGCTCGCCCCGAAACTTGCAGAGATAACCAGTCCCAAAAACACGTAGATGACGATGATGGACACGCCATATATCAAGGCTTGCGAGATGGCTTTCTGCCTGTCCGATTTATTTCGTTTCAGGAAAAAACTTACCGTCATCGGAATCATAGGCCAGACGCAGGGCGTGAGCAAAGCGACTAATCCGCCGATGAACCCTGCGAGAAGAATCGCCCACAACGAGCGTCCTTCCACGTTTCCTTCCATTCCATAGGCTTTCAGCTCTTCGATGACGGGTGTCCAAAGTATCTCTTTGTCGGTGGCTTCGTTGGTTGTTGCAACGGCGACGGAATCGGCGGTTTGCGTCGGGGTGTCGGCGAGAACGGCAACCGTTTCAGTCGGCGTTTCCGTTTTTGGTGCTTCGGGTGTTTTCGGCGTTTCGGGCTTTGCCACCGGTGCGGCGGTGGACAAGGTTGCCGGCAAATTGTTTGCGCTGAACGCAAAATCCACCGGAAGCGGGGGCGTACAAGTCTGATCGTTGCAGGCTTGTGCGCGGACGTCCCCTTCGAGGACGAATTTTGCCTTGTCGGTAATTTTGAACCGTTGCACAAATTTTACCGTTCCGTCGAAAGTCCCGACGTTCATATCGAAATTCGGATCAAATTCCACATGGGCTTTTCGTCCTTCGGCTTTGAAATTCCCCACTGGGGTTGCGCCGTCAATTTTGTCGGTGCTCAATGTCGTGGGGGAGGGACCACCGTCGGGGACGTTGGTGTCGTACACGTGCCAACCGGGTTCGACAGTGGCTTGGGCAACGAAATTCACTTCGCCGTTTCCGTTATCCTCTAAACTGAATTTCCACGAAACTACGTCTTGCGCAACGATGCTCAGGGGAAGAAACAATGCCATTAAAACAGGCAGAAAATACTTTTTTTTCATACGATAGTATTTTAATTTTATACATTTAGAAGCTGTTTAAATTTTAACGAAATGTTTTATTAAAAGGATTCTCAGCTGCTTTTTTCTGCTCTTTTAAGTGTCTTTTTCACTTTTAATTCTTGATTCAGCCCGCTAAATCTTCAACTGAAAAGCAAAAAATCCATCTTAAAATAGCGATAAAAAAGATGAGCTGTAAAATTTAAAGAGCTTCTAAGGTAGCGGCTTTTTGAAAATAGGGTACAAATACGATTTTCAGTAGGCAAAGGTAATGGAAATTGAGCGCAAAAGCAAATTTTTTTGCGTTTTGCCGAAATGTAGAAACGAGCGAATCGCTTCGCGCCGTTGTCGTTTTTTACACTATTCGGATATTTTGTTCACAACCATAGCATTTACGCAAGCTGCGCTTCACGCTTCAAAAAGCGAGGGTTTTGATTCGATGCCCTTGCAAAAACAAAAAAAATTGCCTAATTTTGCCCGAAAAGATAGTATGAAGAAAATAGCCACCCTATTATTTTTGTCGCTTCTTGCTTTTCAAAGCAGGGCGGACAATGCGGATACGTTGAGCATCGTTTCCTACAACTTAATGGTATTCAAAAACAACCCTGCCTACCCCGACGGCAATTACCGCGTGGTGGCCAAGGTGTTGCAATCGTTGCGCCCCGACGTGGTCGCCCTGCAAGAGTTGGACAGCACGGCTGTCCGCACGAAAAAAGTATATCAGCTCAAACGCCTGTCGAAATTTACGGGTTGGAATTACCGCTACGCGAGTACGATACCCTTTCAGGGTGGAAGTTACGGGATCGGGATCACGTCCCCGCATTCGATAATCCGGTCGTCGTCTTATTACCTGACGAGCGGCAGGGAACGGCGTGCCTTTCTCATCGCGGAATTTGCCAAGTATGTCGTGGTGTGTACGCATCTCGATTTGGATACGGCGATCAGCAAGGTTCAGGCGCGGGAAATCACGGACAAAGTCCGGTCGTTGTACGGCTCTTCCCCCAAACCTGTATTCTTGGCTGGCGATCTCAATTCCACGCCCGGTTCCGCTACGATGGCGGCGTTCCGCGAGGATTGGGTTACGCTCTCTTCGCCCCTTCCCTCTTTTCCTGCCGATGCCCCGAATACCTGCATTGATTATATCCTGATGCTGAACAAGGGCGACACTTGCGAAGTGCTTCTATCGGAAGTGGTAAACGATTCCGACGTGGGCAATATGGCGGTTGAATCCGATCATCGGCCGATAAAAGTAAAGGTTGTCATTCGATAAGTGATCGACAACCTTTAAGTTACGGCTTGGTATCGTCCTCAATTCTTAAAAAACACCGTGTCGTCCACCGCATCTATGATAATTGGCTTCGATTTATCAACGGTTTGCGCGAGCAAATCTTTCGACAACTGATTCAGCACTTTACGTTGGATTACCCGTTTTACTGGACGCGCCCCAAATTCGGGATCGTAACCCGCCTTGGCGATGCTGCCCGCGGCTTCGTCCGTGTAGCGCAGTTCGATTCCGTTTTCCGACAGCATTTTCTCGATACCGTTCAGTTGCAAGCGCACAATCTGCGCGATTTCGGCTTGGGTCAGCGGTGCGAACATAATGATTTCGTCTATCCGGTTGAGAAATTCGGGGCGGATACTCGCCTTCAACATACCCATCACTTGCTCTTTGGTGTTTTCAATGACTTCCTCGCGGTTTTTGTCGTTGATTTTCTCAAAATTATCGCGAATCAGGGCTGAACCCATATTCGAAGTCATAATGATAATCGCGTTTTTGAAGTTTACCACGCGCCCTTTGTTGTCCGTCAGACGTCCGTCGTCCAATACCTGCAACAAAATGTTGAACACGTCGGGGTGCGCCTTCTCAATTTCGTCGAACAGCACCACCGAATAGGGTTTTCGTCGAATGGCTTCCGTCAGTTGCCCGCCCTCATCATAGCCGACGTATCCCGGGGGCGCACCGATAAGGCGTGTCGCGCTGAATTTTTCTTGATATTCGCTCATATCAATGCGCGTCATCATATTTTCGTCGTCGAAAAGGTAGTCTGCCAAGGCTTTCGCCAACTCGGTTTTGCCTACGCCTGTCGTTCCGAGGAAAATAAACGAGCCGATGGGACGTTTGGGATCTTGCAGCCCGGCGCGGCTGCGGCGAATGGCGTCGGAAACGGCTTCGATGGCTTCGTCTTGCCCCACCACTCGTTTGTGCAGTTCGTCTTCGAGGAAAAGTAGTTTCTCGCGTTCGGTTTGCATCATTTTGTTTACCGGGATTCCTGTCCATCGCGAAACCACATCGGCAATGTCCTCTGCATCAACCTCTTCTTTAATCATTGCGCGATTGCCCTGCTGTGCGTGCAGTTTCTTGTTCAGGGCTTCAATTTCGGCTTCCTTTTCCTTTATTTTCCCGTAGCGCAATTCTGCCACCTTTCCGTAATCGCCTTCGCGTTCAGCTCTTTCGGCTTGGAATTTGGCGTCTTCGATGTCGATTTTGTTTTGTTGGATTTTGTTGATCAGCTCTTTTTCCGACTGCCATTTGGCTTTGTATTCGCTTTCCTCTTGTTTAAGGTTCTCGATTTGATTGCTCAACAGCTCTTCCTTCGAAGCGTCGTTTTCGCGGCGGATAGCCTCGCGCTCGATTTCCAACTGCTTGATTTTGCGAATGATTTCGTCCAACTCTTCCGGCACGGAATCGACCTCCATCCGCAGTTTGGCGGCAGCCTCGTCCATCAAGTCGATGGCTTTGTCAGGCAGAAAACGATCCGTGATGTAACGCCGGGATAGCTGTACGGAAGCGATGATCGCCTCGTCTTTGATGCGCACCTTGTGGTGGTTTTCGTATTTCTCTTTCAGTCCGCGAAGAATGGAAATCGCATCGGGTTCGCTCGGTTCGTCCACCACGACGGTTTGGAAACGGCGTTCGAGCGCCTTGTCCTTCTCGAAATACTTTTGGTACTCGTCCAAGGTGGTAGCCCCGATGGATCGCAGTTCGCCCCGCGCCAACGCCGGTTTGAGGATATTGGCGGCGTCCATCGCACCTTCGCTTTTCCCTGCGCCAACGAGCGTATGGATTTCGTCGATGAAAAGAATGATTTCCCCTTCCGATTTAACTACCTCGTTCACAACGGATTTTAGGCGTTCTTCAAAATCGCCTTTGTATTTTGCCCCGGCGATGAGTGCGCCCATATCGAGCGAGAAAATCTGCTTGCTCTTCAAATTTTCGGGGACGTCGCCACGAACGATGCGGTGCGCCAAGCCCTCGGCGATGGCGGTTTTGCCCGTCCCCGGCTCGCCGATGAGAATCGGGTTGTTTTTCGTGCGGCGGCTCAAAATCTGCAATACGCGGCGGATTTCCTCGTCGCGCCCGATAACCGGATCGAGCTTGCCGTTCCGCGCCTTTTCGGTTAGGTTGATCGAATACTTGTTCAATGCCTGATAGGTATCCTCTGCCGATTGGCTGGTAACTTTCTCGCCCTTGCGAAGCTCTTTGATTGCCGTTTCCAACAGATTTTGGGAAACGCCCTGCGATTTCAGCAGTTCCGAAACCGAGTTTTTTTCGCTGATCAAGCCCAACAAAATGTGTTCGAGCGAAACGTACTGATCGCCCATCTTGCTGGCGAAATCGCCGGCTTTTTGAAGGACGGCGTTGGTGTCGCGGCTGAGCATCGGCTCGCCGCCCGAAACGTGCGGAAGCGATTCGATTTGCTTGTCCAATCCCGATTCGAGCGAAGCCAAGTTTACGCCCGCTTTTTGAAACAGAAAATGGGTGACGTTTTCGCCCACCTGCATCACGCCTTTGAGCAGGTGCGAAGGTTCAATCATTTGTTGCTCATGGGCTTGTGTAATTTCGATTGACTTCTCTACGGCTTCTTGTGCCTTTATTGTAAAATTGTTGAAATTCATATTGTGTATCCTTTTTTATTTATTATTTAGCTGACGATTTCAGGTTCCTGTCCATAGAAATCGCCGTTTGCTATGTGTTGTTCAAAATCTTTGCCAAGGGTTGAGGGCTGACTTTTTGGCAGAATAAGACGAAAAGACGAAAGACGTTTTTTGAATTGAAAATGGAAAATTGAGAATGGAAAATGAAAAATGAAGGACGGTGCGCTTTCATTAGCACATTAGCACAT
>JAISYO010000139.1 GCA_031269865.1 Dysgonamonadaceae bacterium | reverse complement strand
TATTGCTCTAAATCCGGTTGAAAGAGAAATCGGACGAAAATGGGCAGCCTAAGAGCTTTTTTGAAAAAACGAGACAAAAAAGAGAGGGTGTGTCAAAATCTTCTTTTTGACACACCCTCATATTACAGGCTCCGCATCCCACGACCTGTATCTAGAATTTTTCAACGGCAAATCAATCTATGACCGACAAAGAAGCAATGCCTTCAACGCCTACATCGCCTACCTCAATCCGGGAGCAGGGAAAAAGGTTGGACCCGTGCCCGAAGGAATCGCCCTGGTAACGAAAATAGATGAAGCCGCCGAAAAAAGAAACGCCTTCATTGAAGATTTCGTAAAAAAACACCCCGACAGTCCGGTCGCCGTTTATGCGGCAGGAAGCAACCTTGACCTGTTCTCCGTTGATGAAATTGATAAACTGGCCGCCTCCCTGTCCCCCGAAATACAGGCGTCTCCTGCCGGGAAAAAGCTGACGGAAAGAGCGGCAGAAGTCAAAAAGACGACTGTGGGAGCAAAATATGCCGATTTTGACTTTGAAGACCCCGAGGGAAAACCAGTAAAACTATCGGAATATGTGGGTAAGGGAAAATATGTTTTGCTTGAGTTCTGGGCTTCATGGTGCGGACCGTGTAGAGCCGACATTCCTCACTTAAAAGAAGTATATAGGCTGTATCACGATGCCGGTTTTGAAATTATTGGCGTTTCTTTGGACGAAAAAAAAGAAGATTGGCTTAAAGCGCTGAAAGAAGAAAAATTGCCCTGGCTTCAAGTTTCCGACTTAAAAGGATTTAAAGGAGACTTTACAAAACTTTACAACTTTAATGGTATTCCAACCTGTGTTCTTGTATCTCCCGATGGTAAAATTATTACGCGCAATATGCGAGGATCTTGGATGGATAAAAAACTGATTGAACTGTATGGGGATAAATTTTGAAAGATGCGATAGCTTTTAGAAAAATTCAACTCCTCGGCGGAGTTGCGGGTGCATCGGTGTATATCCTACCCCCAATCGTTTGTAATGTCCACTTCATTGGGGGTATCCATTTTAAACCCTTTCGGGTTTAGTGAAGCAAAAAAACAGAAACCGGATCACGTTTGTCGCAATCCGGTTTTTTGTATCTTCCACCTCGGCATAGAGCCGGCAGGTGTCATTTCATTTCAATTTCTTCTTTCAGGTCTATCTCGTTGCCGTCTTTGTCGTAGAATTGGTATTGAAGGAATCCCAAACTCTGATCGGGAATCACTTTGAAGGCAACACCGTATTTACTGCGCCATTTGTACTTCAACGAAAACAAACCCTGCTGAACATACGCTGCCACATACGGATGTATGTGCAGGACAAATTTCTTCACTTTCAATTTGTGGGACAAATAGTCGATTTTGCCTTCCAACGTGTCGGTAAACAATATCGACGACTTTATCTTTCCTTTCCCAAAGCAGGTGGGGCATTCCTCGCTTGTGGTAACTTCCATTTCGGGGCGCACGCGCTGTCGCGTGATTTGCATCAGCCCGAATTTGCTCAATGGCAGAATGTTGTGCTTAGCCCTGTCCTTCGCCATAAACTCTTGCATTTTCGAGACGAGCTTGTTGCGGTGCTCGCCATTGCTCATGTCAATGAAATCGATGACGATAATCCCCCCCATATCCCTCAAACGAAGTTGGCGGGCGATTTCTTCGGCGGCAGCCGAGTTTACTTCAAAAGCGTTGTCTTCCTGTCCGAGTGTCGATTTGTTGCGGTTTCCGCTGTTCACGTCTATCACGTGCAACGCTTCGGTGTGCTCGATGATCAGGTAGGCGCCGTTTTTGAACATAACGGTTCTTCCAAAGAGCGATTTTATCTGTTTCGTAATGCCGAAATTATCGAGGACCGGCAATCCCCCCGAATACAGTTTCACGATGTTTTCTCGCCCTGGGGCGATCACGCTGACGTACTCGGCAATTTGTTTGCACACGTCTTTGTCATTGACGTGTATTTGCTCGAACGACGGGCTGAAAATGTCGCGAAGAAGTGCCACCGTGCGCCCCGTTTCCTCATAAATGAGCGAGGGGGCTTTAGCTTTCATCAGCTTTTCGCGGGCATCTTCCCATCGTTTAACCAATAATTTGAGCTCTGCGTCGAGCTCTGCAACTCTTTTGTCCTCGGAATTGGTGCGCATAATCACGCCGTAATTCTTCGGCTTAATACTTTGAACGAGTTGGCGAAGACGTGCGCGTTCCTCACGCGACTTGATTTTTTGCGATACCGACACGCGGTCGATAAACGGAATGAGAATCATAAATCTTCCGGCGAAGGAAATCTCGGCAGTCAGCCGGGGACCTTTCGTAGAAATAGGTTCTTTCGCAATTTGCACAAGCACCTCCTGCCCCACTTTCAGCACGTCGGAAATCGAGCCTCCTTTCTCGATGTCGGGTTGAAGTTTCAGCTTGGCGATTTGCGGGATTCTCTTTTTGTCTTCCAACTGTTTCTGAAAGTACAGAATCGAGTTGAATTCTACCCCTAAATCCAAATAGTGAAGAAAAGCGTCCTTTTTGTGTCCAACATCCACGAATGCAGCGTTGAGGGCGGGCATCAATTTTTTAACCCTGCCCAAATAGATGTTCCCAACCGCACAAGATGCGTCTTGCGCCTCTTTTTGAAGCTCTACGAGTTTCTTGTCTTCGAGAACCGCAATGGTAATCTCTTTGGGATGAACATCTACGACAAGTTCACTTTCCACAATGTTTGTTTTTAATGTTTTTATTTCAGGCATCTGTCTTTCGGGAAACCGGGCGTTTTCACAAACGGTGCCCCCGAAAAAAATACACAAAGAACAAACTTAATTATTTCGAAAAACAGGTTAAGTTTGTTCTTTATACTATTCTGATAGAAAAGATATTGACCTATCTATTTACTTCTTCTTCTTGTGCCTATTCTTTCTCAGTCTTTTTTTCCTTTTGTGAACAGACATTTTATGCCTTTTTCTCTTTTTACCACTTGGCATTTCCTGATCTCCTATTTTATTAACCCAATTATTTTTTTATTTTTTTACCTGAGCCACGAAAGTTTTCGCCGGTTTGAACGACGGAATGCTGTGTGCAGGGATAATAATGGTGGTGTTTTTAGAGATGTTGCGTGCCGTTTTTTTAGCTCTTTTCTTCACGATGAAGCTGCCAAAACCTCTCAAATACACGTTTTCTTTGTTCGATAAAGAAACCCTTACTACGTCCATAAAGGATTCTACTGTTGCCAATACCGATGCCTTATCTACGCCGGTGTTTTTTGCAATTTCGTTTACAATGTCTGCTTTTGTCATTTTCTTTTATTTTTAAATTAATACTATGTGAGTAATTTTATGGACTGCAAATATATAGCTTTTTTTTTAGCTGAAAAATAAAAATCGACTTATTTTCTATTTTTTTCGCGATTTTTCTTCATATATCATGATTTTAACGTAGTTTTGTATATGAAATCGACAAATACGCCGAAAGACGACGGCAAAAATTACCCCATCAGCCGGCTTTTACGACAATGGTATTCACTAAACAAACGGGAATTGCCGTGGCGGGAAACAACCGAACCCTATAAAATTTGGGTGTCGGAAATCATTTTGCAACAAACGCGCGTGAATCAAGGGACGGATTATTACCTGCGTTTCATCGCGCGGTTTCCCGATGCCGCGTCGCTCGCCGCCGCGCCCGAAACCGATGTGTTGAGGCTTTGGCAAGGGCTCGGCTACTATTCCCGCGCAAGAAACTTGCACGCCGCAGCAAAGCAAATAGAGGAAAAATTCAGCGGGAAATTCCCGACAAGCCACGGCGACATACTTTCGTTGAGGGGCATCGGCGAATATACCGCCGCCGCCATCGCGTCCATCGCCTACAATCAACCCTACGCCGTGGTGGACGGCAACGTCTATCGCGTGCTGTCGCGCTTGTTCGCCATCGACACGCCGATAAATTCCGGCGGGGGCAAAAAACTTTTTGCCGAAACTGCACAAGCGATCCTCGATCCGCAACACGCCGCAGCGCACAACCAAGCCATTATGGACTTGGGGGCTGTCGTCTGCACCCCCAAACAACCCAAATGCGACACCTGCCCCTTGCAGACAGCCTGCCTTGCCCACGAAAAGAAAGAAACGGAAAAATTTCCGGTAAAAACCACCCGGACAAGCATAAAAAATCGGTATTTTCACTATTTCCACATTATATATAATAGCGATACGTGGATTTGCGAACGCAGGGGAAAAGACATTTGGGAAAATTTGTACGAATTTCCGTTGATCGAAACCGAAATCCCGATGGATTTAACGGGGCTGCAAAAAACCGAAGCCTTCCAAGAGTTGTTTTCGAAGGTTGCGAATCCAGTTTTCAGCCTGCCGTATCAAACCAAGCACCTGCTTTCGCACCGCAACATTTACGCATCTATTTACCACGTAACGCTTTCCGATAAAGGGGCAGAACTGCCTCGCCCCCATTTGAAGATTCCCGAAAACCGCCTGTCGGAATACCCCGTATCGCAACTGCTTCATAAGTATTTAGAGCTTGCATAAAACCCATTTTACTTTTGGAATAAAAATAAATTGTTGATAATAAGTATTTCGCATATTTTTAATCCCGTTAGGGATTTTATATCGGTAGAAAATTCTATTCCCTTTTTTATTTGCAAGCCGTAGGTTTACCACATATAATCAAAAAGTTGCGTACCTGATGGCACGTTGTTTTTATGGGAAGCGCCCTTTTCTACCAAGCTACAATGCCTGACGGCATTAAAACACAAATATATGAAAATCAAGTTTTTATTTGTTTTTATCTAAATGCACAACCGATGTATAAAAATATTTCGATAAAAATTAAACAGTTTCTTATTGCGCAACAAAAAATTATTCGTACATTTGTTGTTAAGTCAAATTTTAATCCAAAATTATACAATTATGTCGGTAAACAAAGTTATTTTAGTAGGAAATGTAGGCAAAGATCCTGAGATCAAGTATTTCGACAATGACAACGTGAAAGCGAACTTTCCGTTGGCAACGAGCGAAAGGGGCTACACGGCTGCCAACGGCACGCAGGTTCCCGAACGGACTGAATGGCACAACATTGTGTGTTGGCGAGGATTGGCGCAAATCGTAGAAAAATTTGTGAAGAAAGGTTCCCAGATATACCTCGAGGGAAAAATCCGCAATCGTTCTTATGACGATCAAAACGGCATCAAACGGTACATCACTGAAATTTATGCCGATAACCTCGAACTGCTCAACCGCAAAAGCGCGGAAAGCACCGGTGGCGGCGCAGCCCCCATCGCTGAAAAACCCGAAACGCCGGAAACGTCGTTTACGAGTAGCGAAAATTCAGGTGCCGACGATTTGCCCTTTTAAGTAAAACATCGTATTTTTGCAGGGAATGTGTTAGAGAGGAAATCTAAGAAGCTGTTTAAATTTTACAGCTCATCTTTTTATCGCTATTTTAAGATGGATTTTTTGCTTTTCAATTGAAGATTTAGCGGGCTAAATCGAGAATGACAAGTGAAAAATACGCTTGAAAGAGCAGAAAAAAGTAGCTGAGAATACCATAATAAATTATTTCGTTAAAATTTAAACAGCTTTTAAGGCATTCCCTTTTGTTTCACTAAATTTATATCACTTGGACCCAGATCCTTATTCGCCCTTGCTTTCGCTCGTGACGTCCGCAACACCCTTGCCGTCGGACTACTTGTTGTTTGCGTTGCTCATCGTCATTATTCTGTTGAACGCCATCGTTTCCGGCTCTGAAATCGCCTTTTTCTCTCTCGGCGAGAAAGGCGCGGAAGACACCCATTCCGGCGTGCACGAAAAGGAAACCGCCCCACCACCCGTTGAAAACCCCGAAAAATTGCTCGCCTCTATCATCATCGTTTACAATGTGTTGAACGTGGCGATTATCGCCCTCGTTTTTTGCTTGGTGGAACGCTTTTTCCCCTCACAAGGCAACAAAGCGATGCAGGTGGTGTTGGAATTGGCGATTGCCGTTGCCATCGTGCTTTTTTTCGTGGAAATCACACCCAAGTTTTTTGCACGCAACAACCCTGCGCGTTTCGCCACGCGCTTCGCAGGGTTCATTCGGATATTGAACGCCGCGATGACGCCCTTTTCCTCGCTGTTGGTTCGTTCCACAAACGTTTTCAGCAAATCCTTCATTCAGCGCAAGCACGAAATATCAATGGACGATTTGTCGAAAGCCCTCGAAATCACGTCCAACGAGATGGCTCACGAGCAGGAAAAAGACATCTTGGAAGGCATTATCCGCTTCAAAGACAAAACGGTGGACGACATTCTCATCACGCGCAGCGATATGGTGGCGCTCAATCTTCAAAAGCCTTTCCGCGAAGTCGTCAAATTCATTATCGACGCCGGATATTCGCGCATTCCCGTTTTCAAGGAAAACCCCGACAACATCAAGGGAATCCTCTACGTGAAAGATTTGCTGCCGCACCTGAACAAACTGGACTCTTTCCGGTGGCAGTCGCTCGTCAGACAAGCGTATTTCGTGCCTTCCACCAAGCGAATCGACGATCTGTTGGAAGAGTTCCGCGCCAACAAAAACCATATGGCTATCGTGGTGGACGAGTACGGCGGCACGATGGGTTTGGTTACGATGGAAGACATTCTCGAAGAAATTGTGGGCGACATCAGCGATGAGTATGACGAGGAAACCAAGCTCTACACCCTCGCCCCCGACGGCTCTTACCTCTTCGAAGGGAAAACCGCGCTCGAAGATTTCATCAAAATAATCGCGCTTCCCGAATCGGATTTCGAGGAAATTGCCGAGGACGTGGACACGCTCGCCGGATTGATGTTGGAAGTGAAAGGCGATTTCCCGAAACGCAAAGAATCCGTATCCTTCAAACACTATACGTTTCAGGCGGAAGAAATGAATAAGCGGCGCATCGTGAAGGTGCGTTTCATTCCGCCGAAAAAAGAGAATTGAACAACAATGCTGATCCGCGATCAACATATCGACAACGATGGCAAATTGGGCATTTGGGAAATAGAAGAAAGCCCCGATGAACTGCTGCAACTCTTTCCGGAATCCCTGCGAAACCGCGCCACTGCGCACGTCGCGGGTATCCGATCCGAAAAACGTATGGCGGAATGGCTGTCCGTGAGGCTTTTGTTGTTCCGCCTGTTGAACGAAGATAAAATCGTCCACCACCACCGCGACGGACGCCCCTTCCTAACCGATCAGTCCTACCACATCAGCATATCCCACACCAAGCGTTACGCGGCGGTTCTCTTGCACCCCACGAGAAAAGTGGGCATCGACGTGGAATTTCGCACCGAAAGGGTTGGGAAAATTTCCTCGAAATTCATTTCCCCCGAAGAATTTGTCGATGAACCGCAGAAACTGCTACACCAAACACTAATTTGGTCTGCCAAAGAAACAATGTTCAAACTGATGGACGAGGACGAAATTGATTTCCGCCAACACCTTCACACCCACCCTTTCACGCCCCAAGACAAGGGGACGATGACGGCTTCGGAAACAAAAACGCCGGAAAAACACCGCTTCGAAATCCATTACGAAATTTTTCCCGATTACGTGCTGACGTGGGCGGTGGAATGATTGGGACGGAAGGACAAAAGACGGTTGGACGTTCGGGTGTTTGGACGGTTGGAAGTTAAGGGGGGGGTACGCCGTCATTCCGTTCCGTGCCACGACACGAAATCTCACGCGGAATCCCCTTATTTCTATGGATTTGGGCATTTTTTTGTCTTTTGTTTGTTGGTTATTTAGAAACTGTTTAAATTTTACAGCTCATCTTTTTTATTTTAGATTTTCATCGGCTTGACTTAACCGATTGAATAATATACTTTTAGCAGATTTCTGGAATTTCAGAGGTAACGAGTTAGTAACCGTGCGTATTTCAGCATTTTGCGGTGCAATACTATCAAATAACTCGCGGGGATAAAGGTAGGCAATTTCTTTGGAACCTCAGGTATATTTTCCCCTTTTTTATCTGATAAACACCTCTCTTATGGAAAGACTAAATATTTGATATAAACTAATTATGAACATTTACTTATTATTAATTGCAACATCAATATCTCCGCTGGCAGACAATGTTTTTTTCCACACAGCGCAACCAGACACTATAAATACAGCAATCATCAAAAAACACAGTGTCTTCTTTTCATTATATAAAGAATGATATTTATGGACTTTTTTTTTGTTCACATTTTAATTTAGGAGGTTCATACCATCCTGCAGCGGCACTTGTTATAACTCGCTTATAATTATTTAAATTCTCTTTACAAAAATAATAATCCGCCCCTTTTGTTCTTCTATCAATACCTTGCCACTCTTGCCCTAATATATGATTAACCTCAGAATTTTCGAGCAAATCCGCAATATTATAATCCATCAAAACCTTAATCATTTCTTCGGTAAGACCATAATTCGGATCGTCCCAGAAAAACAGTTTACCTTCCATAAGTATGTGCCGGGTAGGAAGTCGAGTGCTTCCCAAAGTATCGAACGGTGCTATATAATATATTGGTATTATACGATTCGTAGTTTCCAATGGAAATACATTAACACTTAATATCTCCTCATTAATTTTGTAAGGATCATATTCACCTCTTACATACGTCGACATATAAAATGCCCTACATTTCTTACTTAATCGACATTTGAGAAAATCAGCGATGACTATCTCTATCGCCTCCTCTGGAATTGGCTTTTTTTGCAAAAGAGGAGGATTTGTGGCCGAACAAAAAAGTAGGATTGAAATAATTAACGGCAATAATCTTTTCATATTAGTAATATATGGGAGCGTAACCCCTCGTTAAAATCATAAAATTTGATGGCCTTTGATTGGGATTGGGATATCTAAGCGCATTATTCTTTGACTTAATGTCCCCACTATTATCATGTAATCCGGACGGACGTAATCTATCCGCCGTAGGTGCATTTGTGGGATGGGTATGCCAATCGGTATGTATTTGATGAGTTCCATTTAAAGTCATTGTATTTACCTCCTGCGATCTGCCTTTATAAGATGTAGTTGCGTTATTGTTGATATACCGCCCCATATAGATATCGCTGACAACATCCGGCGTTCCGGTTTGATTTAAATAATATCCGGATACTTCTTTATTAATTATCTCGGCAAAACCAATTGCAAAGTTCTGAAAGCCTTCGACAGTCGGTTGTCCTGCACCACCTACAGCCCACATATTATCGTTGGTCATAAAGTTCATTCCATCGCTAAGGATACCTTTTTCTACATTATCCATACGAGTACGAGCTTCTCCTTTTCTATTTGTCTTTAGGGTATACGTATCTGTTTTTTTGTCATACTTAAACTGCCCAATTTGATCAAATTTATCATCGGTTACCTGAAATAAGTGCATCTCTCCAGTTTTATCGTCAAAACGATACACATCCATACCATTTGGGTCAATAAATCTTATTGGGTTATTTAGGCAGTACGCATAAGGGCTAACGCTATAATACTTTTCCGCCAGCGGATCGACGGTAAACCACCTGCCAAGGGCGGCGTCGTAATGCCGTGCGCCGTAATCGTAGAAGTCCAGCCCGAACTTGCGGTCCAGCTCCTTGCCGTTGTA
>JAISYO010000110.1 GCA_031269865.1 Dysgonamonadaceae bacterium | reverse complement strand
TTCAACACCGCCCCAAAATCCCCTTTCATTCCTATTCCAACCGTAAAGTTACAAGTTTATTTTCAGAACCCGTTTAAATTCTGACGAAATCTTTTATTGCAGGGATTTTAAAGCCGTTCACAACTACTTTTTTCATTGCCATTTTTTTTTCATATCTTTGTTGCTTGAAAGCAAAGGTTTTGTCAATGAAAAAAATGCTCGATTTTGTTGTCCGTTCCAACGCGCAACTGAACGATAGAAACCATCTGTTGCGGGTTTCGCCCGTAACCAACGAAACGCTGCCCGAAATGCTGCCCGGACAGTTCGTGCAAATTCGGGTGGACGATTCGCCCGGCACCTACCTTCGCCGCCCCATATCCATCAATTTCGTGGATTATGCCGCCAATGAAATTTGGCTCTTGGTGCAGCGCGTGGGTGATGGCACCGCCAAGATTTGCGACTTGAAGCCCGGAAAGACGCTCAATATGCTCTATCCGCTCGGAAATTCTTTTTCCGTCCCCGATTCGAAACCGGTGAAAACCCTGCTCGTGGGTGGCGGTGTGGGAATGGCGCCGATGCTTTTCCTCGGTAAAATATTGAAGGACAAAGGATATTTGCCCGATTTTCTGTTGGGCGGACGTTCAGCAAAAGATTTGTTGCTGTTGGAAGAATTTGAAAAATACGGCAGGGTTTATTGCACCACCGAAGACGGTTCGGAAGGCGAAAAAGGCTTCGTAAGCGACCATTCCCTGCTGCAAAACGAAAAATTTGGCAAGATTTACACATGCGGTCCGAAGCCGATGATGCTTGCCGTTGCCAAATATGCTCGTTATCAGGGCGTAGATTGCGAAGTATCGCTCGAAAACCTGATGGCGTGCGGCATTGGCGCGTGCCTCTGCTGCGTTGAAAAAACAACCCGTGGAAACGTTTGCGCCTGCACCGAAGGACCCGTTTTCAACATAAATGAACTCAGATGGATCGATTGAAAGTGAAAATTGGCGGTTTGAGCCTGAAAAACCCGGTTATGACGGCTTCGGGAACTTTCGGCTACGGCACGGAATACGCCGATTTCGTGGATTTGAACCGCCTCGGCGGAATTTTTGTGAAAGGCACCACGCTCGAACCGCGCCAAGGGAACGATTATCCGCGTATGGCAGAAACGCCGTCGGGTATGCTCAACGCGGTGGGGCTGCAAAACAAGGGCGTTGATTATTTTGTCGAACACATTTACCCGGAAATCAAGGATTTAGACACGCACATTATTGTGAACGTTTCGGGTTCGAGCATCGGCGATTACGTGAAATGCACCGAAAAATTGCTGTCCTTAGACAAAATCCCAGCCATTGAACTCAATATATCCTGCCCCAACGTGAAGGCGGGCGGTATGGCGTTTGGCACTTCCTGCGAATCGGCGGCGAAAGTCACCAGAGCCGTGCGCGATGTTTACCCTAAAACGCTGATCGTTAAGCTATCGCCCAACGTTACCGACATTGCCGAAATCGCCCGTGCCGTGGAAGGCGAGGGTGCCGATTCCGTTTCGTTGGTAAACACGTTTTTGGGTATGGCTATTGACGCCGAAAGGCGGAAACCGAGGCTTTCCACCGTAACGGGCGGTTTGTCGGGTCCCTGCATCAAACCCATCGCGTTGCGTATGGTGTGGCAGGTGTTTCACGCGGTAAAAATACCGATTATCGGTATGGGCGGCATTTCCAATTGGCGCGACGCCATTGAATTTATCCTTGCCGGGGCAACTGCCGTCCAAATCGGGACGGGCAATTTTGTCGATCCTGCGGTATCCCTGAAAACGATAGAGGGGATAAGCGGATACCTGAACCGACATAATATATTATCTATTACTGATTTAGTCGGTAAACTTGAAGTGTAAATTTATAAAAAACGATTGACTATATGGACGTGAAGATTGAAACCAGTTGGAAAAACCGTTTGCAGGGCGAGTTCGATAAAGATTATTTTATCCGCCTAACCGAATTTGTCAGGGAAGAATACCGCACGAAACGCATTTATCCACCTGCTTACCAGATATTTAATGCTTTCGACAAATGTCCCTTCGACGGCGTGAAGGTGGTTATCGTGGGGCAGGATCCGTACCACGAACCCGGACAGGCTAACGGACTTTGTTTTTCTGTGAACGACGGCGTTCCTTTCCCGCCCTCGCTCGAAAACATTTTCAAGGAAATAAGGCAGGATTTGGGCGCGGACGTCCCGAAATCGGGTAATTTGGAACGTTGGGCGAAGCAGGGCGTTTTGTTGCTCAACGCCACGCTCACGGTGCAGGCGCACCGCGCAGGCTCGCACCAACACAAAGGTTGGGAAGAATTTACCGATTCCGCCATTTATCGTTTGTCCAACGAGCGTGAAAATTTGGTTTTTATTCTTTGGGGCGCATACGCCCAACGAAAAGGGGAATCCATTGATACGAATAGGCATTTGGTGTTGAAATCGGTACACCCTTCGCCATTGTCGGCGCATCGCGGATTCTTTGGGAATAAGCATTTTAGCAAGGCAAACGATTATTTGGTGGCGCACGGCAAAAAGGCGATTGATTGGTAGGGGATAACAGAAATAGTTAGAGATGAGCATATAACAGAATACGGCGACATCTCTGAAATCATACAAGTCAGTAGCCGTCCGCTGAAATTCTATTTGAGAAAAAACAAAATAAAATAAATTGAAGTAAACATCAAAAAAATCAGTGATTTACCCCGATAATTTTGAACAAAAGATAGAGTTTGACAAAATACGGCAGCTTTTGGCTGAAAATTGCCTCGGCACGCTCGGAAAAGAGAAGGTGGACAAAATGCAGTTCACGTCCGATTTTGCCGAAATCGACGTTGCGCTGTCGCAAACGGCGGAATTTATGCGCATACTGCAAGGGGAAGATGCTTTCCCGTCCGATCATTTCTACGACTTGCGTGCCACCTTGCAACGTATCCGCGTGGAAGGTTCGTGGATTGATCAGAACGCGCTTTTCGATCTGCGCCGTTCGCTGCAAACCATCAACACCATCGCGGCATTTTTTCTCAGGGGGGAAGAAACTTCCCCTTATCCGTCCCTCTTGGCGTTGGCGGAAAACGTGAGGGTTTATCCCGAAATCACAAAGAAGCTCGAAAGCATCATCGACGACTTCGGGCAGATAAAAGACAACGCCTCGCCACGCTTGTCGGAAATCCGCCGCGAAATTACCGCCACGGTAAACAGCATTTCGCGCAGCCTCAATTCCATTTTGCGCAAGGCGCAATCGGAAGGCTTTGTGGATAAGGATCTTGCGCCCACCGTGCGCGACGGGCGGTTGGTCATCCCCGTGAATCCCTCGTTCAAGCGCAAGATAAAAGGCATCGTGCACGACGAGTCGGCATCGGGGAAAACCGTTTTCATTGAGCCGTCCGAAGTGGTGGAAGCCAACAACCGCATTCGCGAGTTGGAAAGCGACGAAAGGCGCGAAATCATCCGTATCCTCAGCGATTTCACGAATTGGTTTCGCCCCTTCCTGCCCGACGTGTTGCAATCCTACGATTTCTTGGCGCAGATTGATTTTATCCGCGCCAAAGCGCGTTTAGCCTTGCAGATAAACGCTATATGCCCCGTGGTGGACGACACACTACGCATCGACTGGGTGCAAGCCGTGCACCCCTTGTTGTTTCTTTCGCTCAAAAAACAAGGGCGCAAAGTCGTCCCGCTCGACATTGGTTTGGAAGGGGAAAACCGCATCCTCATTATTTCCGGTCCCAACGCGGGCGGAAAATCGGTCTGCCTGAAAACGGTTGGTTTACTGCAATATATGTTGCAATGCGGGTTGCCGATACCTTTGCGCGAAAATTCGCGGGTGGGGGTGTTCGCCGACATTTTCATTGACATCGGCGACGAGCAATCCATCGAAAACGACCTTTCCACGTACAGTTCGCACCTGCTGAATATGAAATTTTTCGTCCGCACCTGCAACGAAAAATCGCTGCTGCTCATCGACGAATTTGGGAGCGGCACCGAACCGCAAATCGGGGCGGCGATAGCCGAGGCGCTGCTCGACCGCTTCAACCAACGGAAATCTTTCGGCGTGATTACCACGCACTATCAGAACCTGAAACATTTCGCCAACGAACACGAGGGCGTGGTAAACGGCGCGATGCTGTACGACAGGCACGAGATGCAGCCGCTCTTCACGCTGTCCATCGGCAACCCCGGAAGCTCGTTCGCGGTGGAAATCGCGCGGAAAATCGGGTTGCCGGAAGACGTGATCGCCCAAGCCTCGGAGACGGTCGGCAGCGAATACATCAATATGGACAAGTATTTGCAGGACATCTCGCGCGACCGCCGTTATTGGGAACGAAAACGCGATGAAATCCGCCGCGAAAAGAAGCGGATAGACGAACTTGCGGAAAAATACGAAAGCGGTTTGGGCGAAATCAACAGCCGTAAAAAAGAAATCCTTTTGCAAGCGAAATCCGAGGCGCAGCAGTTGCTTTCGGAAACGAATGCGCGGATAGAGAACACCATACGGCAGATTAAGGAATCGCAAGCCGAGAAGGAACGCACGAAGGAAATCCGTCAGTCGCTGAACGAGTTCCGCGAAAGCGTGGATAAAAAAGAGTGGGGCGGAAGGGGCAAAAAAGCCGTCCGCAAACCGAAATCCGAAACTAATCAGCCCGTAGAAAAAAAGGATTTTGCGGTGGGCGACAGCGTCCGCCTGAAAGGGCAAAGCTCGCCCGGCAAAATTTTGGAATTGAAAGACAAAAAGGCGGTGGTGGCTTTCGGGCTGTTGAAATCGACCATTTCAACCGACAAATTGGAAGCCGTCAGCAACAACCAACTCAAAAAAGAGGAGCTGAAACAAGGCAATTCATCGAGCGTGCGCGATTTGATGCACGAGAAAAAATTGCAATTCAAGCAGGACATCGACTTGCGCGGTATGCGTGCCGACGAAGCCCTGCAAGCCGTAATGTATTTCGTGGACGACGCCATACAACTTGGCGTGGCTCGCGTGCGCATCTTGCACGGAACGGGGACGGGCGCGTTGCGGCAGGTCGTCCGCGATTACCTGCACGGCGTGAACGGCGTGGCGCACTATGCCGATGAACACGTGCAATTTGGCGGCGCGGGCATCACGGTGGTGGATTTGGAATGAGGGGAGGAAGAAGTTAGAAGTTAGAAATATGAAGTTGGAAAATTTCATTATCTTTGTAGATCGACGATTATTGGACAATGAATAAATTGATAACATACCTGACAGACGAAAAAAATGCAAAACGAAAGGGCGGTTTGTACCACAAAACGCAGGTAAATTTGGCATACAACTCAAACAGAATTGAAGGCGGCAAACTTACCGAAGAGCAAACCCGCTATATTTTTGAAACACGAACCATCGGTTTCAAAGACGAAGACGCAGTGCCTGTTGATGACATTATAGAAACGTCAAATCATTTTGTCGCTTTCGATTATCTGCTTGACACAGTGAATGAAACATTGTCTGTTGAACTTATCAAAAAATTTCACGGCATTTTGAAAAACGGAACTGCCGACTCTCAAAAATCGTGGTTTGCGGTTGGCGATTGGAAAAAACTCGCCAACGAAGTAAGCGGAATGCAAACGACAAAACCCGAAAATGTTGCTGACGATATGGAAAAATTGCTCGATTGGCATAATTCTTCAAACCGTCATTGCGGGCTTGACCCGCAATCTACCGCAACTTTTGAAAACATTATCGAATTCCATTGGCGTTTCGAGGGCATCCACCCGTTTCAGGACGGAAACGGCAGGGTTGGGCGACTGATTTTGTTTCGCGAGTGCTTGAAACACAATCACATTCCGTTTATCATTGACGAGCGGCACAAACAGTATTATTATCGCGGATTGCGAGAATTTGCGCACATTCGCGGTTATCTTATGGATACTTGCCTGCCGGCACAAGATACGTACAAAGAATATGTCAGGTATTTTTATCCTGATATTTTGGAAAATAAATAGATTATAGATTGTCAAACTAAAACATAGAGAATGAATTAAAAACGTATATAATTAGAACATACTAAAATAACGGGATTTAGCAAGGCGCACCGCGAGTTGGACAAAGCCGTGGATTTGGCTTATAGGCAACAGCCGTTTACCAGCGAAGCCAACCGAATGGAATTTTTGTTTGACTTGTATGAAAAATACACGGCAGACTTGTTCGCAAACGACAAGAAAAAACCGAAGCGTCAGAACAAAAAACAAGAAAATTCTCTCTAATCAATACCACCCAACATATTCGACATTTGCAACATAGCCATATTCGCGGCGCGGGCGATGTTCTCGTCCCGCGAATTTCCGGTGTTGTATTTCTTGGCGACGGATTTCCCCCGACAATAAGTGCAAACCCACACCGTCCCGACGGTTTTTTCTGCCGAGCCGCCCGATGGTCCGGCGATGCCGGAAACAGCTATCGCACAATCGGTTTCGAGTAGCTTGGCACAGTTTTCCGCCATCTGTTCCACCACGGATTGGCTGACTACGCCAACGGATTCGATGGTTTTTGCATCGACGTGCAACACCTTTTCTTTCACGCTATTGGCATACGAAACAATGCTTCCCTGATAATAATCCGACGCCCCGGCAACCGATGTGATTTTGTGCGCGATAAGTCCGCCGGTGCAACTTTCGGCGGTGGAAATGGTTAAACCTGAGAATTTTAATTTTTCGCCCAACAGTTCTTCGAGCGACTTTTCGTTATCGGCAATCAAAAAGTCCCCCAATGTTTTTTTCAATTTTTCGGCTTGGGCGCGGAAAGTTTGCAGGTGTTCGCCCCCATGGGCAGACAGCCTGAGGCGGATCAATCCGAAAGAGGGCAGGTAGGCGAACGACAAGCCCCGCGGAAGCTCTTTTTCGAACCCGGTCAGCAAAATCGCCAACGCCGATTCCGTGATGCCCGACACCAAATACGATTGTTTGAGGTAGTGCCCTGTCCCGAATTGCTTCTTCAATCGGGGGATAATGTAGTCATTCATAGCGGTTTTCATTTCGAAAGGCACGCCGGGCATCGACACCAGCACTTTCCCTTCGCGCTCGAACCACAATACCGGGGCTGTCCCCACCTTGTTTTGTATGACGGTGGCGTTTTCTGGCACAAAAGCCTGATTTCGTGTCAATTCGTTGAGTTGCACCTTGCGCCGGGCAAAAATCGAACGGATATTTTTCAATACTTCGTGGCTGAAAACCAGCGGTGTGTCAAAATATCGGCAGAGCGTGTTTTTCGTGATGTCGTCGTTGGTGGGACCTATCCCGCCTGTGAGCAACAACACGTCGGCGCGTGAGAAAGAGAGGGTTATGGCATCGGTTATCGCCCCGGCGGAATCGCCCACGGTGGCGATGCCCGCGATTTCAAATCCTGACTTCGTCAGTTCCGAAGCCAGCCACGCCGAGTTGGTGTCCACAATCTGTCCGATGAGTATCTCGTCTCCAATGGTAATAATTTCTATTTTCATAATGGGTGCATTTTTGTTTGCGCAGGTGCAAATTAACGCATAATCTTTGGGAAAAGAAAAAAAAATTCGATTTCGTTTTGTGGTTTAGGGTAAAAAGAGTACTTTTGCATTCCGAAAAAAAAATACGCGGAAAAAAATTTTTAAAACAATATATCGCAATGAAAAAAGAGATTCATCCTTCCAATTATCGTCCGGTGGTTTTCAAGGATATGTCGAACGACGAAGTTTTCATTTCCCGTTCTACGATTAACGCCAAAGAAACCATTGATATAGATGGTGTTACATATCCTTTGGTTAAGCTCGAAATTACCAGTTCGTCGCATCCGTTCTACACCGGCAAACAAAAATTGGTGGATACCGCAGGGCGCGTGGACAAATTTATGAGCCGCTACGGAAACCGCAACAAAAAGTAACAGTTCGCTCGCCGAACAAATCTACCACACCCGAAAAATGAGGCTTTTAAAACCCGTTATCCTTTGCCTCTCCTTTTTTCCGGTGTTGCTGAAAGCCCAGCTTTTGCAGGGCGTGGTGCAAAATGAAAAGGGGGAAGCCGTCCCCAACGCTTCGATTTTCATATCCGAAATAGCGCGGGGCATCGTGGCGAACGACAAGGGACAGTTTCAAACCGACATAAAGCAGGGCGTTTATACTTGCGAGTTTCGCTCATTGGGTTACGAAAGCAAAACGATGAGAATAGAAGTGCCTGTTGCCCAAGGGGTATTGGTTGTAACGCTCGCCGACAAAGTGTATCAATTGAGCGAAGTACTCGTTTCGCCCGACGATGAAGACCCTGCATACCGCATCATGAGGAAAGTGATTGCTTACGCGCCTTTCCATCGCAACCGGATAAGCGAATACCAGAGCCGAACCTACACCAAAGGGACTTACCGCATCGACAAAATCCCCGGCGTTATCAAGCAGATGTCGAAAATGAATGGGAAGAAAATTGATTTCGACGCGCTGACCGGAAAAACTTTTGTGATGGAATCGGACAACGAAATCACGTTTAAAGCCCCCAACAGCTACGATCAGCGCGTAAAAGCGGTAAAATCATCTATTCCGAAAGAGTTTGATGTGGGCGAGGAAAACCTGAAAGTAGTCAATTCCAACATTTACGACGAAAATATTTTCAAACCGGGGGCTTTCCGGTACTACAAATTCAAATGGGAGGACGTGGAAACGAATGGTGGGCGCACGATCAACAAAATAAAAGTGATGCCACGCTATAAAAATGCGGATTTATACAGCGGTTACCTCTATATTTTGGAAAATACGTGGAACGTTTTCGAAGCCGATTTAACGAGCAATGAAATGGGTTCCACCATCCACAACCGGATAACCTTCCACGAAGTGAAGCCCTCGGTTTATCTTCCCACGACTTACGACATGAACGTGAACGTGAACACGATGGGCGTTAAAGGCAGTGGAAGGTATTTCGTTTCCATCGCCTACCGATCGGTAAAAGTGAAGCAGGAAAAGACGCCTTCTTCCGCAAGGGAAATCCCTCTTTTGGCGGAGGGCAAGGCTTCCCGTCCCATTTCCGAAAAACGCAAAAAGGCAGACGACAAACTGATGAAGGATATGGAGAAACTCACTGAAAAAGAGAAACTATCCACACGCGAAGCCTACCAGTTGTCGCAAATGATGCAGTCTGTTTCGGAATCGGATGAAGAAAAAATACACCGCAAATCTCTCGAAATAAAAAAATTCGAGAACATAGCGATAAAAATAGACACCTTGGCGTTCAAGGTTGATTCGTTGCATTGGGCGAAAGTGCGGGCAATGCCCTTGGAAAAATCGGAAGCCCGATCGTATGCCGTTGCCGATTCCATAAATCCCCCCGACAGCATTCACGGGCTATCCAAAGGTTCGCGCACCATTATCCTTGAATTGGACGAAGGTCCGAAATCGGCGTGGGGTAAATTGTTATTGGGCGGGGGTTACAAACTCGATGAAAAATCGTGGCTGCGCTTCGGCGGAATAGTCCGCGCCCCGAACGAATACAATTTCGTGGACGGTTTTTATTTGGGGCAGTCGCTGCAATACCATTTGAATTTGGACAGCAACCGCTATTTGAGGATAAAACCCGACATGCGCTATGTAACGGCACGCCATGCCTTGCGGTGGAAAACCGACCTGCAATGGCATTACGAACCCATCCGCCAAGGTTATGCCTCGCTTTCTTTCGGGCATATCGCCGAGGATGTAAACCGCTTGTACGGCATGAATCGTTTCCTCAACGCCATAACCGCCCTGACTTACGGCGGAAAATCCATCCGCTTTTACGACAGAGCTTTTATCCACGCGGAAAATCGGATTGACGTAGCCAACGGCTTGAAACTGACGACATCTTTCCTGCACGAAAAACGCAAGGCTCTGCAAAACAAGACTACATACAACCTGCTTGACAAAACAGTCGGGACGAACTTGCCCGATGAATGGGTTTCCGCTTTTCCCAACCACCGCGCCTCAAAATTGGGCGTGGGACTGTCGTACACGCCGTTTTACCGATACCGCATCGACAAGGGGCAAAAAAGCTATGATTCTTCGGCTTACCCGACTTTCGCCATCCAATATCAAAAAGGTTTCGGCTTGCCTGACAATACCGTTACGAGCCAATTCGATCTCTTGGAAGCCTCTGTGAGCCAAAGCCTGAAAACTTCCATTTTTTCGCGTTTCAGCTATTTTGTCGGCGGCGGTAAATTTTTGGATAACACATCGTTGCAGTTGCCGGATTACCGCTATTTCCGTCAAAATCCGATCTTGGTTGGCGATAAATCCTTCGACCATAGTTTCAATATGTTGTCAGAATATAGTTATAGCAAAGATTATTGGGCGGAAGCACACGCAAATTACAAATCCGGTTACTTGTTGCTGAAACGGTTGCCGTTTTTGCAGGGAAAAGTGTTCGATGAAGCCCTGCATCTTCATTACCTGCATTCCGACGGCAAAATAGATTATTTCGAGGGCGGTTATTCCATCGGCTTGGGTTCTGTCGGGAGAATTGGCGTGTTTGCGGCATTCGAGAGGGTGGACTATCAAGAGGCAGATTTTAAAGGTGTTTCGGTAAAAATAAGCCTGCCCTTGTTCTCAATTTTGGAAATGAAGTAATCGTTTCAAAAATTATCCGTATAGAAATGTTTGTGGAAGCCGCTGATTCCTCGTGGGAAAGAGGACTGAATGAATATACGAATGGCCTTATTAGGCAGTATATACCTAAAAAACAGGATTTTAAGAACTTTAGCGACGGCGATATTAAATTTTTTCAATCCAAAATTAACAGAAGACCAAGAAAATTACTTAACTTTGATGCGCCTATAGAATTGGTTTTATAAAAAAGTTGCATTGGCTACTTGAATCTGCGGATGGTACTGTGCAATACTTTTTCTACTTTTGTCTTGGAAAATTTTAGTATTCACTTTTAAGGATTTACAATCATGATGAAAAACATTCTTACATTATTATTTCTTTCCTGCAGTTTTACTTTCTTTGCTCAGGACATACCCAACGCAAGATTTCCTTTCGACCCGGCGAGAAAACAACCTGCCGAAGGCCGGAAAGGGGAAGTTTTGGAACGGGAATTTTCTAATTCAACCATATATCCGGG
>JAISYO010000043.1 GCA_031269865.1 Dysgonamonadaceae bacterium | reverse complement strand
TTAGTTTTTAGTTTTTAATTCTTAGTTTTTAGTTTTTAGTTTTTAGTTTTAATTCTTAGTTTTTAGTTTTTAGTTCTTAGTTTTTAATTCTTAGTTTTTAGTTTTTAGTTTTTAGTTTTAATTCTTAGTTTTTAGTTTTTAGTTCTTAGTTTTTAATTCTTAGTTTTTAGTTCTTAGTTTTTAGTTTTTAATTTTTAATTCTTAGTTTTTAGTTCTTAGTTTTTAGTTTTTAATCCCCCCCAAAAAAAACGCCCCGCAAAAATTTCTTTTTGCGGAACGCCTTTTGCATGATACATTGGTATTGAAGCATCCTGCTGCTACGGGTGTGCCAAATCCCAACGTTTTTTCTTGTAGTAATAGGATTTTTTGATCGCCCAAGCCCACATATTGGCGTAGATAATAGAGTTATAAACGGTCTTTCTGTTAGCAAGGACGGAGGTGGCGTTACCAAAAAACGGCCTTGGCAGGGGGCGGCATAAACCATCTATGTTGGATACATTGAGGGGGCAGATAGTCCAGTCGGCGGTACGAGTCCAATTCTCCCCATAATTCGCCCAAGTGTCGTTCAAAGACATAAACCCGCCGTCTCCGAAATACACCCAGTTGTAGTCTTCGGTCTCGTATTTGAACCCGTTTACGGTAGTGATAGCATTGTGATTGGGGGAAGTACCGTTTATGTCCGTCCCCCGGCTGTAAATGGTCAGACCATTGCCGGGCGCTTCCGATAAACCCAAGAACCCCACGTCGTTGTCGGCGTCGTTGCCCCACTGCTTGTCGCGCACGTCGCCGAAAGGTCCATTGAGGATGGGGTCGTTAGCCAACGCCGCCATTGCCGCCGCCGCCTGCGCATCGGGGTTGCCGCTATTGTAATACAGCGGGTTGCCGGGCAATGGGTGTATCGAACCGGAAGGAGTTGAACTGCCCAGGGTTGCACTGGGAAATGGACCATTGCCGGAGTCATTAAATATCATATCCGCCATCGCCGTGGCGATATTATTCCCGTAGGCGGCGTTCGGGAAGAGCACCACCGCGCCGCCTTTTTTCATATAGTCTTTGAGCCAGCCTGTAAATGTAGATGTTATGGCTGTTGTGGTAAAATAATGGATGTATGCCATATACACGATATCCGCTATCTGTCCGTCGTTGCCCTCGCCGGTAATCCATTTCTTCAAGTCGGCGTTGAGCGGCTCGTAGCTATACGCCACAAAATCGAAGCCTGCGCATACGACCGTCCCGGTTACCCCGAAGTTGTTGGCGGCTTTCAGGATGCTGCCCGATCTCGATGTCGTCCCTGCGGGATTATAGCCGTAATCATTTGTCGGTGTCGCAGCCAATATTGCAACTTTCAGTTTGGGGATCAACAATTTTATCCTTATGGTGTAGCGGTATCCCTGCTGCATGGCGTGACCGAAGCTGAGGTTCTGCCATTTGCCGTTGGGCAGTTTATTGGCGTCGTCGGTCCCCGCGTAGATGGAAGCCGGTGCGAAAGTCAGCTTGGCTGCCGCCGCCCCTGTTCCGCTCATGCACACCCTCATGGGGACGGCAGTTACCACTTGATTTTTGTGTGGACCGCTTGTCGGTGCTGCCGGATCATATTCGGGATTCCCCGATGGGGTTGCCGTTGCTGCCGGGTTAAACTCGGTGGCATTCCAAACGATGGCGGTGGAGTCTAGCCCCGCTCCCGCACTGGCGCCCGTAATTGCCCCCGTACCCAAAGCGAGTGTCCCTGAATTGTAGGTGGGCCCTATCTTTGCCGCTGCCGCAAAGATGCTCTCATCCATTAGATCGGAAGAGTCCAAAATGACGTTTATCCAAGTCCAAGTGTGGTTGAAATCGATGGTCAGTGTGTTCGCCCCGTTTACCAGAGTCTTTGCTTGGGCAGAGTAGAGCAGGTCGGGATTCTCGGCCTGCGGCCCAATGGAGGTGTTCACGATGCTGACCGATGCCGGATTTTGGGTCGCCTCCAATCGGTCGTCGGCAAGGATGACACTTGGGTCGCCGATGAAGTTGCTGTTGTTGTAGGAGTAGCAGACGAAATAATAGTTCCCTGCCAGCAAGTACCAGTCGTTGTCCTCGCTGCCCACCACGTAATCTTTGTGCCCCGCGTAGTTGACGACGGTAACGGCTGCTGCGGTGGTGCCGCGGTAGGCGATGACACGGTAGGTGATGCCTGCCGAGAGCGGGGTGGTAACGTCCGTAGCCCTTGTTACGGGCGTGCGTTCCAACGAGCAGGAGATGTCGTAAAATTCTCCCGGTGAGGTTACGGTCTCAACCACCAGCCCTTTTTGGGCGCGGGTTTCAACCGTCGTGGAGGGTTCCAAAACGCCACTGACCGAGAATTTCACGGGCACGGGTGCGCCGTAGCCTTCGTTATTGCTGCCGAAGGAGTCTTTGTCGCAGGATGCCAGTGCAAACAGCACGCAGGACAAAGGGATAAGCAGGAATCTTCCTGTTTTTTGTATGGGGAAATGTTTCATTTTATATTCTTTTTTTTAGTTAAAATCGCAAATCACGCAAGAAATGTGCCGGGCGGGCGGCTAATCGTAGGCGTCCCACCCGAAGCCGTGGTCAATGTCCTCATCGTGCCAGGTATCCGTCATCGACGACGCTGGCGCTATGAAAGCCGAAGGGTTGGCGATTGCTCCTTCCAACTTCACGGGCGTTACGCCGATGGATGGGGGGAGGTAAACTCCTTTGGGTGCACCACACCCGTCGATGCCGGGTTGGTTTTGTCCGTTTTGCAGTATTAGGGGAATTTCATCCCGGTACCTTGTCTCATTTTTAGCCATAAAAATTTTTAAAAGTATTATATTTGTGTAACTGATTGAATGACAATGAAAAATGGCATATAAAAAAATGCAAAAAATTCAAGAGGCACAATTTAGCCAACTATTGAAATTGTCTTGCCTTGAAATTTAGCCCACGAAGATATGCGATATTTTTTAATTAAATTATAATTGGGGCGATAAATTCTCAATTTTAGTTTTTTTTAATACAAAATGACCCAAAACGGGGCATTTTTTGCCTTTTTTCGGCGGCATATTTTTCAAAAATCGGGATTTAACGCGCCGCCACTCGCCACTTGTTTCGGAATTTGAAAAAACGCAGGAAAATAATGTGCTGATATGCCAATGTGCCAATGGGCTAATATGCCAATGTGCTAATATGCTAATGACGGCACATCTCATTAGGTTCCGTGTCGTGGCACGGAATGACGGTGTGCCGCCCTCTTAATTGGCTACCGCCGAACGTTGTTTCTTAATTTATCATTTAATTCTTAGTTTTTAGTTTTTAGTTTTTAGTTTTTAATTCCTTTCTTTTTCTTGATTTCTATGTTTGTTTTCTCAAAAGTTTTCTTTTCTTTGTAAAAACAAATTCCGGATCGGAACAACGGCTTCACAAACCCACGATTCAAGTATGAACGAAAAAACGCTCGAAAAACTGAAAATCCTTGCCGACGCTGCCAAGTACGACGTGTCTTGCGCGTCGAGCGGCACTTCGCACGGATCGGCGAAAGGGGGCGTCGGCACGGCGGCAGGGTGGGGCATCTGCCATAGCTTCACTGCCGACGGGCGTTGCGTGTCGCTGTTCAAAATTATGCTCACGAATCATTGCGTCTATGACTGCGCCTATTGCGTGAACCGCCGCAGCAACGATGTACGGCGCACGGCGTTTACGCCCGATGAATTGGCGGAACTTACCATTGAATTTTACCGCAGGAATTATATCGAGGGGCTTTTTCTCAGTTCGGGCATCATTCGCAATCCCGATTATACGATGGAACAGATGTTGCGCGTGGTAAAACTCTTGCGCGAGCTGCACCGTTTCAACGGCTATATCCATCTGAAAAGCATTCCCGGGGCGAGCCAAGAGTTGATTGCGCAAGCAGGCGTCTTGGCAGATCGTATGAGCGTGAACCTTGAAATTCCCTCGGAACAGAACTTGAAGATTCTCGCGCCCGAAAAGAATTACGAAAGTATGTTCGCCCCGATGCGCTTCATACAGCAGGGAATGTTGGAAAGTGCGGAAGATCGCAAGCGATTGCGTTCCGCGCCGCGATTCGTCCCGGCAGGGCAAAGCACGCAGCTTATCATCGGGGCTACGCCCGACAGCGACAGACAGATTCTTTCCTTGGCGTCGAAATTGTATAAACGCCCCACTTTCAAGCGGGTGTATTATTCGGGATACATTCCCGTGAACACTTCCGACAGCCGTCTGCCCGTGTTGTCCACAGCGCCCCTCGTGCGCGAAAACAGGCTCTACCAAGCCGATTGGCTGATGCGTTTTTACGGTTTTCGGGACGATGAGATTGTGGACGACGCGCAACCGGATCTCGATTTGGAAATTGATCCGAAAATGGCTTGGGCGTTGCGCCACCCCGAACATTTCCCCATCGACGTGAACACCGCGCCCTACGAAATGATTTTGCGTGTGCCGGGCGTCGGGGTAAAATCCGCCACGCTGATTGTCGCCTCGCGCAGATACGGCAGGCTGACTTCGGCGCAACTCAAAAAAATGGGCGTGGTAATGAAACGGGCGCAATACTTCATCGTTTGCCGCGAGTTGCCGATGAATACCGTGAATGAACTGCGCCCCGAATATGTGCGAAGTATCTTCGTTGAGAAACCCAAACGGAAAGGGGAAGATTCATTGCAACTGAAAATAGAATGGGGCTGACGGTTTTCACTTACGACAAAACGTTCGACGGGCTGCTTTCGTGCATTTTTTTCGCCTACGAAAACCGCGTTTTCCCCGATTTGATATTGGCGGAAGAGGCGCAAAAATCCTTGTTCACGGAAATTTCGTACCGCGTGCCAACCGAAGACGAAAAAGCTGTCCGCGTGTGGAAATCGCTCGAAAGGAAACTCTCGCCGATGGCACGGAAAGCGATGTTTGCCGTTTGGTTGTCGGAATTGGAAGAAACGGATATGCTCTTGTTCCGCTACATACGCAAAAACATTGACGCGCCGCAGGGCATAGAGATGAATTTCGGCGACGCCGACGTGTTGCGTTGCGAAGAAATCGCGCGGAAGGTGGCGAAGGACGCGCAAAAACTCATTCAGTTTATCCGCTTTCAAGAAACGGCTGACGGCATCTATTTCGCGCCCGTTTCGCCGCAGCACAACACCTTGCAGATGGTTGCCCGCCATTTCAAGGCGCGTTTCGCCGATCGGCAATGGGTTATCTACGACACGCGCCGCCGCTTCGGTATCTACTACGATTTGAAAACCGTCTCGGAAATCACGTTTTCCGAAGAAGATGCCGAAAAATTATCGTCAGGGAAACTCGACAACGCCAAACTGTCGGAAAGCGAAACCCTGCTTCAAACACTCTGGAAAGAGTATTTCAAGACACTCGCCATCAAAGAGCGCGTGAACCTGCGGCTGCAACGCCAAAATATGCCCAAACGCTACTGGAAGTATATGACGGAAATGCAGTGACTATTTCTTTTTCAGCAGATCGCGGATTTCAGCCAACAGTTTTTCTTCGTTGCTGGGTTCTGCCGGGGCTTCCGTTTCTTCCACCTTCTTCTTCTGAAAACTGTTGATTCCTTTGATAAAGAAGAAAATAGCCGTTCCGATAATCAGAAAATCAATAATTGTCTGCACAAAACTTCCGTAATTCAGGGCGATGGCTGGAATTTCCGCGCCTTGCGCATCAACCGCCGCTTTTTTGAGTACGACGCTCAGATCGTTGAAATTCGTGCTGCCCATCAATGTGGCGAGGGGAGGCATCAACACGTCGTTCACGAAGGACGATACAATTTTCCCGAATGCACCGCCGATAATGATGCCGACTGCCATATCGACAACGTTGCCGCGCATCAAAAATTCTTTCAATTCTTTTACTAATGCCATGTTTTTTGATTGTTAAAGATTTAGAAACTGTTTCTTAAAATCGGAATTGGCTACCGCCGAACGTCGTTTCGTAATTTTTAATTCGCAATTGATTTATTCCAACTCGCAAATGGATTCTTTGATGATGCCGATCGCCCTGCGCAATTCCTCTTCCGTGATAACCAAGGGCGGGGCGAAGCGGATAATGTGATCGTGCGTGGGTTTTGCCAACAAGCCGTTTTCCGCCATTTTCAGGCAGACGTCCCACGCCTTTTTCCCGTTGTGCGGTTTGATGACTACGGCGTTCAACAGCCCTTTCCCCCGAATTTCTGCGATGAAGGGACTGCGGAAACCGCCCAATTCGTCGCGGAAAATCTTGCCGAGACGGGCGGCTTTTTCGGCGAGCCTTTCGTCTATCGCCACCGTCAATGCGGCAATCGCCACCTTGCAAGCCAAGGGGAAACCGCCGAAGGTGGAACCGTGCTGTCCGGGTTTCACGGTAAGCATCACTTCATCGTCCGCCAAAACCGCCGATGCCGGCAACACGCCCCCCGAAAGGGCTTTGCCGAGAATCACCATGTCGGGGCGGATGCCCTCGTGATCGCAACATAGCATTTTTCCGGTACGGCAAATGCCGGTTTGCACTTCGTCGGCGATGAAAAGTACCTTGTGCCGTTGGCACAGTTCGTGGCAGGTTTTCAAATATCCGTCGTCGGGAACGACAACCCCCGCCTCGCCTTGAATGGGTTCCACCAAGAATCCGGCGATGAAATCCGCTTTTTCGTCAAGGATTTGTTTCAGCGCGTCGGGGTTGTTGTAGGGGATTGTTTCGATGCCGGGCGTGTAAGGACCGTATTCGTCGTGCGCTTCCGAATCAGTTGAGAAAGAGACGATAGAGATCGTCCTGCCGTGGAAATTGTTTGTGCAGGCAACGATAACGGCTTTGTTTTCGGGAATCCCCTTTTTTTGGTAGCCCCACTTGCGGGCGAGCTTCAACGCCGTTTCCACGGCTTCTGCGCCACTGTTCATCGGCAACATTTTGTCGTAGCCGAAAATCCGGTGCGCCAACTCTTCGTATGCGCCGAGGCAGTCGTTGTAAAAGGCGCGGGACGTGAGGCAGAGCGTTTGCGCCTGTCCGGTTAGCGCCTGTACGATTTTCGGGTGGCAATGCCCTTGATTGACAGCTGAATACGCCGAAAGGAAATCAAAATACTGTTTTCCGTCCACGTCCCAAACGGATATTCCTTTTCCTTTCGACAGCACAACCGGCAGCGGATGGTAGTTGTGTGCGCCGTAGGCATTTTCCAATTCAATGAATTGCAGCGATTTATCGGATAACGCCATTTTTTATTTCGTCAGGATAATGTTTCTAAACTGTATTTCCTTGCCCTCGCTCTGCAAGCCGATATAGCCCTCTTTCACCGGGTTTGTCCCTTTGTTTTGAAGGACGTCGTTGATATACACGTTAATTTCGCCGTTTTTCACGTCGATTTTCGCCTTGTTCCATTCGCCGGGGGTTTTTTCGCTCGAAGAATTCATCTTGTTTATCACGGGGAACGGGGGGCGTTCCGTAAGCCCTTCCGGCAACGTGTATTCCTTCAAATCCGAACCGCCGAGCAGTACGAAATCGCCCGCTTGACCATCTTTCAATTGACATTCGATGCCGTTTGGAAAAGGGTTCGTGGGATCGGCAATCAAAAGAAAAATGCCGCTGTTGGTGGCTTCGCCCCGCCAACGCCATTCCACTTCGAGCGTGTAATCGGCGTATTTTTCCTTCGTGTACATATAGCCGAAGGGATCGCCCTTGATCAGTATCGTGCCGTTTTCGACACTGAAAACTTGTTCGGGCGCGACGGAATCGCCGGCGACGACGAAGTTCCAGTTCGATAAGTCTGTCCCGTTGAACAGCGGTGTTTTCTGTTGTGGCGTGCAAGAAATAGCGATTCCTGCCAAGAGGACGCTTGCAAAAAGAATTGTTTTTTTCATCGGATAATCATTTTTTTGGTTTGGAAACTGTTTTGAATTATTTTTTTTTGCAAAGATAATCTTTCGGGGGGAATATCCGCTCAAACAAAAGCCGTAAAATTTAAACAGTTTCTAAACAGCTTATAAATCGGGCTGCCGTTGTCCTAAAAAAGAAAAAAAGATTGCGAGATAGAGGGGAAATACATACATTTGTCAATAATTTCAACCAGAATGGGATAATTTGAAAAGATTGGGGGGGCGAAGGCGATAAAACAAAGGGTATGAACATAGAAATTAAGCAACTTTCCGACATACATGCCGCCGCACGCGAATTCATCTCGCAAACCGGCGGCAGTTCCGTTTTCGCCTTTTACGGCAAGATGGGGGCGGGCAAAACCACCTTCATTAAAGCCTTGTGCGAAGAAATGGGGGTGGAAGAGCGCATTACCAGCCCCTCGTTTGCCATCGTGAACGAATATCGCGGTGGGAATGGGAAGCCCATTTACCATTTCGACTTCTACCGCATCAACAAGCTCGAAGAGGTTTTCGATTTCGGTTACGAAGATTATTTTTACGGCGGCAATACTTGTTTCATCGAGTGGGCGGAATTGGTAGAGTCGCTCTTGCCCGAAAACACGGTAAAAGTCTCGATCAGCGAAACGCCGTCCGCCTCGCGCTTGGTGGAATGGAACCGATGAACATTGTTTTGGCGAATTTAATTTGACAATGATTAGGACAAAAATAATTTCAGAAATTAGAAAAAAACCGATCTTTACAGAACAATAAAATGAAGAATAAGATGCAATAAATGACTAACTTATTGACAATAAAACAAACAAGCGATTTGTATGCCGCAGAGAAAAATTTGAGAGAATTGAGGTATGAAATTGGATTATAATATAACAGACTATCATGGTATAAAAACATCGTTACATCCCTAACGGGATGCGAATGCAAAGTTGCTTTCCAATGAATTGCTTGACTGTTTTGAGCAAGCAGGAATTGAGTTACGACCTGAAATTGACGATTATTTTGCCAAATTCAATAAATAACTAATAATTAATGAGCTATCTGCCAATGATGGATTTGAGAAGATGAAGGGGGTGTCCCGTGTATTAAACTGCATGAGAATGAAAAAGTTCAGTCTTTCATAGCAACATTCGCCAAACCACCGGACCGTCCTCACACAACCGTGGCGTTAAAAAAGTAATTTATTATCGTATGAAAAAAATACTTGTCGTTCTACCCTTGTTCCTTGCCTCGCTTTCCGTTTCGGCGCAGGTAAACACCGATCGTATGATTATGATCGGGCGAAACGCGCTCTATTTCGAGGATTACGTGGTTGCCATACAGTATTTCAACCAAGTTATTTCGGCAAAGCCCTATTTGGCGGAACCCTATTACCTGCGGGGAATGGCGAAGTTTATGCTCGACGATTTCAAGGGTGCGCAGGAAGATTGCGCCCTCTGCCTCGAACGAAACCCCTATTACACGGCGGCGTACCAGTTGCGCGGGGCGGCGTATCAAAACCAGAAGAAATATGAGCAGGCAGCTGCCGATTACAAAAAGAGCCTCGATTTTTATCCCGAAGACAAGCTGACATTGGTAAATATGGGCATCGTAAACATTGAGTTGAAACAGTATGACGATGCCGCCAAAACCTTCGCCGCGCTTCTCAACCGTTTCCCCGATTATAGTCCGGGCTACCTGACACGCGCACAAATGCACCTCGAACAGAACGACACGGTGCAGGCGATGGCGGACTACGACAAGGCTATCGAGATAGATCCCTACACCGGGCAGTCGTTTTCAGCGAGGGGATTGCTCTACTACCAGCTGAAAGACTACAACAAGTCGCTTGCCGACTTGGACGAAGCGATCCGCCTCGATCCCTACCAGCAGGGGAATTACATAAACAGGGGCTTGATAAAATACAACCTGAACGATTTGCGCGGCGCGATGGCGGACTACGATCGTGTGATAGAGATGGACGGCAACAACCTCATCGCCCGTTTCAACCGGGGCTTGCTGCGTGCGCATGTTGCCGATAACAACCGCGCCATCAAGGACTTCGACAAGGTGCTCGAATTGGAACCCGACAACACCATCGCCTACCTCAACCGTGCGATGCTGAACAGCGAAATCGGCGATAAATCGGCTGCGCTGAGCGATTTGAACGTGGTGTTGGCAGAGTATCCCGATTTCTATACCGGCTATTATATGCGTTCGCAGTTGAAGCGCGAACTGAACGATTTGCGCGGCGCCGAGGCGGATTACAATCTCGCCCGTTCGGAAGAAACAAAGGCTCGCAAGGCAGCTGTCGCAGGAAACGCGCAAGCGGGTGGTAAAGATGCAGACAAGAAGACGAAAGACACACGCGAACAGACGGATAGGGACATCGACAAGTTCAACTTGTTGGTTGTGGAGGACAAAGAATCGGAAGAAAAAAACAAGTACGCCAGCCAGAGCCGTGGCAAGGTGCAGAACTACGCCGCCGAAATAGCTTTCGAGCCACTTTTCACGGTTTCCTATTACGAGAAGGACGCCGAGATACGCCGTCCGGTTTATTTTTCCAAAACCTTGGACGCTACCAACGGCCACTTGGGGCTGAAATGGAAACTTCGTGTTACCAACCACGAGGCGTCGCTGGACGAGTTTCAGGTGCAGAACCATTTCCGCTCTATCGACAACTATTCCAAAGAGATAGCCGATAATCCGTCTGTCGCCGCGCTCTATTTCGGACGGGGAATGGATTTTATGTTGGTGCAGGATTACGAAAACGCGCTGTCGGACGTGAACAGGGCTGTTTCCCTCGACTCTACCTTCGTGATGGCGTATTTTGTACGCGCCATCATACGCACGAAGCAGTTGGAAGTAACGCCCCAAAATGGCTTGGGCAACCCCCGGCAATCGCTAAGCCCCCTGGCGAATAGCTTTACGTCAAACGGCGCATCGGCGAAACTGCCGGAAATATCCACCCGTTCCTTGGACTACGATGCCATTCTCAAAGATTATGAAACGGTGCTGAAACTCGATCCCGATTTCATTTTTGCCCGGTATAACCGCGCCGAGATTTTCGGGCTTGAAAAAGATTATCGCGCCGCCATAACCGATTACACCGAAGCCATCAAGCGCGAACCCCAATTCGCCGAAGCCTATTTCAACCGGGGTTTGTCGCGCCTATCTATCGGGGACGCTGCCGCAGGGCTTGAAGATCTGCGCAAGGCGGGGGAATTGGGCATCGTGTCGTCTTACAGCATCATAAAACGAATGCAGTAGCTTGATTGGTTTTTGGGAAATTAATCAATTCAACTTTGCGCTAAGCGCCTTTTAAAACATAGTTAGCGCAAAATTAAAAGTAGCTGTTTCAAAAGAGCGTCATCCCGCGCTTGACGCGGGATCTCTTGAAAAATACTACCTTGTTATCAGGAGATTGCGGGTCAAGCCCGCAATGACGACATCCCTTTTTTTGGCTTTTGAGGCAGCCCCTTTTTGTTTCAGTATTTTATCTTTATTTCTGCCTAGAATTTATATTCGTTACTATTCTATTTTTGAGACTACAAAAATACGATTTTTTTTGACATTCAGCCACAAAAAAAAACGCCCCGAATGTCAAAATTCAAAGCGTTTTTTTATCAGCGGATTGCATTTCTTTACCCTCTCAAATTTCTTGCGCCTCGGCGATAAGCCGCCTTACGGTTTCGTAATTTTCCAGCACAAAATACGTTTTCGTTCTGCTGCCCGCGTTGTACACGGACAAGGCAATGTGCGTCATATCCCCTTCCAGCGCAACTTTGTATATGTGCGATGTGTTGAGCAGGATTTTACCCTGCGACTGATCGGTTACTTCGATAAAGTTTTTCATACGACATTTTTTTTTAATTGAAGATGGAAAGATACAAACAAATCGGGACACCACCAATCATTTCGGCGCGAATTAACCAATTTTTTGTGTTACCTCAGATTTTTTTTGTAAAAATCAATGACTTTTTGGTAAAGGTACATTCGGGTGTTGCCGCCGTAGATGGAATGATTTTTGTCGGGAAAAACAAACATTTCGAACTGCTTGTCGGCGGCGATGAGGGCGCGGGTATATTCCATCGCGTGTTGGAAATGCACGTTGTCGTCGGCGGTGCCGTGGATCAGCAAGAGTTGCCCCTGCAAATCTTTCGCCAGCGCGATAGCCGACGCGCCCGTGTAGCCCTTGTCGTTTTGTTGCGGCGTCCGCATAAAACGTTCGGTGTAAATGGTGTCGTAGAAACGGAAATCGCTCACGGCGGCGATGGCTACGCCAGCCTTGAAGATGCCTTTTCCACGGCTCATACTCATCAAAACCATATATCCGCCGTAACTCCAACCCCAGATGCCGATATTGTCTTTATCCACGTAGGGCAGCGAAGCCAAGTATCTCGCCGCCGCCGCCTGATCGTCCGATTCTTTGACGCCGAGGTTCATATAGGTTTGCTTGCGAAATTCCTCGCCACGCGCACCCGTCCCCCGTCCGTCCACGCAAGCCACGATGAAGCCCTCGTTGAGCAGCGCGTAATACCAGTCGATGCCGAAGCTGTCGAGCACCTGTTGCGAGTCGGGACCGCTATACTGCACCATAACCACGGGGTATTTCTTCGCCGCGTCGAAATTCGCGGGCTTCAATATCCAGCCGTTCAGTTGCGTGACGCCATCGGCGGCAGGGACAGTGATAAACTGATGCTTAGGCAATTGCGCTTCGGCAACGCGGTTGGCGGTTTCCTGATTGTCTTTCAGCACGCGGATTTCCTTCCCCGATGCGTCGCACAACGCAAGGCGTGGGGGCGTGTTCAAGTCCGTCCATCGGCTGACGAAAAATTTGCCGCCCTCGCTGAACGTCGCCGAGTTTATTCCCGGTTTCGGCGACAGCTTTACCGCGTTCCCCTTGTCGATCGGCTTTTTGTAGATATTCCGCCGCAGGGGGCTTTCGTCCGCCGCCTCGTAGAAAACCGTCATGGTTTGCGCGTCCACCGCCAGCAGGGCGGTTACGTCGTAACTGCCCGAAGTGAGTTGCTTTTGCAACACCCCCGACGTGCCGTAGATATAGATATGGCTGTAACCGTCTTTTTCCGACACGTAAGTGAACCTGTCGGGCAGGAAATGAATGGTTTTGAGCAAGTCAGAATTGATGTAATACTTGTTTTCGTCGCGCAAGATGAGCTTGGCAACCGTCGTCCGCGGATTGGCGTAATACATATCGAAGCGGTTCTGATCGCGGTTCAACGTCATCACGGCAAGTTGTGTGGCATCGTGCGTGAACGCGATGCGCGGAATGTAGCCGTCCTTGTCGAGCGGTACGTCCATCGTGCGCGTGGTTTTCGACTCGATGTCGAAAATGCGGCAGTCCACCGTCGAGTTCATTTCGCCCGGCTTGGGGTATTTGTAGGTGTAGAATCCGGGATAGAGCTGTTCCTCAAATGTTTGGAAGGCATACGTGGAGACTTCCCCCTCGTTGCTGCGCACGAAGGCGAGCAGTTTGTTGTCGGGCGAAAATTGCATCAGCGAGGTAATGGCAAATTCTTCCTCATACACCCAGTCGGTGGCGCCGTTGATGATTTTGTTCCGCTCGCCGTCTTTGGTAACCTGCGATTCGGTGTCGAAATCGAATTTCGCCAGCCAAATGTTGTTGTCGCACACGTAGGCAAGCATTTTGCCGTCGGGCGAGAAGGTGGGTATCATCTGTTTCGATGCGTTTTCCGTCAGTTTGCGCACCAGATTGCGGCGCACGTCGTGGTAGTAATACGTCGCTTTGAACGAGTGCCGGTAAATTTGTTCGCGATCGCGATACACCAGCACGCGGTTTTCGTCGGGGCTGACAAGAAAGCCTTGGAAGCTGTCGAAGGAACATTCGCGGGCTTTTTTCGTGTCGAAAAGCGTATCTACGGCGTTCCCCGTCGCGTAGGCGTATTTGATGATCGCCGTGTTTTCGGGGTTCGTTTGGTAGTAGTTCATTCCGTCGGCGGAAGATTCCATCGACTTGATGCCGCCGGCTGAAAACTTGCCGCCGAGAATATCTTTCAACGTGTAGTTTTGCGCCTCGACACCAAAGGCGAAGGCAGAGAGAATGAGGGACACAACGATTTTTTTCATCGGATTACCTGTTTATAAGAAGCTGTTTAATATTTTATTATATGCCTTGGAAACTGTTTTCAGCTGCTTTTTTCTGCTCTTTTCAGCGTCTTTTTCACTTCCCATTCTTGATTTAGCCCGCTAAATCTGCAAATGTAACGCAAAAAATCCATCTTAAAATAGCGAGAAAAAAGATGAGCTGTAAAATTTAAACAGCTTCTGAAAATTTTCTGCATCAGTGCAACGTTGCAAACTTACTCAAAAATCGCGAAACCGCCTTATTTTAACGAAAGATTTTTATACAAATGAAAGGCAAATGAGAATTGAGAATGGGGGATAATGTGCTAATTTGCCAATATGTCAATGTGCTAATGGAAATGTGTATCGTCATTCCGTTCCGTGCCACGACACGGAATCTCACACGGAATCCCCTTGTTTTTTGTCTTGGTTCTTGGAACCCTTTGGCTCTTGGTAAAAAAAAGGCGCCCTTAGTAGCAAAAACAGCAAAAAAAACCACCCTTATTCCCTTATTGCCCTCCCTCTCTTTGTGGAGAGAGGTTTTTACATTCCGTAGGAATGTGTCTATCGGTAGAAAACTCAACTAAGCAGTGAGGTACTAATCGGTTGGCTAAAAAATCAACCAATTGGTTGTTTTTTTCAAAAAAAGTTGTAACTTTGTCGCAAATTTAATTTGAAAAAATATGAAATCGCCCTTTCAATATGGTAAATTAGCGGAAGGTATCGCTTTCGTTAATCGCGTTAAAGAGAAGCAGATGTTGAAAAACAATCTTGTTTCGGGCATCAATACGATGTTGATTTCGCCCCGCCGTCTGGGAAAATCGTCGCTTGTCAAACTTGCGACGAGGGAACTTTTGAATGAAAATAAAGAGATAAAGGTTTGTTATATAGATGCTTTCACTCTCAATTCGGAAGAGAGTTTTTATCAGACATTTGCGCGTGAAGTTGTGAAATCGACAAGTAGCAAGTGGGAATCGTGGCTTACGACGGGCAAGAAATATTTGCAGGCACTGTCGCCACGCATTTCCATCGGCAACGATCCGATGTGTGATTTTTCTATCAGGCTTGAAATGTCGGCAATCAAGGAAAATGAATTGGAACTGCTGAATTTGCCCGAAAAAATTGCAAAGTCGAAAAATCTGAAGCTGATTGTCTGTATAGACGAATTTCAGAATTTGGCAAAGATGAAGACTTATCCCGAGCTTGAACAAAAAATGCGAAGCGTTTGGCAACTTCAACAAAATGTAACGTATTGTTTTTACGGTAGCAAACGGCACATGATGATGGATATTTTCAATTCTTCGTCGAAGCCGTTTTATCGGTTCGGGCAAATTATGTTTCTATCAAAAATTGCTGAAAACGAATGGGTTGATTTCATAGTCAATGCTTTTTCTGCAACTGGAAAAAGTATCACGGCAGAGTTGGCGCAAAGGCTTGTTAAACAAGTGGATTTACATTCGTGGTATGTGCAGCAATTGGCGCATTTTGTGTGGTATCTTACCGATAACGAGGTTACGGCAGAGATAATCGGACAGGCAATGGAACAGGTTATTGATGCAAATTTGCCACTGTATCAGCGCGAATGCGAGGCACTTTCGGCAACTCAAATCAATCTGCTGACGGCAGTCGCAAACGGGGAACAAATGCTCGCTTCGGCTGATGTTACGGCAAAATACCGTCTCGGAACTTCGCAAAATGTTTCTAAAAACAAGAAAATATTGCAAAATGCCGATTTGCTTGAAAAAACAAAAGATGGGTTTGATTTTCTCGATCCGGTATTTAAACAATGGTTTGTTGTCGAATATGGCAGGTAATTCCTTGTCCCGCCGAATATGCAATCCGTCCGCTTGTTAGTATCAGATTTTTTTATCAGCTGCAAAATTCAAACAGCTTCTTATGCTTTTCCCGAAACGTTAAACCTTTTTGTCTGTCCGTTGTCCTATTAACAAAACAAAGGAGTTAGTAAACCTTTAAAAAATTCAGATATGAAAACAATTAAGCATTCACTCTTTATCGCATCGCTGGTGTTCGCGTTTACCTCTTGCATGACACTTCACGACAATGCTTATTCGCAAGCGTATTACGATGATGGGCGCATCAGTTTCCAGACTTTTTATGCCAACCTGTCGCCTTACGGCAATTGGGTGGAAACTTCCGTCTATGGACACGTTTGGATTCCCCGCGTAGGGCGCGGTTTCCACCCATACGCCACCAACGGTTATTGGACGATGACGGATTGCGGAAACACGTGGATTTCCAATTATTCGTGGGGTTGGGCGCCTTTCCACTACGGTCGTTGGTTTTACGACGACTTTTACGGCTGGGCGTGGATTCCGGGCTACGAATGGGCGCCTGCTTGGGTGTCGTGGCGAAGCGGTGGCGGATATTACGGCTGGGCGCCGATGGGTCCCGGCGCCGGTATTAGCATTTACGTCAATATCCCGTCGTTCCATTGGATATTCCTGCCCAACAGGTATATGTACCACAACAATATGCACAACTATTATGCAAGGGCGATTCATCGCGACAACATATACCATAACACGACGATTATCAACAACACCTACGTTTACAACAACAACCGCTATTACAGCGGACCGAGCGCGGGGGATTACCGCAACGCCACCGGGCGCGACGTAACCGTCCGCCGTTTGGAAAGCGCGAACCGCGCAGGGCGTTCGGCGGTTAGCAGCCGCTCGGTAAGCGTGTATCGCCCCGAAGTGTTGAGAAATTCAAGCTCGGTTGAATCGCGTTCCGAAGGGACAAGCCGTTCGGCAGGAACTTCGCGCTCGGCGGTTTCCACACCGGACAACACGAATTCGACGAGCAGTTCGTCGGCAGGAAGAAGTTCCTCTACGTCCGCAACGCGCAACAGCGAAACGATAAACAACAACACTTCTACTCGCAGCAGCAGTGGTAACACCACCACCACCCGTTCGTCGTCGGGGGGCACGAACAACAACTCGTCATCGACGAGAAGCTCGGCAACCCCGCCCGCCGTGAGCAACAGCAGTTCTTCCGCCACGAGAAGTTCGGGAAGCGCAAGCCCTGCAACAACGACAACGCGCAGTGCATCAACGAACAGCACTGCGAGGACTTCATCGGGTACTTCCACTCGCAGCAGCGACAATACTTCGACAAACACCCGATCTTCGGGCGGCGGCAGATGATGCTTGGTTGTATTCCTTGAACGAAAGCGGTTTGAAGGCGAAAAACTTTAAATCGCTTTCTTTGTTTATTTAGTAGCTTAGATAGAAAGGAATAAATATATGACGGCGCAAAACAAACAAACCGTGTTGAGAAAGACATTTCCGGTGTTGGGAATGTCCTGCGCTTCCTGCGCCGCGCACGTGGGAAAAACCTTGTCCTCGCTCGCGGGGGTGGTTGAGGCAAACGTGAATTTAGCCACCGCCAAGGCTTCCATTCAATATATCCCTGCCCTTATCCAACCCGATGAGATGCGAAAAGCCCTGCAATCCGCAGGTTATGATTTGATGATTGACGAAAGCCTTTCCTCCGAAAAAACATTGGAAGCTGTTCATCGGCAACGATTTAGTCGCTTAAAGGCAAAAACCGCGTGGGCTGTCGTTTTGTCCGTTCCGGTGGTGGCGATCGCTATGTTTTTTGCAAGTATCCCCTACGCCAAATTTATCGTGTGGGCGTTGAGTACGCCCGTCGTCCTTTGGATTGGGCGCGATTTCTTTATCAACGCTTGGAAACAGTTGAAACACCGTTCGGCGAATATGGACACCTTGGTTGCATTGAGTACCGGGGTGGCGTATCTGTTCAGCGTTTTCAACCTGCTGTTCCCCCGATTTTGGACAGATAGAGGTTTGCAACCGCAGGTTTATTTCGAAACGGCGGCAGTCATCATCACGTTTATTCTTTTGGGGAAGGTATTGGAAGAAAAGGCGAAAGGAAGTACTTCTTCCGCCATCAAAAAGCTGATGGGCTTGCAACCGAAAATGCTCGTGCTTGTCCGCGAAGACGGCAGCCAGGTGCAGGTGCCGGTTGAGCAGGTTGGCGTGGGCGAAATTGTTTTAGTGAAGCCGGGCGAAAAAATTGCCTTGGACGGAAAAGTCGTCCGTGGCTCGTCATACGTGGACGAGAGCCTGCTGAGTGGCGAAGCCCTCGCGGTGTTGAAAAACGAGGGTGACAAGGTGTTTGCCGGAACAATCAACCAAAAAGGCAGTTTCCAATTTCGAGCCGACAAAGTGGGGGGCGACACCCTGCTCGCCCAAATCATCAAAACGGTTCAAGATGCGCAAGGCAGCAAAGCCCCGGTGCAGCAATTAGTCGATCGGATTGCCGCGATTTTCGTCCCGGTGGTTATCGCGGTGGCGGTTGTGGCGTTTATCGCTTGGAACGTGTGGGGTGGCGACAACGCTTTCACGCAGGGTTTGTTGGCGTTGGTAACGGTGTTGGTTATCGCTTGTCCCTGCGCCTTGGGCTTGGCAACCCCCACCGCGATAATAGTTGGTATGGGCAAGGGGGCGGAAAAGGGCATTTTGATAAAAGATGCCGAAAGCCTCGAATTGGCGCAGAAAATCAACGCGGTGGTGTTGGATAAAACCGGAACCGTTACCGAAGGCAAACCGCAGGTTACCGACGAATACTGCTTGGGCAACAACCCCGAATGGCGAAAAATTATCCTCGGCATCGAAAGGCAATCGGAACACCCGCTCGCCGAAGCCGTTTCGGATTATTTGCACGATGAGGAATCCGCCCCCGTGTCGCAATTCGAGAGCATACAGGGGAAGGGGGCGAAAGCCGTTTTCAACAATGAAACGTATTTTGTCGGCAACGCAAGATTATTGGACGAGAACAAGCTCGAAATAGAACCCTCGGTATTGGAAAAAGCCCTTTTGTGGGAAAGCGAGGCAAAAACCGTCGTTTTGTTTGGCGACAGCAAGAGGGCGATTGCGGCATTAGCCGTCGCCGATCGCATCAAACCCTCGTCGGCGGAAGCCGTTGCAGCATTGCGGAAATCGGGCATCGAAGTCCATCTGCTTACCGGCGACAACGAGGCAACGGCAAGGGCTGTCGCCCAAAAAACTGGAATCCGCCACTTGAAAGCGGGCGTTTTGCCCGAAGAAAAAGCAAACTATATCAAGGGTTTGCAATCGCAGGGAAAAGTGGTGGCGATGGTGGGCGACGGCATCAACGACAGCACCGCGCTTGCGCAAGCCGACGTGAGCATCGCGATGGGGAAGGGCAGCGACATTGCTATGGACGTGGCAAAAATGACGCTGATCTCGTCCGACTTGACAAAAATCCCCGAAGCGATAGGGCTGTCGAAATCAACGGTGGCTACCATCAAACAAAACTTGTTTTGGGCGTTCATATACAACATTATAGGTATCCCAATCGCGGCAGGTGTCTTGTATCCCATAAACGGATTTTTGCTGAACCCGATGATTGCAGGGGCTGCGATGGCTCTCAGCAGTTTGAGCGTGGTAAGCAATAGTTTGAGGCTGAGAATTAAGAATTGAGAATGGGGGATAATGTGCTAATTTGCCAATATGTCAATGTGCTAATGGAAATGTGTATCGTCATTCCGTTCTGTGCCACGACACGGAATCTCACACGGAATCCCCTAAAAAACCTTATTTTTCTACAAAAACAACCTTAGTAGCCAAGATTGCCCCCTTTATCCCTAATTTTATTCCCTTATTTTTAATGTTTTAATAAGGGCAATGGGAGGATTGACAAAGCTGCTAAGGGTTAAGGGTTTGTCTTTTGTCTTGGCTTTTGGGGATAAAAAAAATCGGCGTTCCAAAAAACAAGGGGATTCCTGCCTACGCAGGAATGACGGCGTACCCCCTTAACCTTTTACTCTTAGCCTTTCATTGTCAATTATCAATTGTTTTTTGTCTTGACAAAAAGAGCCTCTCGCTACTATTTTTCGCGAAAGGCTCATCTCTATTTTTTCAAAGCGTTTTCTCACTCTTCGGCTTCGGTGGCTTCAAACACCGTCGTGCCGTCTTTCGTCAGGGTAATGTTGCCCTGATGCTCAGTGAACACGTATTGTGCGTTGCTGTATCGAATACCTGAAGCTACGGTATCGCCCTTCAACTCAACGGTATCGCCGTTTAATACCAGCGAAGCCGTATTTTGGGTATTGTTGAACGACAGATACAGTTTCACACCGTTTTTGTCGGCAACCGAATCCGTTACGATTTCTTCGGTAAGGGCGGTTTCCACCGGGGTGGTTTCAGCCGGGGCTGCTTCTTGTTTTGGGGCGTTTTTGCAAGATGCAAAGATGAACCCGCTCAACAACGCGATTGTCAAAATTTTTTTTGCCATTTTTTTAAGTCTAAATGTTGTTAATGACGGTTTTATTCATGGGATAAACAATCAGCCTAAAAAATTGTTCGAAGCCCGATAGAAATTTTTTCCGCTCAACCGCACTACAAACCCCAAAAACCCGGAAGTGGCTGTTTCAAAAGAGCGTCGTCCCGCGCTTGACGCGGGATCTCTTGAAAAATACTGCCTTGTTATCAGGAGATTGCGGGTCAAGCCCGCAATGACGACATCCCTTTTTTAGCTTTTGAGACAGCCCCAGCAGGGCGTATTCAGTGTTATTTTATCAAGTTTTATTTTGAAAAGTACGAACTCGCCAACGTACCCCTCTTTTTTGTACGCCTCGCCAATTTCCAATTTTACCTTTTCCGCAAGGTTTTATTGTCGAGCGCAATGTTGTACTCGATGCTTTCCGATTTCAACAAAATTCAGGTTATCAACGAATTTCAGGCGCAGAATTTCTGCTTGTTCGCAGGGCAGGGGTTTCAGCAAATCTTCAATCCTGACGTATTCGGCAAGGCAAGATTTTTCCGTTTCGTCTATCAACGTATCGGCAAGGCGTTCAATATCAACGAATTGAATTTTGCCGAATTTCCTGTTGTCATCCGTGCAGGCGTTGGCAATGGTTTTGTAGAGATATATTTTCACGTTTTGTGCCGCGGACACGCGCCGCATATCTTCATAAAATCGCATAAATACGTCCTGCACAATGTCTTGCGCCACCTCATACGAACCAACCCTGAAAAACGCAAATGAAAAAAGTGCGTCTTGGCGTTGGTCTATAATCCGTTCGAGTTCTTTAATCTTGTCGAAAATAAGAGTCATTTTCACAAATCGCCTTTTACAAATAAGACGTAAAAAGTTCGAAATCGGTTTAGAACTTTGAAAATTTATTTTTCAAGCCTTCTTTTTGATGCGCCATTCTTTTCCGCAATCGAAGCATTTGCGCGTTGTTTTGTAGAAAGGGAAGATAAAACCCATCGTTAAGATAAACGGCAGGAAAGTGAGCCAGTGGGGGTTTCTTTTGGGCGCAACCTCTTCCGAACCGCAAAAAGGGCAATGGGTTTTGTCGCTCGTTTGGATTGCAAGCGTCTTTTCGTCGTCCCGCGCCTTTTCCGACGACTCGATAATGGCGAGGGCTGTTTCTACGTCTTTGTCCTGCACTTGCAATTTAACCCCGCCTACTGCGTTGGAATAGAAGTTATTGACTAAAACCGTCATCTCGTCTTTCAGGAAAGTGCTTATCCCGTCCGATTCCAAACGGCTTTGAAGGATATACGCCTCGTGGGGGTAAGTGAATGTTTTTACCGTGATTAGTTCGTCCATAATAAGTGTTATTTTTTTAGTTTACGTTTATCAATTCGTATTTCATTGTCCCCAGCCCGATTTTTTCGGCGTGTTCAAGCCCTGTGCGCCATTTGGCGTTGGGGTGGGCGTGGGCAAATTTGTCTTCGCCCACAAAATCGTGCTTGCCGTCGGGGTTTATGATGTTTCCGGCGAGCGAAGGGGCAGCCGCAACCAGCTCGGCGCAAGCCATATCCAACGCCACGGGATCGAAAGAGGCAGCCATTCCGATGTCGGGCACGAGCGCCATATCGTTTGAGCCCCAGCAATCGCATTCGGGCGAAACGTTCATAATGAAATTGACGTGGAAATGCGGTTTGTCGGCTACGATCGCCATCGTGTATTCCGCCACTTTTTTGTTCATTGTTTCGGAAGACGAGTTCCACGAAATTTGCGCCGCGTCGAAACGGCAAACCGCCACGCATTGTCCGCAACCGATACATTGGGCGTAGTCGATCACGGCAACTTTTTCGGGCGAGAGCGCGATGGCTTGTTGGTTGCAGTATTTGATGCACAACCGGCAGGCGGTGCAGTGTGTGGCGTCGATGAAGGGTTGCGAGGTGGAATGCAAGTCCATTTTTCCGCCACGCGAGGCGCAACCCATTCCTATGTTTTTCAGTGCGCCCCCGAAGCCCGCTTGTTCGTGTCCCTTGAAATGGTTCAGCGAAATCAGAATGTCGGCGTTGGCTGCCGCGTTGCCCACCTTGGCAACCTTGCAGTATTCGCCGTTTGGAACGGGCATTTCAATGTATTCCGTACCTTTCAGTCCGTCGGCGATGATAACCGGGGCTTTGGCGGTAAATAGGTTGAAGCCGTTGTCGCTCGCGCCAATCAAGTGATCGATGGCGTTGCTGCGCCGTCCCGAATAAAGCGTGTTGGCGTCGGTAAAGAATACTTTCGCGCCGAGGCTGTTGAGTATTTCCACCATCTTTGCCGCGTAATTGTGGCGGATAAACGCCATATTGCCTGGTTCGCCGAAGTGAATTTTTATCGCGGTGAATTTATCCTTGAAATCAATTTGCCCGATTCCCGCACGTTTGACGAGCCGTTCCAATTTGTTTGGCAAACTGTTTTCGGCGGTTGTGCGCAGGTTCGTGAAATACACTTTTGACATAAGCCATTCGATTTTTAGTGTGTGTAGCAAGTTGGGGACAAAGATAATGAAAAATAATTGAGGATTAAGAATTAAGAGGAAAAAGGTAAAGGGCGAAGGGGGAAGGAATTGAGAATTAAGAATTAAGAATTAAGAATTAAGAGGGTTTGGGTACGCCGTCATTCCATTCCGTGCCACGACATGGAATCCCCTTGTTTTTGGGGAATGCGGATAACGCAGATTTTAAAAACCTTATTTTTTCCCCTTGCGGGGGGATTGAGGGGGGCTAAACAACCTTAGCAGCAATGGAATAGCACACACAAAACCGCCCTTATCCCCTTATTAGCCTCTCCCCCAACCCCTTTCCACAAAGAGAGGGGGGAATGTGTCCGTCCCTGTGGGACAAGCTCGAAAAGACGAAAAGATAATTGATAATTGACAATTAAAGAGCCAAGCCCCCCTTAACCTTTTACCCTTAGCCTTTCATTCGTGATTTTTAATTCGTAATTGAAATTATTTTTTCTTGTTTTTTTTCTTAAAAAAGCGTACCTTCGCCCGCGAAAAGGTGAAAGACTGAGAAAGGGTTTAAGTTTCAAAATGTTTATCGTATTGGATATAGGATATGACCAATAAAATCAAAATAAAAAAAGGCTTGCAGATTCCCCTGTTGGGCGAGCCGCAAGAGCTGTTGAGGGGTGTCGTGAAGAGTGATTTCGTCCGTATTTATCCCGAAGATTTCCACGGTGTAACGCCCAAACTGACGGTTAAGGCGGGCGATCGCGTGAAAGCCGGGTCGCCGTTGTTTTACGACAAAAACCGCAGCAGCGTGTTGTTTGCCTCGCCCGTCAGCGGCGTTGTGGCGGTGGTGGAAAGGGGCGAGAAACGGCGGATTCTGCACATAGAAATCAAAACCGACAAGGAGATAGAATATCAAGATTTCGGGAAAAAACGGGTTTCCGCCCTTTTGGAAGATGGCGTGAAATCGTCGATTTTGGAAGCAGGGCTTTGGTTCTTAATCAAACAGCGTCCTTACGACGTGATTGCCAATCCCGAAAAAACGCCTCGCGACATTTTCGTTACCGGCTTCGATTCAAGTCCCTTAGCCCCATCATACGATTTTATCCTCAACGATCTGGAAGGCGATTTGCAAACCGGATTGGACGCCTTGGCGAAACTTACGCCGGGGAAAGTCTATTTGGGCGTGAAGAAGGGCAGTGCCTTTACAAAGAAATTCGACGTTGAGGCGATGCGCAAGGAAGCGAACATTGAAGTCGTTGAGGTGGAAGGTTTGCACCCTGCCGGAAACGTCGGCGTGCAAATCAACCGCATTGCACCGGTAAACAAGGGCGAAACGGTTTGGACGTTGAGCGCGTTGGACGTAGCCGTCATCGGACGGTTGTTCGACGAAGGAATCGTGGATTTAACCCGCACGGTTGCCCTTTCCGGCTCGGAAGTGAAACAGACGGGGTATTACAAAATGCCTATCGGCACGCAACTCAGCTCGCTTTTCGACGGAAATGTAAGCGAGGGGCTTCCCTTGCGCTACATTAGCGGTAACGTGCTGACGGGAACGAAAATAGACAAGGACGGTTCGCTTCGCGCCTACGATTCGCAAATAACCGTGATTCCTGAAGGGAAAAACGTTTACGAAATCTTGGGTTGGGCTTCGCTCTCGCCGAAGCGGTACAGCGCGGGCAGCACCTATTTGCGCCTGAAAAAGAGATACCGCCTCGATGCGCGTATCTTGGGCGGGGCGCGTGCCATCATCGTTTCCAACGAGTACGATCGGGTGTTCCCGATGGACATTTATCCCGAACAGCTGCTCAAATCCATTATCGCGTTCAATATCGACAAGATGGAAAATCTTGGTATTTATGAGGTTGCCCCCGAAGATTTTGCCCTTTGCGAATTTGTGGACACGTCGAAATTGGAAATTCAGCGCATCGTCCGCAAGGGCTTGGATTTGCTTCGCAAAGAGATGGAATGAGAAGTTAGAAATATGAAATTATAAATAATTGATAATAAGATATATAATTAACAGTGATTAGGAAATACATAGAAAAAATAAAGCCCCATTTCGAGGAAGGGGGTAAGTTTCAGTCCTTCCGTTCCGTGTTTGATGCGTTCGAAACCTTTCTTTTCGTGCCGGACACCACGTCGCGTTCGGGCGTTCATATTCACGATGCGCGGGACTCGAAACGGACGATGAGCATCGTCATCTTGGCATTGCTTCCCGCCTTGCTGTTTGGAATGTACAACATTGGTTATCAGCATTTTTTGGCAATCGGCGGAAACGTCGGCTTTTGGGAAACCTTCTTTTGCGGCGCGTTGTCGATGCTGCCGCAGATTGTTGTTTCCTACGTGGTGGGGTTGGGAATCGAATTTGCCGTTGCGCAATATAAAAAGGAAGAGGTTGCCGAAGGATTTCTTGTTTCGGGAATCCTTATCCCTATGATTCTGCCCGTTGATACGCCGCTTTGGATGATAGCCGTCGCTACGGCTTTCGCGGTGGTTTTCGTCAAAGAGGTGTTTGGCGGAACGGGCTACAATATCTTCAACGTGGCGTTGATGGCGCGGGCATTTTTGTTCTTCGCCTATCCGTCGAAAATGTCCGGCGATCAGGTTTGGACTCGCACCAAAGGCACTTTCGGCTTGGGCAACCCCGAAATGGCGGGTGGCGTAGCCCAAACGGTGGACGGTTTTACCGGGGCAACCCCCTTGGGGCAGATTGCCACGACAGGGGCAGACAGTTTTGCCTCTTTCGGATTCACAAACGCGCTTGGGCAACCCTTGGCGTTAAGCGATATGTTTTGGGGCTTTATCCCCGGTTCGGCAGGCGAGGTTTCCACCTTTGCCATTCTGTTGGGTGCGCTCATTCTCATTGTTACCGGGGTAGGCAGCTGGAAAACAATACTTTCGGTATTCGTCGGGGGGTTGGTAGCCGTCGTGTTGGTTAATCAGTTCGCCTCAAACGCCGTGATGGGAATGCCGCCGGAATATCATTTCCTGCTTGGCGGTTTTGCGTTCGGGGCTGTATTTATGGCAACCGATCCCGTTACTTCGGCGCGGACGGAAAAAGGCAAATGGATTTACGGCTTCCTCATCGGTTTGCTCGCTATCACGATCCGCGTATTTAACCCCGGCTATCCTGAGGGAATGATGTTGGCGATCCTCTTGATGAACGCATTTGCCCCGTTGATTGATTTCTACGTGGTGGACGCCAATGTCAAACGCCGCATAAAAAGGGGCGCGGTAAAAAACACAAAACGGAAAGGAATTGAAAAATGAACAGGGAAAGCAATACATATACCATCGTTTACGCTTCCGTTATGGTAATCATTGTTGCCGTGGCGTTGGCTTTCACGCATCAGGTGTTGAAAGACAGACAGATAAAGAATGAGAATATCGACAAGATGCAGCAGATACTTCGTTCGTTGCGCTTGGACGTCCCTGCCAATGCTGCCGAGGCGAAGTATAACGCAGTGATAAAGAACGCCTATCTGATAAATCCCGACGGGGCGGTAGTGGAAGGTTCGGAAGGCGTGTCGGTAAACGATCCCGCTTTTGAAGCCGACATTGCGAAAGACGACAGCAAAGGACTTCCGGTTTTTGAAGCGGAAATAGAGGGCAAGACAAAAATCGTCATTCCGATGGCGGGAAAAGGCTTGTGGGGGGCTATTTGGGGATACCTCGCCGTTGATGCCGACGGCAGCTCGGTTTACGGGGCTGATTTCAGCCACGCGGGGGAAACGCCCGGACTTGGGGCTGAAATCGTAAGCTCTCGCTTCTGTAATCAATTTGAAGGCAAGCATCTGTTTAGAGATGAACAATTTACGTCCGTAGCTGTGGTTAAGCCCGGACGCTCGGTGTCCGATCGCGATTACGTAGATGGCATTTCGGGCGGCACCATCACGAGCAAGGGCGTCGATAATATGTTGCTCGAAAGCGTGGGGAAATACAAGGTTTTTTTCAGAGAATTATATTCGGCTCAATAGAATTTATAGAGAAATAGAGAATTTGAATTATGGCTTTATCGAACAAAACAAAAGCGGTTCTTTGGGGACCCTTGAATAAAAATAATCCGGTTATCGTGCAGGTGCTCGGCATCTGTTCGGCATTGGCGGTTACGTCCAAGCTCGAACCGGCGGTGGTTATGGCGGTTTCCGTTACCATCGTGGTTGCCTTTGCCAACGTCATCATTTCCCTGCTGCGGAAAACCATACCCAACCGCATCAGAATTATCGTGCAGCTGGTGGTTGCCGCCGCGCTTGTTACCCTTGTGAGCGAGGTGCTGAAAGCCTTCGCCTACGACGTGAACAAGCAGTTATCGGTTTTCGTGGGCTTGATCGTTACCAATTGCATCTTGATGGGACGCCTCGAAGCCTTTGCCTTAGGAAACGGGCCCTTGCCCTCGTTTTTGGACGGGATAGGGAACGGATTGGGTTACGGTTGGATTTTGGTTGTCGTCGGATTTTTCCGCGAATTGCTCGGTTCGGGTTCGCTTTTCGGACACCGGGTAATCCCGCAGTTGATTTACGATGCAGGATATAAGGACAACGGATTGATGATGCTCGCGCCGATGGCGATACTGATTGTGGCGTGTATCATTTGGGTGCACCGTAGCCGCAACAAAGAGCTTCAAGAAGAAACAAACTAAATAATTAGGATATGGATTCCATAAATATAATAGTACGATCGATATTTGTAGATAATATGGTTTTCGCATACTTTTTGGGTATGTGTTCGTTTTTGGCGGTGTCGAAAGACGTGAAGACGGCGTTGGGATTAGGCATTGCGGTAACCTTTGTGCTTGTGCTGACGTTGCCCTTGAACTATCTGATTGAGAATTACATATTGAAGAACGGGGCGTTGGTTTGGTTGGGCGAAGAATACAAAGACGTGGATCTGAGTGTTTTCAGCCTGCTGATTTTTATCGCGGTTATCGCCTCGGTTACGCAACTCGTGGAAATGATCATCGAGCGTTTCAGTCCGGCTTTGTACTTGTCGTTGGGAATTTTCCTGCCGCTCATCGCCGTGAACTGCGCCATTCTCGGCGGTTCGCTCTTTATGCAGCAGCGCGAGTTTCCCAATGTCAGCACGGCTACCGCTTACGCTTTCGGTTCCGGCATCGGTTGGCTGTTGGCGATTGTGGGGATGGCAGCCATTCGCGAAAAATTAGCCTATTCCGACGTTCCCAAACCCTTGAAAGGATTGGGCATAACCTTCATCATCACGGCGTTGATGGCAATCGGGTTTATGAGTTTTTCAGGGATAAACATTTAAGAAAAAAAGAATAAGAAATGAGTATATTGTTGAATGCGGCAGGATTGACGATTATTGCAAGCGTTGTGGTTTTCTTGGTAATCATCTTGATTCTCGTTGTGATTATTTTAGTTGCCAAATCGAAATTGATACCGTCCGGTAATGTGAAAATCGGAATCAACGGATCGAAGAATTTAGATGTGCCGATGGGTGCCACATTGTTGAGCACCCTGCAATCGCAGCATATTTTTCTTTCTTCCGCCTGCGGCGGCGGCGGAACTTGTGGGCAATGCCGTTGCCGTGTAGTAGAGGGCGGCGGCGAAATTTTGCCGACGGAAAAAGGGCATTTTAGCCGGAAAGAACAGCAGGCGCATTGGCGTTTGAGCTGTCAGGTAAAGGTAAAGGAAAACCTGTCCATCTCGATTCCAGAAGCCGTTTTTGGCATCAAGGAATGGGATTGCGAAGTGGTTTCCAACAACAATGTGGCTTCGTTCATCAAAGAATTTGTGGTAAAATTGCCGGAAGGCGAAACGATCGATTTCAAGCCGGGTTCGTACAGCCAAATCAGGATTCCTGCCTACGAGTCCGTCAAATACACCGATATGAGCGTCGATGAGCGTTTCAAATCGGAATGGGACAAATTCAAGTTGTGGATGCTCGATGCGAAAAACGGCGAGGAAACCGTCCGCGCCTACTCGATGGCGAATTATCCGGCAGAAGGAAATATCATCACGCTCAACGTGCGCATTGCCACGCCACCGTTCGACAGGGCGAAAGGCGGTTGGATGGACGTGAACCCCGGAATCGCATCGTCCTATATCTTCAACTTGAAGCCAGGCGACAAAGTGAAAATGTCGGGTCCTTATGGCGATTTCCACCTTCTGCTCGACACCAAGCGCGAGATGATGTTTATCGGCGGCGGCGCGGGTATGGCGCCCTTGCGCTCGCAACTGCTGCACCTTTTCAAGACATTGAAGGTTACCGACAGGAAAGTGTCGTTTTGGTACGGCGCACGCTCGAAAAACGAAATTTTCTACGAGGAAGATTTCCGCGCCATCGAAAAAGAATATCCCAATTTTTCATTCCACATCGCCTTGTCGGAACCTCGCCCCGAAGATAATTGGACGGGGCCGGTTGGGTTTATCCATCAGGTTATTCTCGATAATTACCTGAAAAACCACGATGAACCCGAAGACATTGAATACTATATGTGCGGTCCCGGTCCGATGGCAAACGCCGTGAAGGGAATGCTCGACAGCCTCGGCGTTCCGCCGGAAATGTTGATGTTCGATGATTTTGGATAGAGATAAACCCTAAAAAATAACTTATAAATGAGTCACTTATTTATCCAAAAAGCATTGCCGGCACAATTGTTTGACGCCTTGAAACGTGTCGAAGGCAATATGCAACGAAAAAAATGGGAAAAAAGCGGCAAGCCCCTGCCTGCCCCCCACCCGATAAAACAAGACGTGATACGGCACTACCAACGGCAGTCTGGCTACAATGTGCTTGTGGAAACCGGAACTTATACCGGGGAAATGATTTATATGCAGCGGAAAAATTTTAAATCGCTGCATTCCATTGAATTGGCAGACTATTATTACACGCGGGCAGTTGAGAGGTTCAAAAAATACAAGCATATCAAAATTTGGCACGGCGATTCCGCCCGCATATTGCCGTCCGTCCTTTCCGAAATCAACGAAAACGTCATCTTTTGGTTGGACGGACATTATTCCGGGGGCGTTACCGCCGGAAATAATCCGGGGGAAAAGAAATGCCCCTTGTTTTCGGAATTGGAAGCCATCTATCCCCACGGTGGAAATCCCATTATCCTGATTGACGATGCAAGGCATTTCGTTGGGAAAGATGACTACCCAAGCATCGAAGAGCTGAAAAGTTTTTTGGACGACAAAGGGCGAAAATACAGCTTTGAAGTGGAAACGGATATTATACGGATAATTTTTGGGGCGTAAGAGATTGTTTTTTTTGAAATAAGTAATCGGATGGCAAAATTGTTAGCATTAGGTCAAGCCCGCAATGACGACTTGCCTGCCCCCGATTGCATCGGGGGTTATTCACGGAAAACTCCTACGGAGTAATTTCTTGCAAATGCACAATAGATTTTATTTATTCAATCTTTTTCCTGTAAACATCTCAACGTCAAGTCGTAAAACAGCAGCCAACGCGAGGGGTTCTTCGCTGAACGGCAGTCCGCTGCCGCCGTAGTGCGCCATCAGGCGTTCCAAGCCGTGCATCTTCTCTGCCACATTGATGGCAGGGCGGATAAAACCGCTTCCGATAATGCTTTCGTAGTTCATCGAGAAGCGGCAAGCCGTGTCGCCCGTCCGTAGCGCGTGCTTGCAATCCATTTCAAAGCCGGCTTTCGAGCCGTCGCCAACCAAATCGAGTTTCCTGCCTTCGCGAGCGCAATGAAACCAAAGCGTCAGCCGTCCGTCGTCAAAATCGTAGCCGAAGTTCAACGGCACGATATACACTTCCGCGGCGGCGGCATCGTAGAGTCCGATACGGCACACATCGCACGCCGCGAGAACAGCCGCCAAGCCGTCTTTATCCGTTATTTCTCGTTTTGCTTTTCTCAAAATCGTTGAAAATTATTCTCATTGCGAGGGCGAAGATAGTAATTTTTTGAACCGCAGCCAAATCTCTTATCCAAAACTCAGGTTTGTAAGCAGCGTTGGTTTAAGCATCCGCCGAAATTTCTAAAAATTGAGGAGTATATGGCAGTTTCGCAAAGATGCTCGCTCAAACCGAAAAAAATGTCTCGAAGGAACAAAATTTGCATAACCGCAGGTAAGCGAAGCGCAACCTGCGGACAGAATGCCCCCTCCGCCCCAACCCCGAAGCGGGTTGAACCTGACGGGTGCTACCCGCTACGGGGTGGAGTTGGGAAGATGACTTACCGTAAGCTGCGGCTTCGCCTTGCTCACGGTTATGCAGATTACGCCCTCACGGGCGAAGGGCAAAATCAATAGCGAATATGGCACCTCAAAAAAAAAGAATGAAGCAAAAACGAGAAAAATGTAATTTTAATAAAGAAAAAACCGAAAAACATTTTGCAGTTTGGGTTTTTTGCTTTTACTTTGCAAGCAATTTCAAAAAATAACGTGTTCTAAACCGATTATGTACAACAACAATATTGATATTCTCGTCATTTCTATTCTACTACTGGAATCGTTCAGTGTGTGAGATTGACGTATCAATATGTAAATGATATAGTTGAAAAGATTGAAGCCTTTCTCACACACTTGTGGGGAAGGTTTTTTCTTAAAAATAAAATTGAATCATAACAAGATGGAAAAAGTGTATGTTTTTGACACCACCCTGAGGGACGGTGAACAAGTTCCCGGCTGTCAATTGAATACGATCGAGAAAATTCAGGTTGCCAAAGCCTTGGAACTCTTGGGGGTTGATGTGATAGAGGCAGGTTTCCCCATTTCAAGTCCGGGCGACTTCAATTCCGTAGTGGAAATTTCTAAGGCGGTTACGTGGCCCGTAATCTGCGCCCTCACACGCGCCGTGGACAAAGACATTGAAGTGGCTGCCGAAGCTCTTAAATTTGCTAAGCGCAAACGCATTCACACTGGAATCGGGACTTCCGACTACCACATTAAGTATAAGTTTAATTCCAACCGCGACGAGATTATCGAACGCGCCATTTACGCCGTGAAGCTCTCTCGCCGCTACGTGGACGACGTGGAATTTTATGCCGAGGACGCCGGACGCACCGATAACGAATACCTTGCGTGTGTGGTGCAGGCTGTCGTCGATGCCGGAGCGACCGTGGTAAATATCCCCGACACTACCGGCTACTGCTTTCCGCAGGAATACGGCGCGAAGATCAAATACTTGATTGATCACGTGGATATGAAAAATGCCATTCTTTCCACCCATTGCCATCAGGACTTGGGTATGGCTACCGCCAATTCGCTGGCTGGCGTGCTGAACGGCGCGCGGCAGGTGGAAGTCACCATCAACGGCATCGGCGAACGCGCAGGGAACACTTCGTTGGAAGAGGTTGTGATGGCGTTGAAAAGCCACAAGGAATTGGGTTACGAAACCAATATCAACACGCAGAAGATCTATTCCACGAGCCGTTTGGTGTCGGCGTTGATGAGTATGCCGGTGCAGCCGAACAAGGCGATTGTGGGGCGCAACGCTTTCGCGCACTCATCGGGAATCCATCAGGACGGGGTGCTGAAAAATGTGCAGACTTACGAAATCATTGATCCGAAAGACGTGGGCATCGACGACAACGCCATCGTGCTTACCGCCCGTAGCGGACGCGCCGCGCTGAAAAGCCGCTTAAACCTGCTGGGCGTGCAGCTCGATAACGGGGAATTGGACGATGCCTACCAAAAATTTCTCGAATTGGCTGACAAGAAAAAAGACATTAAAGACGACGACATTTTGTCGATGATTGGACGCCAAAGCAAATCGCACCGCATCAAGGTGGAATACCTGCAAGTAACCTGCGGTGTCGGCGTTCGCCACGTGGCGAGCATCGGTTTGAATATCGCAGGAGAACATTTCGAGGCTTCCGCAACCGGAAACGGTCCGGTGGACGCCGCCATCAAAGCGGTAAAGCGAATTATCAGCCGCGAAACCGTGATCCAAGAATTTCTGATACAGGCGATCAATCGGGGTAGTGACGACGTGGGAAAAGTGCATATGCAGGTGGAACACAAAGGCTCGCTGTACTACGGCTTTTCAGCCAACACCGATATTGTCGCCGCTTCGGTGGAAGCCTTTGTTGATGCCGTGAATAAGTTTGCGGAATAGTATTTAGGATTAAAAGGATAAAGGATATGAAGAAGACATTGTTCGAAAAAATATGGGACGCGCACGTAGTTACGAGTGTCCAAGACGGACCGACACAATTGTATATCGACCGCCACTTGTGCCACGAAGTAACAAGCCCTCAGGCTTTTGCTGGATTGCGCAAGCGCGGGCTGAGCGTTTTTCGTCCGCAACAGACGACGCTGACAGCCGATCACAATATCCCCACGTTGAACCAAGATCAGCCCATTCGCGATGAAATATCTCGTTTTCAGGTGGATACATTGGCGAAAAACGCCGTGGATTTTGGGCTGGCTTACTACGGCTTGGGCAATGCGAAAAACGGAATCGTCCACGTTGTCGGTCCCGAAAACGGTTACACCCAACCGGGTATGACTATCGTTTGCGGCGACAGCCACACCTCTACCCACGGTGCTTTCGGCGCCATAGCCTTCGGCATCGGCACGAGCGAAGTGGAAATGGTGCTTGCCTCGCAATGTGTCTTGCAGAGCCGTCCGAAAACGATGCGCATCAATTTCGAGGGCAAGTTGCAGAAAGGCGTTGGCGCGAAAGATTTGGCATTGTATATGATTTCACGGCTGACAACAGGCGGTGCGACAGGGTATTTCGTAGAGTATTCGGGCGAAGTGGTTCGTGCCTTGTCGATGGAAGAACGTATGACGTTGTGCAACCTGAGCATCGAGATGGGTGCACGTGGCGGCTTGATTGCGCCGGACGAAATTACCTTCGATTACGTGAAAGGACGCGAATTTGCGCCGAAAGGGGAAAGATGGGAAACGGCATTGGCGGTTTGGAAAACCCTGAAAACCGACGAAGGGGCGACTTTCGACAAGGAAGTTACTTTCGATTGTGCCCTGATAAAACCTATGATAACCTACGGCACCAATCCCGGAATGGGAATGCCCATCGACGGCTCTATCCCGACACTGAATGAGATTGACGATGCCGGAAAAAAATCCTTCGAGAAATCCTTGCAATATATGGGCTTTTCCGCAGGCGAGAAACTCGAAGGGAAAGCCATTGATTATGTTTTCCTTGGCAGTTGCACAAACGGGCGCATCGAAGATTTCCGCGTTTTCGCCAACTTCGTGAAAGACAAACGCAAAGCCGATCGCGTAACGGCGTGGCTTGTGCCGGGAAGTTGGCAGGTGCGCAAGCAAATCGAGGAAGAAGGCATCGGCAAGATTCTCGAAGAGGCAGGGTTTGAACTGCGGCAACCCGGCTGTTCGGCTTGTTTGGCGATGAACGACGACAAAGTTCCGGCAGGGAAATATGCCGTTTCGACGTCGAACCGCAATTTTGAAGGGCGACAGGGACCGGGCGCACGCACGATTTTGGCAAGTCCGCTGATTGCGGCTGCTGCGGCGGTAACGGGGCGGATAAGCGATCCGAGGACAATGTGATAATGTGCTAATGGAAAGGAAGACAGGAAATAGGATTGTGGATTTGACTTTCGACTTTGCGTTGAAAATTGTTGCATTTTCAGAGCAATTGGAAGACGAGAAGAAATTCGACATAGCAAAGCGACTTGTCCGAAGTGGAACGTCCATTGGCGCAATTGTGCAAATATTCAGATAGTTACCCATTCAAAGAGGATTTGTTGGAAAAGATAACTGAAATAAAGAAATTATTGACAAGCATTATAAATTCTGCTAAAAAATCAATGAACTAAACATTAGCATATTAGCGCATTATTTATTAGCATATTAGAAATAAGATGGACAAATTCACAACATTAACAAGTACAGCCGTGCCGCTTCCGATTGAGAATGTGGATACCGATCAGATTATCCCGGCGCGGTTTCTGAAAGCGACTGACAAAAAGGGCTTTGGCGACAATCTTTTCGCCGATTGGCGTTACGAAAAATCGGGCGAACCCAAAAAAGATTTCGTGCTGAACAATCCCACATACAGCGGACAGATCTTGCTCGCCGGAAAAAATTTCGGTTCGGGCAGTAGTCGCGAACACGCAGCGTGGGCAATTGCAGGCTACGGCTTCAAGGTTGTCGTGTCGAGTTTCTTCGCCGATATTTTCCGCAACAACGCGCTGAACAACGGCATATTGCCCGTCGTCGTCAGCCCCGGATTTTTGGCAGAGATATTCAAAAATGTCGGCGAAAACCCCAAAACGACGCTGAGCGTGGATTTGGAAGCGCAAACCATCACGGACAACAAAACGGGGAAAAGCGAGTCTTTTGAGATCAACCCCTACAAAAAAGCCTGTTTGTTCAACGGATTGGACGACATTGATTTCCTGCTGTCGAACAAAGACAAAATTGAATCTTACGAAAAACAGCGCGTTTTCGCCTACTGAGATGAGCACGTTGATTGAAATAATGGACACCACGCTACGCGACGGCGAGCAGACTTCGGGGGTATCGTTTGCTTCCCCCGAAAAAGTCAGCATTGCGCGACTGTTGCTCGAAGAATTGTGCGTGGACAGGATAGAAATAGCATCGGCTCGCGTGTCGGACGGCGAATACGAGTCGGTAAAAAAAGTCGTGCAATGGGCTACCGGGCGCGGACACCTCGATCGCGTGGAAGTACTTGGTTTTGTGGACGGAACCCTTTCGCTCGAATGGATAAAGAATGCCGGTTGCCGGGTGGTAAATCTTCTTTGCAAAGGTTCCGAAAAGCATTGCAAATACCAACTTCGGAAAACGGAGGAAGAGCATCTCAAAGACATCAAAGAGGTTATCGGACACGCGCAGCGAATGGGAATCAAGGTAAACGTTTACCTCGAAGATTGGTCGAACGGAATGCGCGATTCGCAGGATTACGTTTTTCAGATGATGGATGGATTGAAAAACGAAGCCGTCCTTCGTTTTATGCTTCCCGATACGCTCGGCATATTGAGCCCCGACGAAACGGCAGAGTTTTGCAGAAAAATGATTTCCCGTTACCCCGGCTTGCATTTCGATTTCCACGCCCACAACGATTACGACTTCGCCGTCGCTAACGTTTTCGAAGCCTTGAAAGCCGGCGTGAAAGGCGCACACGTAACCGTGAACGGATTGGGCGAACGCGCCGGAAATGCGCCCTTGACAAGCGTTGTCGCGGTTATCCACGATCATTTGAAGCTGAAAACCAATGTCAATGAGCAGAACGTTTACCACATCAGCAAGATTGTGGAAAGCTATTCGGGTGTGCGCATTCCGAACAACCGTCCGGTTATCGGCGACAATGTTTTCACGCAAGTGGCAGGTATCCACGCCGATGGCGACAAGAAAAAAAACCTCTACGCGAGCCAGCTTTCCCCCGAACGCTTTGGGCGCGAACGCGAATACGCCTTGGGGAAAACGTCCGGCAAGGCGAATATCTTCAAAAACCTCGAAGCATTGGGCATCGATGTCGATGAAGAAACGATGAAAAAAGTAACCGCCCGCGTCATTGAGTTGGGCGACAAAAAACAATCCGTCAGCATCGACGAGCTGCCCTATCTCGTTTCCGACATTCTGAAAAACGGCGTCGAAAATCAAGAAATCCGTATGCTCAATTATTCGCTGACACTGACTGACGGGCTTCGCCCCACGGCAACCGTGAAACTCTCGATAAAAGGGGAAGAATATCAGCAAACTGCGGTAGGGGACGGACAATACCACGCTTTTTCAAAAGCAATGTACAAAATTTATCAGTCCTTGGGCAAACCCGTCCCCGAACTGCTTGATTATGTGGTTGTGATTCCCCCCGGTGGGAAAACGAACGCCTACGTGCAAACCATCATCACGTGGCGATCGGAAGGTAAGGTTTTCAAAACGAGGGGTTTAGACATCGATCAAACCGCCGCCGCCATCAAAGCCACGATGAAGATGCTGAATATGGTTGAGAGCGGAAATATACCCACGTTTAAAAATATACAATTGCCCTAAAATAATATATATATCCTATGAAATTGAACATAGCTGTACTTCCGGGCGACGGAATCGGACCTGAGATTGTGAAACAGGCTTTGGACGTAACGAAAGCCGTTTGCGAAAAATTCGGACACGAATTGACGTACAAAGAAGGATTGATGGGCGCGTGTGCCATTCGCCAAACCGGAAATCCGTATCCCGATGAAACCCATAAAATCTGTATGGAATCCGATGCGGTGCTTTTTGGCGCGATCGGATCGCCCGAATTCGACAACAACCCCAACGCGAAAGTGCGCCCCGAACAGGGTTTGCTGAAAATGCGCAAAGAATTGGGTTTGTATGCCAATATCCGCCCCGTCAGCACTTTCCCGTCGCTGATTCATAAATCGCCGCTTCGTGCCGATTTGGTAAACGGCGCCGATTTTGTCTGCATTCGCGAACTGACGGGGGGAATGTATTTCGGACGTCCGCAAGGGCGTAGCGAAGACGGCAATACCGCCTACGACACCTGCGTTTATACCCGCGAAGAGGTGGAACGCATCTTGCACTTGGCGTATAAATTTGCAGGGCAACGCCGCAAGAAAGTTACCGTTGTGGACAAGGCTAACGTCATTGCCACGTCGCGCTTGTGGCGGCAGATCGCGCAAGAAATCGCCCCGCAATATCCCGACATCGAAACCGAATATATGTTTGTGGACAACGCCGCGATGCGCATCATTCAATTTCCTAAAAGTTTCGACGTGTTGGTAACGGAAAACCTTTTCGGCGACATTCTTACCGATGAAGCTTCCGTGATTACCGGATCGTTGGGTATGCTGCCTTCCGCATCTATGGGCGTGCATACGTCGGTTTTCGAACCCATTCACGGTTCTTATCCGCAAGCCGCAGGAAAAAACATAGCGAATCCCTTGGCTACCATTCTCTCTGCCGCGTTGATGTTTGAATATGCTTTCAGCCGAATGGAAGAAGGCGCGGCGATTCGTCGGGCTGTAACCGCGAGTATGGACGCCGGTATCGTTACCGAAGACATTGCCGACGGCGCAACCGCCCACTCGACAAGTGAGGTGGGCGAATGGATTGTGAAAGCCATACGCTCATTATAATTATCAGATTATCAATGTTTTTTTGAATAATTGAAAAAATGAGAGACAAGGATAATTCGTCCAAGAATAAAATAGCCTTCCGGGGCGATCGCTTCTCGCGCCGCATGGCGGGGGCGCGTGCGCTTTGGCGAGCCAACGGTATGACTGAGGAACAGATGGGAAAGCCGATTATCGCGATAGCCAATTCTTTCACGCAGTTTGTGCCGGGGCACGTGCATCTGCACGAAATAGGGCAGGTAGTGAAAGCCGAAATTGAGAAATTGGGTTGTTTCGCCGCCGAATTCAACACCATTGCGGTGGACGATGGCATCGCTATGGGGCACGACGGTATGTTGTATTCCCTTCCTTCGCGCGACTTGATTGCCGATTCGGTGGAATATATGGTTAATGCGCACAAAGCTGATGCCTTGGTTTGTATCAGCAACTGCGACAAGATCACGCCGGGAATGCTGATGGCTGCGATGCGCCTGAATATCCCCGCGATTTTTGTTTCGGGCGGACCGATGGAAGCAGGAAAGATAGACGGGGAGCAAGTGGATTTGATTGACGCGATGATTGAGTCCGCCGACGAGTCCGTTTCCGATAAACGGGTGTTGGATCTCGAACGCTTGGCTTGCCCCACCTGCGGTTCTTGTTCGGGAATGTTCACGGCAAACTCGATGAACTGCCTGAACGAAGCCATCGGGTTGGCGTTGCCCGGAAACGGCACCATCGTTGCCACGCACGCCAACCGCATTGAATTGTTCAAAAAAGCGGCGAGGCAAATCGTGGAAAATGCGCATCGCTATTATGCTGAGGGCGACAAAAGCGTTTTGCCGAGGAACATAGCCACGCGCCCTGCCTTTCTCAATGCGATGTCGCTCGATATTGCGATGGGCGGTTCAACGAACACGATCCTGCACTTGTTGGCGATTGCTCGCGAGGCAGAAGTCCGTTTCACGATGGACGACATAGACGCCTTGTCGCGCAAAGTCCCCTGCATCTGCAAAGTCGCGCCCAACACAAAAAAATACCATATTCAGGACGTGAACCGCGCCGGCGGAATTTTGAACATTTTGGGCGAATTGCACAAAGGGGCTTTGATTGACACCTCGGTGGGGCGTGTCGATGGGCTTTCTCTGTCGGAAGCCATCGCAAGCTATTCCGCTACCGCCAACGACGTATCGGCGGCGGCAAAAGATATTTATTCGTCCGCACCCGCGCAGCGATTCAATTTAGCGATGGGTTCGCAAAACGAACGGTACGCCGCGCTCGACGCCGATCGCGAGAACGGTTGTATCCGCGACTTGGCGCACGCTTACAGCAAGGACGGCGGTTTGGCGATACTGAAAGGGAACATTGCCCTCGACGGTTGTGTCGTCAAGACGGCAGGGGTGGACGAGAGCATTTGGAAATTTTCAGGCACCGCCAAGGTTTTTCAATCGCAGGACGATGCTTGCGAGGACATACTCGGCGGAAAAGTGCAGTCGGGCGACGTTGTCGTCATCATCTACGAAGGACCCAAAGGCGGACCCGGAATGCAGGAAATGCTCTATCCCACCTCGTATATCAAAGCCCGCCATTTGGGTAAAGATTGCGCCTTGATTACCGATGGACGTTTTTCGGGCGGTACGTCGGGCTTGTCCATCGGGCACGTTTCACCCGAAGCGGCGGCAGGTGGCGCGATAGGCTTGGTAAGGGACGGCGACACGATAGAAATAGACATTCCCAAGCGTTCAATCAACGTGTTGCTTTCCGACGAAGAATTGCAAAATCGCCGCAACGCAGAGTTTGCACGAGGCAAAAACGCATTCACGCCGAAAGACCGTAATCGAGTAATTTCCAAAGCGTTACAGGCTTATGCAAGTATGGTGTCGTCGGCAGATAAAGGGGCAGTGAGGGTAATTGAAAATTGAAAATGAAAAAGATATTTGCTATTTTGAAAGACTCTTCATTTGTTTTGTGTGAAATGAAAACACCGATTTTGGTAATTGCAATAAAAAAATAAAAATGCCCTATAACCCCGATATACACCACCGCCGTAGCATTCGCCTGCGTGAATACGATTATTCGCAGGTGGGATTATATTTTGTAACCGTTTGCGTACAAAATCGGGAATGTTTGTTTGGGGAAATTCCGGGTGGAAAAATGATTTTAAACGATGCGGGAAAAATTGCACACAACGAATGGTTAAAAACGGTAGAATTACGCCCAAATGTGCAATTACATAATTTCATTGTGATGCCCAATCATTTTCACGCGATTGTGGAAATTGTTACAAAATTCGATGATGCGTGTAGGGGCGTATTGCATACGCCCTCAAATAATACGCCAATAAATAATACGCCAATAAATAATAAAATAATGGATAATGAATTTGATAATGGCGTATGCAATCAGGGCGTATGCAATCAGGGCGTATGTAATACGCCCCTACGGTCGCCATCGCAAACGGTGGGTGCGATTATGCGAGGTTATAAATCTGCCGTTTCCAAACAATTAGATTTTTCCGTTTGGCAACGCAATTATCACGAACACATTATCCGTGACCAACACGAACACGGGACGATTGCGGAATACATTGAAAATAACCCGATAAATTGGGAAATAGATACATTTTACAAAAACGATATTTAAAAATATATGAGAAATTTAACAGGAAGCGAGGCGCTGCTGCAATCGTTGTTACACGAAGGGGTGGATACCATTTTCGGTTATCCGGGCGGTGCGATAATGCCCGTATTCGATGCATTGTATGATCACAAAAACGATATAAAGCATATCCTCGTCCGCCACGAGCAAGGGGCGATACACGCCGCGCAAGGCTATGCAAGGGTTTCTAAAAAAGTGGGCGTGGCGTTGGTAACTTCGGGACCCGGCGCAACCAATGCCATTACCGGCATAACCGATGCGATGATGGACAGCACGCCGTTGGTGGTTATTTCGGGGCAGGTGGCTTCCTCGTTGTTGGGTTCAGATGCTTTTCAGGAAGCGGACGTGATCGGGGTAACACAACCGGTAACAAAATGGGCGTATCAGATTCGCCGCGTGGAAGATGTTCCGTGGGCGGTATCGCGGGCATTTTATATCGCCGCGAGCGGAAGGCCGGGACCGGTGGTTCTCGACATTGCAAAAGACGCGCAAACCAAGGAATGTGAATTTTCGTATGGAAAAACGACTTTCCTGCGCAGCTATCAACCTGAAATAGAATCTTGTATGGAAAAGATAAAACAAGCCGCCGAACTCATCAACCGCGCCAAAAAACCCTTGGCGTTGGTGGGGCAGGGCGTTATCCTCGGCAACGCCGAAAAAGAGTTGATAGCTTTTCTCGAAAAAGGGAATATCCCCTTCGGTTCCACCATCTTGGGCTTGTCGGCTGTTCCTTCCAATCATTCCTTGAATATGGGAATGTTGGGAATGCACGGCAATATCGCCCCCAATCTGAAAACGAACGAGTGCGACGTGCTGATTGCCATCGGAATGCGTTTCGACGATCGCGTTACGGGCGATTTGAATACCTATGCCAAGCAAGCGGAAGTGATACATTTCGACATCGATCGTGCCGAGATGGACAAAAACGTGAAAACCACGGTAAAAGTGCTTGGCAACGCCAAACAAACCCTGCCCTTGGTAACGGCACTGATGGAAAAAAATTCCCACGCGGATTGGATCGGCGAATTTAAGCCGCTTTACGAAAAAGAGCGCCGTTGTGTGATCGATGACGAACTGCACCCGGCGGAAGGCGCGATAAAAATGGGCGAAGTCGTCAATAAAATAACGGAAGCCACCGGAAACAAAGCCGTTTGCGTTACCGACGTGGGGCAAAATCAGATGATGGGCACCCGTTATTTCAAGTACACCCAATCGCGCAGTATGGTAACGTCCGGCGGTTTGGGGACGATGGGTTTCGGACTTCCCGCCGCTATCGGGGCGAAATATGGCGCACCCGATCGCAAGGTTTGTGTTTTCGTGGGCGACGGCGGTTTGCAGATGACGATTCAGGAATTTGGCACGATTATGGAACACGGGGTTGATGTGAAAATCATTTTGCTGAACAATAATTTTTTGGGAATGGTGCGCCAATGGCAAGAGTTGTTTTTCGACGAACGCTATTCGGAAACACAGATGAAAAACCCCGATTTCATCAAAATTGCCGAAGCATACGGGATAAAAGGGAAAAAAGTTACCGAGCGCGGCGATTTGGACGCGGCGATTGACGAGATGCTGACGCATAAGGGCGCTTACCTGCTCGAAGTCGCGGTGGAAACAAAGGGTATGGTTTACCCGATGATTCCTGCCGGCACCTGCGTTACCAACATTTTGTTGGGAAACGGACATACAATTTAAAAAATTCACGATTATGGAAGAAAAAACATTATACACCATTACTATTTTTTCCGAAAACGCAGTCGGTGTCCTGAATCAGATTACCACCATTTTCACGCGCAGGCAGATCAATATCGAAACGTTGTCGGTATCGCCTTCCGCCATACAAGGTATCCACAAGTTCACGATTACCGCGTTTTCCGAAACCGAAGAGGCGATGAAAAAATTGGTTCGCCAAATTGATAAGCGCGTCGATATTTTGAAGGCGTATTACAATACCAATGCCGAATTGGTGCATCAGGAAATCGCCCTATACAAGATAGATACGTCCAAATTGTTGGCTACCAATATGGTGGAAAAGCTCGTCCGCAAGCACAACGCCCGTATCTTGGACGTGAGCGAACACGCGACGGTTATCCAAAAAACCGGGCATTACAAAGACACGCAGGCGCTGTTCGAGGAATTGAGCGAAAGCATCGGCGTGTTGCAGTTTATCCGTTCGGGGCGTGTCGCCATCACAAAATCGAAGGTTGAGCGGCTGAGCGATATGCTTTCCAAACGCGAGGAAGACAAAAAAGAGAACAAACATTGAGAAACAATTTCTGAACTGAAAATTATTTATTCATTATATTTGTCGGGAAAATAAAATCCGGCAATCAAAAACAAACAAAAAAATGGCAAAAATGAATTTTGGCGGGGTAGAAGAAAACGTTGTTACCCGCGATGAATTTCCTTTGAGTAAGGCGCGTGAAGTGCTTAAAAACGAAACGATAGCCGTTATCGGTTACGGTGTGCAAGGTCCGGGGCAGTCGCTCAACCTGCGCGATAACGGTTTCAACGTGATCGTCGGGCAGCGCAAAGACAGCAAGACCTGGGACAAAGCCGTCGCCGACGGTTGGGTGCCGGGCGAAACGCTTTTCGAAATCGAAGAGGCTTGCAAGCGCGGCACGGTTATTCAATATCTGTTGTCCGATGCGGCGCAGATCGCCCTTTGGGAAACCGTGAAAAAACACCTGACGGCAGGCAAGGCGCTCTATTTTTCGCACGGCTTCGGCATTACCTTCAAAGAACGCACTGGGATTGTCCCCCCGTCCGATGTGGACGTAATCCTTATCGCGCCGAAAGGTTCGGGTACGAGTCTTCGCACGATGTTTCTCGAAAACAGGGGTTTAAATTCAAGTTACGCGATTTTCCAAGACGCAACCGGAAAGGCAAAAGAGCGCGTTATCGCCTTGGGCATCGGCGTTGGTTCGGGCTATTTGTTCGAAACTACTTTCAAACGCGAGGTTTATTCCGACTTGACCGGCGAGCGCGGTACGCTGATGGGCGCGATTCAAGGTTTGTTGTTGGCACAATACGAAGTGCTGCGCGAAAACGGACACTCGCCTTCGGAAGCCTTCAACGAAACGGTGGAAGAACTCACGCAATCGCTCGGACCGCTGTTCGCAGCCAACGGTATGGACTGGATGTATGCCAACTGCTCGACTACCGCTCAACGCGGTGCGCTCGACTGGATGGTACCTTTCCACGATGCCACAAAGCCTGTTTTTGAAAAACTCTACGCAGAAGTGGCTTGCGGCAACGAGGCGCAACGTTCCATTGATTCCAACTCGCAACCCGATTACCGAGTGAAGCTCGAAGCCGAGCTGAAAATCCTGCACGACAGCGAAATGTGGCAGACCGGGGCGGTGGTTCGCAAATTGCGTCCAGAAAATAATTGATGGGATAAGAATCCCGAAAAACAACAAAGACGATGCCGTGCACCGTCTTTGTTGTTTTTCCGTCAAAAAAAAGAGACGGCTCTATTCAAAAGCCGCCTCTTTTTATCAATCCTTGACGATTGACGGTTTATTTCCTCACGCTACGGACGGAACACCCGTAGATGGTGGAATTACTATATTTGTACGTGTCCTCGCTGTTGAAGCACAGTCCGAAAGCGTAGGAACCGTCTCTCCACGTAGTAGCGCGTGTTTTACTGTTATCCGTGACGACCACGCCTCCTCCGTTAGCATCAACAGTACCACTCCAATAGTATCCTCCCCAATCGACATCGACATTTTGTAACCCATCATCGTATATCCATATCCAGCCGGCAGCGGGCAAAAAGATGGAAGCGCCGCTTGCCTTGTCGGTAAAGGATCTGCCGATCACGCCGTTCAGGGTAGTCCATTCGGCGCTAACTTTTTCGGCATCGAGCAATGTTCCCAGCTCGTCATCCGTTGGCACGCGCCAACCCTCAGGAGAAGGATCGTTGGCGGCAGTCCATTCCGCGTCGGTTGAACCTGAATAGCCGTCCCAATTATCACCGCCATCGGAATTGACGAAGGAACCATCGCTGTATGTCCCGCCCAGCTTGCTGTTCCATTGGTAAAACATCCCGACTTTTTCGGGCGATTTGGCAAAAGTGCCGGGCGAACCCACGTTGCAGGGTGCCCACGTAACGCCGTTGATAACTACGCCTTCGTAGCCTTGCTGATAGTAGCAGTTCATCTTGAAATCTTGCGTAACAACCGAATTTTCGCTTTGGCCCGGAATCGTATGGGATTTATTTCCGTAAAAGTAGGACGTTACCGAAAGGGTAACCGGGATATTGGTAAGTGCCTTTGCCGTATATTCCCCGTTAGCGTTGGCGTAAACGGAACGGGGTGCTTTCCCCTGCTGCTCTATGTCTATCCTGATATGCGCAATGGGAACATCGGCGCAATCGGTAACTTTGCCATTGACGGTTACAGCGCATGGCAGGCTGAAATTTTGGGTAATCGTCGTCTCCGCCGACTGAGCCGCTATATTGTATGAAATTTCAGGTGTGTAACCCCAATAGTCCTCGCTTTTTATTGAGACTGTAACCGCAGTATTTGTCGGTACATAGAGGATGTATTCGCCGTTGATGTAGGTAAAAGCCACCGTACCGTTGTTTTTATCGTCAGTCTGTTCGGCAGTTATTTGTACGTAGGCTACCGGCTTGTTTTGGCAGTCGGTAACTTTTCCTTTGATTTTTACCAGCCTTTCGGGATAGTCCAGATTTACCCACGAGAAATGTTTCACTTTGCCGACATACACATTGCCCGATTTGGTTGCCGTACCTTCCTCTCGCCAAATGCCCCGCTCTTCGTCGAAAGACCACAGCGGCATGGTTTCGGGCGCGTTGCCGGTCATTCCCGCCGGAATGGGAAAAGTGAGTTCCGATTCCTTGCCGGACGCGAGTTGCAGCCGCCTGCCGGCGTCGTCGGTAAATATCACGTCCGTCATGCCGTAGGAAATCAGTTGCGCCTCGGTGTTGTTGCTGCGCAGTCCCGACAAATCGCCGCCCGGCATCATTTCCGCAAACTGCTCGTCTTTCGGATCCAAGTAGAACATATCGGCATTTACCGTGCCGGAATACGCCGTGCCGTCCTCGCGCACGAACGCCGAGGCGGGAACGTTCACTTTCATGCCACCCACGGAAAGTGTCTTGGCGGAAGCCGCATCGAATGTGGACTGCGAGCTTGTGTTGCTGTTGTCCTTCTGTTTCAAAACGACTTCCACGTACATGTCGCTATTTTTGACGTTGGCGCGAACAAGCGTGAAATAGCCGTCTTTCTCGAATTTCAGGACGGCGCGTCCCAACTGCGTGTTTACCTGGCTGAGCGAAAAAGTGCCGTCGCCCACCGTGGTGGCGCTTGCCGTGCCGGAAGTAACCGCCACGCCGTCAAGCGGGTTGCCATCGACATCGAAAACCGTGCCGCTGACGGCGGCGGATTGCATATTCACTACCGCTGGCGGAATATCGCCGTCGGGATTCCCATTGTCGTTTCCTTCGTCCTTCGAACACGAAGAAAACGCCGCGCTTGCCAAACCAGCCACGAGCAGCAGGCAAACTGTTTTGTTGAAAGTTTCAAACCATTTTTTCATTGTCTTGTCGTTTTAAATTAATATTGGATTAGGATCTATTTTCAGTCCATTTGGAACGTTCATAGTAAAAAAGACGCTTAAAAGAGCAGAAAAAAGTAGCTGAGAATACTTTTAATAAAACATTTCGTTAAAATTTAAACAGTTTCTTATTTCATCGCCCATGATGTTACGGTTATATTTTATTTCATATTGATAGCAAAGATAAATTATAAATTTGAAATCCATCGTTTTTTTATAAAAAAAAATGCAATCTGACCCGACAATTCCTTCGATTTCAGAGCAAAAAGCCAATATTCGTGCTGCTGGCGCGGCTTTGCAAGCCGTGCCTGTACAAAAATAGGCACAAGTTACAAACTTGCGCCAGCAATATTTTCCGTCAAAAAAAATAGGCGGCTCTATTCAAAAGCCGCCTCTTTTTATCAATCCTTGACGATTGACGCTTTATTTCTTCACGATGCTTTTCAGTTCCACTTCGAAAACAAGTGTAGAGAAGGGTTTGATGAGTCCCCCGTCTTGTGTGCCGTAAGCCAAATCGTAGGGGATATAGAGTTTCCATTTCGAGCCTACCGGCATCAATTTCAGGGCTTCCGTCCAACCTTTTATCACTTGGGTTACGCCGAAGGTGGCGGGTTGTCCACTTTTCACTGAGCTGTCGAACACGGTGCCGTTGAGCAAAGTGCCGTGATAATCCACTTCCACTTGATCAGTGTCTGTGGGGATAGGACCGTTGCCTTTTTTGAGGATTTCGTATTGCAAACCGCTTTCCGTAACCGTTACGCCCGGGCGTTTCGCGTTTTCAGCCAAGAAAGCTTCGCTGGCGGCGATGGAATCTTTGTACTGAACTTTAAGTTCCTCTTCCTGTTTCTTTTGGGCGGCTTCCTGCGCAGCAGTGGCTGCCGTTTGAACGAGTTCGTTCGCGTCGGTTTTTTCAATTGCCAACTTGCCGTTTTTCAACGAGCCGATCAGTCCGGCGAGAAATTGATTGGTATTGACTTTCTTCGTTGAGTCGTTACCGAATATGACGGAAGTGATTTGGGGCAACATTCCTTTCGAGATTTGTTGTCCGACACCCAACCCTTGCAGGTAGGATTCGTTTCCTTCGCCGCTTGTTGCGAATGCCTTTTTCAAGCCTTTGATAAACCCGTCCAATTTAGGGGCGTTGATTTTGTTTACCGAATCCAATTTCGCCTTGTATTCTTTTTCCAACGCGGTTTTTTGAGTGGAATCGGCAACGGCGATTTTCATTTGGTATTCGTAATCAATGTTCGAGGCGCTTTCCAATACGCCTGATTGTTCGAGGTATTGCAGTAAGCCAACCTCGTTAACCACATTCACGCCGCAGGCGTAAGAAAGGCTGTCCACCGAATTTTTGAGGGACGTTGCCGGAGCAGAGCTTCCGGTGCAGGACACGAATGCCAAGCCCCCGATTAGTAACGCAGCGAGTGCGTAAAGACCATTCTTTTTCATACTTGTTGAATAAATAATTGTTTTTAAAAAATGAAATTTATTTGTTAATGTTCTAAGTTCTTTTTACTCAATTCCAAGAAGTTCGATGTCGAAAATCAAAGCCGAGTCAGGCTCTATGCTGCCGCCTGCCCCTTGCGAGCCGTAAGCCAAATCCGAAGGGATATAGAGCCGCCATTTCGAGCCTAACGGCATCAGTTGCAGGGCTTCCACCCAACCTTTGATGACTTGGTTCACGCCGAAAGTGGAGGGTTGCCCCCGCTGCACCGAGCTGTCGAACACGGTTCCGTCGATCAGCGTGCCGTGGTAATGCGTTTTTACACGATCGGTAGCTTTCGGTTTCGGACCCGTGCCTTCCTTCAATATCTCGTATTGCAAGCCGCTCGGCAGGACGATAACGCCTTCTTTCGTCTTGTTTTGCGCGAGGAAGGCTTCTCCTTCCGCCTTGTTTTTTGTCGATGCCGTTCCCTGCTTTTGGCTGAAATAGGCTTGTATGGTTTGGTTGGCTTCTTGGGTGCTCATATCGGGATTGGCATTGCCCACGACAGCCGAAAACGCTTTGGTAAACGATTCTATGTCAATGTCTTTGATGCCAGATTGAACGAGGTTGTAAGCCAAGCTCATTCCCAAGGCGTAACTTAATTTGTCCATCTACTTTTTTCTTTTTTTTGAATGGCGCCCGCTATGTTACGGGCTAATCTTTAAATAAATGCTGACAAAAGTACTATTTTCTTGCGAATAAACCTCACTTTTATATAATAAAAAAGTAAATTTGTTGTGAAAACAAGATTAAAAGACGGAGGAAAAGACAATGAAAAGACGATTGGTTGTGCTTACGGGCGCAGGAATGAGTGCCGAAAGCGGGATTTCCACCTTCCGCGATTCGGGCGGGTTGTGGGACAAATATCCGGTTGAACAGGTTGCCACGCCCGAAGGTTTCGCGGCGAACCCGCAATTGGTGTTGGAATTCTACAACACGCGCCGCAAACAGCTGTTGGACGTGAAGCCTAACGAGGGACACCTCGGTCTGGCTGCGCTCGAAAAAGATTTCGAGCTGCGCATCATCACGCAAAACGTGGACAACCTGCACGAACGCGCCGGAAGTTCGCAGGTTTTGCACCTGCACGGCGAGCTGACAAAAGTGCGTTCCACGGGCGACGAGTCGCTGGTTTACGAATTGTCCCCCGAAAATTACGAAGTGAAATGGGGCGACAAATGCGAAAAGGGTTTTCAGTTGCGTCCGCACATTGTCTGGTTCGGCGAAGCCGTGCCGATGTTCGACGAGGCAGTGGAAGTGGCACGGCTGGCGGACGTTTTCGTCGTCATCGGCACGTCCCTGAACGTGTATCCCGCCGCCGGATTGATCAATTACGTGCCGAGAGACATTCCCATTTATCTGATTGATCCGAAAGAGGTTAGCACCTCGCGCAAGGACGTTTTTTTCATTCGCAAAGGCGCGTCGGAAGGCGTGAAGGAATTGAGAGGGAAATTAAGAATTGAGAATTGAGAGGGGGGGATAATGTGCTAATTTGCCAATATGTCAATGTGCTAATGGAAATGCGTGCCGTCATTCCGTTCCGTTCCTCCCAAAGCCCCAACAAAGGGGGAATGGAAAATAAGGGCGATTTTGTGTGTGCCGTTTTTGGCTGCCAAGGGTGCTTGGGGAAATACGGGTTTTGAAAGGATGAAAAGACAAAAGGACAAAATAAAAAAAAAATCTGTGCTATCTGCATCATCTGCGTTCAGAAAAAAAAATAATTCGTTAAAATTTCAATCGGTTCTCATTCTTTTTTTATCTTTGTTGTTCATTTTTTTAAAAGATAAGGAGTAAGGACGTGAGCAAAGATATTGTAGAAACGCCGTTGATGAAGCAGTACTGCGAGATAAAAAGGCAGCACCCCGATGCCGTTTTGTTGTTTCGGGTGGGCGATTTCTATGAAACTTTTTCGGACGACGCCATTGTTGCGTCCGAGATACTCGGAATCACACTCACGCGCCGCGCAAACGGTTCCGCGCAGCACGTGGAGTTGGCAGGGTTTCCGCACCACGCCCTCGACACTTACCTTCCCAAATTGGTGCGTGCAGGGAAAAGGGTGGCGATTTGCGATCAGTTGGAAGATCCCAAACTGACGAAAAAAATCGTGAAGCGCGGCATTACCGAGGTGGTTACGCCGGGCGTTTCCATCAACGATAACATTCTCAATCACAAAGAGAACAATTTTCTTTGCTCGGTTTATTCCGTTACCAACACCTTGTTTGGCGTATCCTTCCTCGACGTTTCCACCGGGGAATTTCTGACTACCGAAGGTGTGCGGGACAGCATCGACAAACTGCTTTCCAATTTTTCGCCGAAAGAAATCCTGATAGAAAGGGGAAGCAAGAAAAAATTTGAGGAGCATTTCGGGACGTCCTACCTCTTGTTTGAACTCGACGACTGGGTTTTTACCGAAAATGCTGCCCGCGATCGCCTGTTGAAACATTTTAAGACGATGAACCTAAAAGGTTTTGGCGTGGACAACCTGCTGCTGGGGGTTGTGGCTTCGGGTGCGATTTTGTATTACCTCGATCTCACGCAACACACAAACGTTGGACACATTCTTTCGCTTCGGCGCATCGAGGAAGATCGTTACGTGCGCCTCGACAAATTCACGGTGCGCAGTTTGGAGTTGCTGTCCACGATGAACGAGGGCGGGAAATCTTTGCTCGACGTCATAGACAAAACCATCTCGCCGATGGGGGCGCGGCTGCTTCGCCGATGGATTGTGTTTCCGCTGAAAGACCTGAAAGCTGTCGAAAGCCGCCTGGACGTGGTGGAAAATTTCTTCCGCGAACCGGAACTGAAAACCCTTCTCGAAGAAAAAATATCGCTCATCGGCGATTTGGAACGACTGATCTCGAAAGCCGCCGTCGGGCGCATTTCCCCTCGCGAAGTGGTGCAGATGAAAGTAGCCCTCGCCGCCATCGAACCCATCGGCAGAGCCTTCCGCGCTTCCGACAACGGCAGTCTGCGCGAAATGGGCGAGAAGTTGAACACCTGCCCGGTTATCCGCAGGCGGATAGAAAAGGAAATCGTCGCCGATCCGCCCGCGCAGCTCAATAAAGGGGGAATTATCCGCAAGGGCGTGAGCAGTGAATTGGACGAACTGCGCGAAATCTCCTATTCGGGAAAAGATTACCTGATACGCCTTCAACAACGCGAAATCGAAAAAACGGGGATTTCCTCGCTCAGAATCAATTTCAACAACGTTTTCGGGTATTACATCGAGGTGCGCAACACGCACAAAGACAAAGTGCCACAAGATTGGGTTCGCAAGCAGACGTTGGTGGGCGCGGAACGCTACATTACCGAAGAGTTGAAGGAATACGAAAACAAGATATTGGGCGCGGAAGAAAAAATCCTTTCGTTGGAAACACAACTTTACAACGCGCTCGTTGAGAGCCTGATGGAATATATCCCTGCCATTCAGATCAATGCAAATATCGTTGCGCGAGCCGACTGCCTGTTGTCCTTCGCCAACGTTTCGCGTGCCTACAAATATATCCGCCCCGAATTGAACGATTCGGACGTGATAGAAATAAAAAACGGACGCCACCCGGTTATCGAGAAGCAACTTCCGCCCGATGAGCCGTTTATCGCCAACGACGTGTATCTCGACGGCGAAAAACAGCAGATCGTCATCATTACCGGTCCGAATATGGCAGGTAAATCGGCGTTGCTGCGGCAAACCGCGCTCATCGTCATTCTTGCGCAAATAGGGTGTTTCGTCCCTGCGGACTCGGCGAAAATCGGGTGGGTGGACAAGGTTTTTACGCGCGTGGGCGCATCGGATAACATTTCGCTCGGCGAATCCACTTTTATGGTGGAAATGAACGAAGCCGCCAATATCCTCAACAACCTTTCCAATCGCAGTTTGGTGCTTTTCGACGAGCTGGGGCGCGGCACAAGCACCTACGACGGCATTTCTATCGCGTGGGCTATCGTGGAATACATTCACGAACACCCCAAGGCGCGTGCCAAAACGCTTTTCGCCACGCATTACCACGAGCTGAACGAGATGGAAAAATCCTTCAAGCGGATAAAGAATTACAACGTGGCGGTAAAGGAAATCGACAACCGCATCATCTTCCTGCGGAAACTCGTGCCGGGCGGCAGCGGACATAGCTTCGGTATCCACGTGGCACAGATGGCTGGAATGCCGCAAAGCATTACCAGACGCGCCGATTCCATCTTGAAAGAAATGGAGTCGAACAACCGTAGGGAAGGCATCAAAAAACCCATCGACAACATTGTAGAAAAACGCGAGGGCTACCAACTGAGCTTTTTTCAGTTGGACGATCCGGTGTTGAGTCAAGTGCGCGACGAAATCCTCACGCTCGACGTGAACAACCTCACGCCCATCGAAGCCCTGAACAAACTAAACGAAATCAAGAAAATAGTAAAAGGAAAACAACATTGACGGCGGACGGCTTAAAGAAGAAAACGAATGAGTTACAGTGAAAAAGACATAGAAGAAACGCGAAGGCGCGGCAGCATCGAGGTTATCTGCGGTTCGATGTTTTCCGGCAAAACCGAAGAATTGCTGCGCCGCCTGAAACGGGCGAAAATCGCACGGCAAAAAGTAGAGATTTTCAAGCCGGCAGTCGATGTGCGCTATTCCGAAGAGGAGGTGGTTTCCCACGACAAAAATTCCATTCCTTCCACCTCGGTGGAACATTCGAGCAATATCCTCTTGTTGTCGTCCGAGGTGGAGGTGGTGGGCATCGACGAAGCCCAATTTTTTGACGAGGGGCTGGTGGACGTGTGTCAACAGCTTGCCGATCAGGGCTTGCGCGTAATCGTTGCAGGGCTCGATATGGATTTTCGGCGTGTCCCCTTCGGACCGATGCCCGGCTTGTGCGCCATCGCCGACGACGTGAGCAAGGTTCACGCCATTTGCGTCCGTTGCGGACGTTTGGCAAACTACTCGTTTCGCCTCGTCCCCAACGATAAACAGGTGTTGCTGGGCGAGAGGCAGGAATACCAACCCCTTTGTCGAAGGTGCTATAATAAGGAAGAATTTGCTAATGTACTAATGTGAGGGTTCGCCGTCATTCCACGCCTGACGCGGAATCCCTTTATTTTCAATTTTGTGTTGCAACACCCAATCGACTAAGCCCTGAATGTGGGGAATGAGCGATTGTCCTGCTTCCGTGAGCGAGTATTCCACCCGCGGCGGGATTTCGGGATAGGTTTTCCGCTTCACGAGTCCGTCTTCTCCCAAGGTGCGCAGGATTAGGGTTTGCGGACACAATCTTAGCCCTCAAAAAACAGAGGTTTTTTTATTGAAAACTTTTTTTAGTCTGTTTCCCGCAAAAAAAAAGACATTCACTCTTTTTGTGAATACAAAAAATAGTGTTACCTTCGCAGCGAACAAATATCGGATATGGATATGGATATAGAATTTGAAAAAGACTATTTGCGTGAATTGTACGAAAATAGCAAAACAACGGACAAAAAACACCGTTATCAGCCACAAGTCGTCAATGGTTATTTGAAATGTATAAATTACAATTTGTTCTCTGATAGACATTACAAATCATTATAAAGGATAGCAAGTTAAGCAAACACCTTGCCGAAATCCGCAAGGTGGCGGCTTTACTTTAATAATAATAATTTAAAATTTAATAATTTACATTATGAAAAAGTTACTATGGGCAACGTGTGTAGCGTTGTTGTGTTCGGCAGGGATTGCCAACGCGCAAATTGAAGAAGGAAGTACGCTCGTGGGCGGTTCGTTGGCGAATGCGCAACTGACATTCGGCAGCGCAGGGAAAACGAGTATCCTCTTGACGCCGAAAGTCGGGTATTTTATCCAAGACAACGTAGCGGTTGGCGGACAAGTGAAGTTGGGCGCCAGCAAGGTAAAAAATGTGAAAGCGATCTACGAATACGGCGTCGGCGCGTTCGGGCGGTATTATTTGGGACCCGGCGAGCAGGGCGTGGACAATTTCTTGCAGCACGGACGTTGGTTTTTGGAAGCCGGGGCAGGAATAGGGGGCGCGACAGGTGGCGACTTAATGTTTAACCTGAATTTCGGACCAGGATACGCCTATTTCCTTACCGACGCCATTGCCTTGGAAGCATCGTTGCTATACGACGGCAATCTCGGAAGCGGAAGCCGCAACGGGCTGCTGCTGAATTTGGGCTTCCAAATCCACCTTCCCTGCAAAAAATACAAAGAAATGAGGAACAACCCCGGCGGTTTGTAATGTAAAATCGTGCTGAATAAATGGAAGAAATCCTCAGTCAGTTAAATCCGGCTCAGCAGGCGGCGGTTGAATTTTGCGACGGACCTTCGCTGGTTATTGCCGGGGCTGGTTCGGGAAAAACGCGCGTGCTGACTTACAAAATCGCCTACCTGCTCGAACAGGGACTTCCGCCGTGGTATATCCTCGCGCTCACGTTTACCAACAAAGCCGCCCGCGAGATGAAAACGCGCATCGCCGAGTTGGTGGGCGAAAAACGGGCGCGGCGGTTGTGGATGGGTACCTTCCATTCCATTTTCGCGCGTATTTTGAGGATGGAAGCCGAGCGCATCGGCTTTCAATCCAACTTCACGATTTTCGATTCGGCGGATTCCAACAACCTTATCAAGCGCATTATCAAAGATATGGGTTTGGACACCGAAAAAGCATATAAGCCGGGCAGCGTGCACAACCAAATTTCGAGGGCGAAAAACGCCTTGATTACGCCTGCCATGTACGCCCGCAACGGGGAATTAACGGAGTACGATCGGCATTCGGGGCGTGCGCGCCTTTTCGAGATTTATCAGCAGTATCAGCATCGGCTTCGTTCCGCCAACAGTATGGATTTCGACGATTTGTTGGTTTATACCAACCTGCTGTTTCGCGACAATCCCGACGTGTTGGAAAAATACCGCAACCAATTCCAATACATTTTGGTGGACGAGTATCAGGATACCAATTTTGCGCAGCACCTCATCGTGAAGCAGTTGGTAGATGCGCACCATCGCGTGTGCGTGGTGGGCGACGATGCGCAGAGCATCTATTCGTTTCGTGGGGCGAATATAGATAACATATTGAAATTCAAATCAAACTATCCCGAAACACGGGTTTTCAAGCTCGAACGCAACTATCGTTCCACGCAAAATATCGTGAACGCCGCCAACAGCCTCATCAAGAAGAACAAAGAACAGATTTTCAAGGACGTTTATTCCGAAAACGAAGTGGGCGAGAAGGTGGAAATTGCCGGCGCATTTTCCGATTTCGAGGAAGGAGTGATCGTCGCCAATAAAATTGCGCGTATCCACCTCGAACGCCACGCCAACTACGGCGAATTTGCCATTCTCTACCGCACCAACGCGCAATCGCGCATCTTCGAGGAATCCTTGCGCAAAATCAATATCCCTTACCGCATCTACGGCGGTTTGTCGTTCTATCAACGGAAAGAAATCAAAGACGTGATCGGCTATTTCCGGCTGATTGTCAATCCGGGCGACGAAGAGGCTTTCCGCCGTGTCATCAATTATCCGGCGCGTGGCATCGGCGATGTTACGGTAAAGAAGATTTCCGACACGGCGCAAGGGCAGGGCGTGAGCTTGTGGCAGGTGCTTTCCGCGCCCTTGGAATACAACCTGAACGTTAATTCGGGCACAGCAAAGAAATTGGCTGACTTTTGTGGGCTTGTCGATGAGCTTATCGCCAAGAGCAACGAGCTGAACGCCTACGACTTGGCACAACTCGTCATCAAAAATACAGGCATCGCCAAAGACGCTTACGACGATATGACACCCGAAGGAATGAGCCGTGCACAAAACATTCAGGAGTTGCTCAATGCGATGAACGAGTTTGTGGAATCGCGTCAGGAACAGGGCGATGAGGAGGTAACCCTCGTGGATTTCCTCTCGGAAGTTTCGTTGCTTACCGATCAGGACACCGACAAGGAATCGGGGAACGAAAAAGTAACGCTGATGACTGTCCACGCCTCGAAAGGCTTGGAGTTCGGGCACGTGTTCGTGGTGGGAATGGAGGAAGATTTGTTCCCCTCGGCGATGGCGAAAGCCGATATTCGGGGCTTGGAAGAGGAACGCCGATTGTTTTACGTCGCCATTACCCGCGCCGAAAAAACCTGCACCATTACCTTTGCCAAAAGCCGTTTCAAAAACGGACAGATAAATTCCGCAAGCCAAAGCCGTTTCTTGTCCGACATCGACGCCAATTTGCTGTCGATGGAGCGCAACACCCTCGCCGCCCCGTCCGACGGATTTTGGAACACGATGCGGCAGCAACGCGAAAGTCGTACACTGTCCACCGCGCCGACATCTTTCCGCGCCGCGCCGCGCCACACCGTCCCCCTGCAAGTGGCAAACGGCTCGTTGGCTTCCTTGCCTGAGGAAGCCAAGGCGTTGCGGGCGGGCGACACCATTGAGCACGAACGTTTCGGGCGCGGCAAAGTCCTTTCGGTGGAGCAGGACGATGGCAACCGCCGTGCCTTTGTCGATTTTGAATCGTCGGGACAAAAGCAACTCTTGCTCAAATATGCCAAGTTTAAGATTGTGAGGGAGTAGGTTTTTGCGCCAAGTACGGCGTTAAAAACCGCGCAACGCTGTTATGCCAAAATCAGATTGCCGTCGATTTGCAGTTTGTGGTGCATAATACGCGCTATGGGGAATGTCGGTTTGGCTTTGCCGCGCAGGTATTCCGAAATGCGCGGTGCGCTGACGCCAAGCAATTCCGCCAATGATTTTTGTGTCAATTGCATTTCGTACATTCGTAATTTCAAAATGTCCGACAAATCGGGTTGTCCGACAGGGTAATGTTCCATTTCGTATTCTTCAACCAAATCGGCAAGCAAATCCAACTCAATAAAATCGGGGTTGCTCGACGGCGTGTCTTCCTGCACCGTTTCCATCAAGGTTTCCACTCTTTTGAGCAAAACCTGGTATTGGCCATCGTCTTTAATTTTTGCCATAATGTTTTGAATTTTAAATGGTTGGGCAATCTATTTTGTCATATTCTTTGTGTGTCCCGATAAACCGGATGTAAACGATTTTCTGAACAAATAGTATTTTCACATCCAAACGATAATCGTTGCCCTTGATATTGAACACGAAACGCCGATTTCTAGCATAATCGGCACTTCCAACCGTATTCTTTACGTCTTGGAAATTTTTCCATTCAGCCGCTTTTGCCACCCGATACCAAGCGTCGAGTGCCGTTTTCGCATCGCTGTACCGATTTCCATATTCTACGATCGTTCGATGAGCAATAATTCTCATTTAGGAATGATTTTCTTTTGTATTTTGCTTGCAAAGATACAACAAAAAATACAAATTTCAAAATAAAATTACAGGAATCTTATTTTATGGCTTCGGGCGTTTTGATAATGTGCTAATGAAAGCGCACCGTCATTGCGGGCTTGCCCCGCAATCCCCCTGTTTTTTAGAACGCCGATGACACGGATAGCGCGCCGATAAACGCAGATTTTTTTATTTGCGCCGCAGGCGTTGCATATCAATAGAATGGGGTTGCATCCCGATGGGATGCGAAAATTGGCTGTGGTGTCATTTTCTACCGAGCTTAGCATCCCTGACGGGATGCTTTCACGATACTCCAATCCCGCCAGGGATGCCGTTGTGTGAAAAATCCACTTTTTTGGGACTCGCATAAAAATATTTCGCTAAAATTGATGCGGTTTATAAAAATTAATTTTTATCTTTGCCGTTAATATGCAACCATAATAATGCTAACAAGGCTATGAAGTGTGATTTTTACAGCGAAAAAGCGGGCGGAAAGTTTGGCGGCGTCAGATTTTTTGCTAACACACACACACACACACACACACACACACACACACACACACACACACACACACACAATACCTACTGATATTCCCGCCCTCCCGCTTTGTCGTTTTCAAAAAACCGCAAAGTAAGGGAAATTTTTTTGGAAAGGGGGCGTATCCCAACGAGCACGACGAAAAATATCCGGGGCGGGCGCAATCCCGCACCCCGTCGCCGCACGAATGCGTTCGTGCGGCAATAGCCCCTCTTGCGGAAAGGGAGGCAGGGGGACTTGCGCGGTAGCGGCGAAACTGAAAAAGGAATTCATCAACCACTCATAATCAAAAAAAGTAAAACAACAATTTAAAATTTAAAACAAATGAACGAAAAGAACGAAAAAAAAGCGTACTCGAAACCCAGCTTCGAGGAGTTCGCGGTAAAGCACAACAGTATGTTCGCGATCGATTTCGGCAGCGGCGGCAGCGGCGAAGCAAAGCTCTTCGGACCCGGCGAAGAATATCCATCAATGACAACATAAAAAAATTAAGGCTATGAAACCAACGAGAATGATCTGCACCCTCTTTATGGGTGTCGCGATTGGCGCATCCTGCACCCAATCCGAAGACGAGGCGGCAATGACGGAAGCGACCTTGCTGCAAGCCCCCGAAAAAATCACGGTGGGCACGGACGCGGTCGAAACCCGCGCAACCTACGACGACGCCGCCATCAAATTCACTTGGGAGGGCGACGAGGAATTGAAACTGAACAGCTACGACCTGTCGGATAACTTACTCGGCACGGTAACTTACGAGTATTCCACCGGCGACCCCTACGGCACGTTCAAATTGAAGGTGGGTGAGGGGACGATCCCCGCGGGCGCCGCTTACGACCTGTATTACGAGAACGTCGAAACGACCATTTCGGGGAACGAGAACCCCGAATTTACCTTCAAGGCACGCTCGCCGAAGTTCGCGACCCTCGCCACCATAGACAACCAGACGTTGAAATGGGAAACGTCCATCATGAAACTCGCGCTGACGGGCATCCCTGCGATCGGCAACGTGCAGAAAGTGACTTTGCAAGCCGCCGACGCCACCAAAAGCTGCGCGGAAACGCTCACGGCTGCCACCCCCTTCGCGATAAGCGGCAACGCGCTGACCCTGTACGTCGGTTTCGACCCCTCCTCTTTTTCGATAACGAACGGCGTTTTCCGTGTAATCCTCCGCGGCACGGCAGGCACCGCCGACGCCGAGCAGCAGGGCTTTACCAAGACCTTCTCGCCGCAGATGCGCTACACCGCCCCCTTCCCCAAACCCGAAGAACGCCCCTGGAAGACCGCTTTCGTGACAAACAACACGATTTGGGCGGAAAGCAACGTGGAAGGCGACGGTACGGATGACGACGGTGGCAAGTTCGCCACAAACAGTTATGATTACGGCAGCTTCTACCAGTGGAACAGGAATAAGGCGTGGGGCAACGGCGATTGGGACTTTACTACCCCGACAGGCACCGATTGGAACAACGACAAAGGTCCCTGCCCTCCGGGTTGGCGTCTGCCGACGACAGAGGAGTTTACCGCTTTGAAGAACCTGTCAACGAAAGGATGGAAAACCGAATCCCTCGGTATCAACGGTTACGAGTTTACCGACGCAGGCGGCAACACCTTATTTTTGCCGGCGGCGGGCCAGCATCTCGGCTCCGCTATGTTCAATCAGGGCACCTACGGCAACTATTGGAGTGCCGCGCACTACGGTTTGGTACATGATTATTCGGGTATCTTGTTCATCTCTTCCGGTGGTGTGAGCACGAGCTCCAGCTATCGCAAGTACGGACTGTCAGTCCGTTGCGTGATGAATTGAGATAGAGCCAGGAAACAGGGGATTCCGTGTCAGGTTCCATCGTCGTGGCACGGAACGGGATGAGGGTACCCCTTTCAGGGGTGGCGTAGCCAAAAATGCCCGGAACGTTTCAGAAATTGAATCCCCCCAACCCTTATTTTATTTCAGCAAAATCACAAAAACCGCTCAATTTCAGCCACGATAGTTTCCCACGGCAGCAGTTTTCCTTTTCCGGTGTCGCCACAAGCGAGCAAGCCGCTGTCGGTGTCGAGGACGGTAAAGCCGCGCGATTTGAGTTTGCCGATGTTCTCTTGCACGATGCGGTTTTCGTACATTAGCGTGTTCATCGCGGGGGCGATGACGGACGGGCAACGCACCACCATCGCGATGGTTGAGAGCATATCGTCCGCGATGCCGGAAGCCATTTTCCCGATGATGTTTGCCGTGGCGGGCACGATGGCGAACACGTCGGCGTTTTTAGCCAACTCGATGTGCGAGATATGAGAGGAATCATCGGCATCGAACATATTGGTAATGACTTGATTGCCGGATATGGCTTGAAAAGTGAGCGGGCGGATAAATTCCTGAGCCGATTTCGTCATCACAACCCTTACGTTGTGTCCTTTCTTGCGCAGGGCGTTTACCACCTCGATAGCTTTGTAGGCGGCAATTCCGCCCGTTACGCCGATTAGGATATTTTTCATATTTCGTTGATTTTTAACTGATGCACACAATGTTTCACTACCATTTCGGCAATCGCTTCCTTGCTCGTTGCCGAGCCGATGATTTCGCCGCGTTTCAACAAAACGGCTTCGTGCCGTTCTTGCGAGATGCACGATAAATCGTTGGCGAGGATGGCGTCGCAAGCGTTGTCCTGCTCTAATTTTCGGGCTGCGCGCAGCAGTTCCGTTTCGTCGGCGTTCCTCAACAGCTTGAACCCGACAAGGTAGGTTTTCGGGCTTAGGCGTTTGATTTGCGAAATGATTTTTTCCGTGGGTTTCAAGCCGAAAACAATTTCGGCGGAAGAGGCGATTTTTTCCCCTTCCGAAAATTTCGCTTCGGGGTTCCGCAAAATGCCTTCGATGTCGGCAAGCGAGGGTTCTCCTTCGGCAGTCGTCTTTTCAAAAATCTCACGCGCAAGGTTTGCGAGCGGCGAGGCATACGAAAAAGTGAAGTCGGAAACCGCCATCGAGTGGATAAATACGTCTATATGGCTGTTTTTCAACACCTCGAAAACCTTGTTGTACGCGCTTCGGGCATCGCTTACGGGCAAGAAACGGACTTGTCGGGCGATAGCGTTGGGCAGTTCGCGTTTCAGGGCGTGGGTTCCGTGAATGTAATCAACCGAAAAATCCGCCCGCCCGATTTCGCGCATTTTTTCAAGCAGCGTTTCGAGCATCAGCCAACCGAGCGTACCCGTGCTGAAATTGGTAATTTTCCGCACGCCGTCGATATTTTCTTCGGTTCCCCCTGCCGTGATTACGAAACGTAGCATCTCATTGTCGGGTTAAAATACGGTTGTCCTCATCCATCAGCAAAACGACGGGCGAATGCGTTTCCGCTTCTTTTTCGTCCATCAGCGCGTATGCCATCACGATGATTTTGTCTTGCGGTTGCACGAGCCGGGCAGCCGCACCGTTGAGGCAGATTGTCCCGCTGTTTTCTTCCGCCTCGATGACGTATGTCGAAAATCGTTCGCCGTTGTTGATATTTACCACGTCCACTTTTTCAAAAGGCAGGATACCGCTTTTCATCAACAATGCCTTGTCGATGGTAATGCTGCCCTTGTAATTGAGATTTGCGTCGGTAACGGTGGCGCGATGAATTTTTGCTTTGAGGATTTGAAGTAACATAAATTTTTATTCGATGATGATGTTGTCAATTAAGCGCGTTTTCCCGAATCGTACCGCCAACGCGACAAGCGTCCGGGCTTCTATTTTTTCCACCGCAACTAAATCGGGGTAGCTGTAAACCGAAACGTAATCAATCTTAGCCATAGGCTCTTTGCTGATTTGTTCGGTAATCATCTTTGCGATTTCGGCACTGCTGCGCTGTCCCTTGTCGATGGCGCGTTTCGCCGCGGCTAATGAACGGCTTAGGACGAGCGCGGCTGTTTTTTCCGCTTCCGAAAGGTATTTGTTGCGGGAACTCATCGCCAACCCGCTCGTTTCGCGCACGATGGGGCAAACGACGATGTTGATGCCGAGATGCAAATCGCGCAGCATTTTTTCGATGACGGCGGCTTGTTGCGCGTCTTTTTGTCCGAAATAGGCGTTGTCGGGGTTCACGATGTTGAAAAGCATATTTACCACCGTGGTAACGCCCCTGAAATGAGTGGGGCGCGAAGTACCGCACAACACTTTCGTCATCTCGCCCCCAACTTCCACAAAGGTGCTGCTGTTGGGCGGATACATTTCCGCCACGCCGGGATGGAAAACGACGTCGGCACCTGCTTCGGTCGCCAATGCGTGGTCGCGAGCGATGTCGCGTGGATAAGCCTCGAAATCTTCGTTGGGCGCAAACTGCGTGGGGTTCACAAAAATGCTGACTGCCACCACGTTGTTTTCTTTTTTCGCCCTGCGAATGAGTGAAAGGTGTCCTTCGTGCAGATAGCCCATCGTGGGGACAAGCCCTACGCGCAGTCCTGTCCGCCTTTTTCCGTTGAGGTATTCGCGAAGGGGTTCTATTTTATCGATAATCATTTTTTTAGCGTGTTTAGCGGTTAATCGTTTTTCGACGTGAAACTATGTTGTTCCGTGGGAAAATCGCCGTCGTTGATTTCACGGATATAGCCCCCAACTGCGCTTTTCAGCATTTTGCCCACGTCGGCAAAGCGTTTGACGAATTTCGGGGCGAAATCGCCCGACAGCCCCAACATATCGTTGATAACCAACACCTGCCCATCGCAATATCTTCCTGCGCCGATACCGATTGTGGGGATTGTCAGCGTGTCGGTAATGACACGGGCAAGTTCCCAAGGCACACATTCGAGCACGATGGCGCAAACGCCGGCTTGTTCCAAGCGTTTCGCCTGATCGACGATTTTTTGCGCCTGCCCGCTGTTTTTACCCTGCACCTTGAAGCCCCCGAAAACGTGCACCGATTGAGGCGTAAGCCCCAAATGCCCGACGACGGGGATTTGCGCGGCGATGATGGCTGAAATGGCTTCGAGAACCTTGTCGCCCCCCTCTATCTTTACCGCGTTGGCATCGCTTTCCTTGATGATCCGCCCCGCGTTTCGAACCGCCTCTTCAACGGAAACGTGGTAGGACAGGAAGGGCATATCCACCAATATGAAGGCGTTTTTCGCCCCTTTTTTCACGGCTTTGGCGTGGTAAATCATCTCGTCGACAGTTACGGGAAGGGTGTTTTCGTTGCCCTGCACCACCATTCCGAGCGAGTCGCCAACCAACAGCACGTCGATGCCGGCTTCGTCCAACAGCCGTGCGGTGGAATAATCGTAAGCGGTAAGCATCGCGATTTTCCGCCTCGCAGCCTTGCGTTGCCCGAATGAATTTATAGTGAATTTCTGATCCATCTGTTTTCTTTTGAAGTTTTCCCGAATTAAATCCGCGGCAAAGATACAAACTTTGGCGCAAGTTGCAATATGGGGAAAGAGAAAAGGTCGCCAACTGCGATTGACGACCTCAACTTAAACGATATGCGGGACGGAAACGTCCTTTAAGCCAATTTATTGACGTGCAAAGCCAATTTGGATTTCAGATTGTTCGCTTTGTTCTGATGGATTACGTTTTTCTTCGCCAACTTGTCCAACATAGAGCAAACTTCGGGATACATTTTTTGTGCTTCCTCTTTCGAGGTGGTGGCGCGTAGTTTGCGTACCGAGTTGCGGGTAGTGCGGGCAACATAGCGATTGCTCAGGCGACGAACTTTTGTCTGTCTGATTCTTTTTTCTGCTGATTTGTGATTTGCCATTTTTATTCGACTGAAAAAATATGTTTTCTTATTATTATTGGTAGCCCATAGGGGAATCGAACCCCTCTTTCAAGAATGAAAATCTTGCGTCCTAACCGATAGACGAATGGGCCATCGGACAATCCAAACACCCGCTCAAAAGGGGGCTGCTCAAATTGAGGGTGCAAATATAGAGTATTTTTCTCAAACTGCAAAATGTTTTTTGGAAAAGAATGGAAAATTGAGGGCTAAAAGCCAAAAGCCAAGACGGAATGACGGTGCACCGCCCTCTTAGAAGCTGTTTAAATTTTACGGCTCATCTTTTTTTATAGCTATTTCAAGATGGATTTTTTGCTTTTCAGTTGAAGATTTAGCGGGCTAAATCAAAAATTAAAAGTGAAAAAGACGCTTAAAAGAGCAGGAAAAAGAAGCTGAGAACAGTTTATAAGGCATATAATAAAATAGTTCGTTAAAATTTAAACAGTTTCTTAATTCTGTATTCCCTTTAACCTTTTTATCCTTAGCCTTTAACCTTTCATTGTCAATTGCCTTGATTCTTGGCTCTTGGTTCTTGATTCTTGGGATTAGCAAAAAAAAAATTGGGAGAGAGTTGGACAATTCAACTATTTTGTCTAATTTTGCAACCCGTATGTAAAATCGACAAAACAAAAAATAAATATAACGATGAAAAGAACATTCCAACCTTCGAACACAAAGAGAAAAAACAAACACGGATTCCGTAGCCGTATGGCAAGCAAAAACGGACGGAAAGTGCTTGCGAGCCGTCGTGCAAAAGGTCGCGCCAAGTTATCGGTGTCCGACGAGTATTGAGCGAGGCTTTGAATTTTGCGAGGAACGCCGTTTGTCGGAAAAAAATTCAAAGACACATTCTGAAAAAGTTTTTTCTACCGAATAGGGAAGCAAGAATACAAGCGGTTATTCTTGCTTTTGTGTTTTTCTTTTGTGCAGGTGCAAACTTTTACCTATTTTTGTGTGGGAAACGCGAGGTTTCGTTTAACTTAAAGGTTCTCATTGCTTATGAATAAGAAAAAATACAATCGGGACGTCCGGGGCTTTTTGGGGAACAGCATCGTCAAAAATCTCTTGGCGGTTGCCGTGCTTGCCTTGTGCCTTTTGCTGCTGACGCTTTTTTTGCTGCGGATCTACACGCGGCACAACAACGATGTGATTGTGCCGTCGCTCTACGGCTTGCAAATGAACGAGGCAAAGGTAATATTGACATCGAAAGGGCTTCACGCAGAAATAGTTGATTCGATATACCGAAAAAATTCCGTACCCGGCGCCATCTTGTCGCAAATACCGAAAGCCGACAACAAAGTGAAGAAGGGGCGAGCCATTTACGTTACCGTTTACTCAAAAAATCCGCAGCAGGTAGCCGTGCCGGGCGTGATGGATTACTCTTCACGACAGGCGTTGGCGTTGCTCAATTCCATCGGTTTCACGCAGATAGACATCGAGCGGATACCTTCGCAGTACGAGGGTTTGGTCATCGGCGTGGAATATCGGGGGAAGAGGCTTTCGCCCGATGAAAAAGTGCCCGCCGGTTCCGCGCTGAAACTCGTTGTGGGCAACGGCGGCGGCGTGATGCCCGATTCCCTTGGGGTGGACGGCAATTCCATTGTCCCGCCTGACGGACGGGAAACCCAAGCGTCCTCGCAAGACGACTTGGACGGGCAATTCTTTTAATTTTCCTTTTGAAAGTGGCTGATAGCGACATAGATATACGCGATTTTATGGAAGATGACGAAGATTTTTCTTCCGATTTGGACAAGGGACAAAAATACGAGCATTTTCGCTTTGTGGCGGATAAGGGGCAGGGTTTGTTGCGCATCGACAAATTTTTGTTTGATCGCATAGAGGGCATCTCGCGCAACCGTATCCAACAGGCGGCTGACGCCGGGTGTATCCTCGTGAACGACGTCGCCGTGAAGTCGAGCTACAAAGTGAAGCCTGAGGACGTGATCTCTATCGTGATGGACACGCCGCGCCGCGAGCTTGAAATCGTTCCCGAAGACATACCCCTTCGCGTTGTGTATGAGGACGATGATCTGTTAGTTATCGACAAACCTGCCGGATTGGTGGTGCACCCTGGACACGGAAATTACACGGGGACATTGGTAAACGCGCTCGCGTATTATCTGCGCTACGAAGAGGGCATCGAGATGGACGACTCGCGCTTGGGCTTGGTGCACCGCATCGACAAAGACACGTCGGGGCTGCTGCTCGTCGCGAAAACGCCCGAAGCGAAAACCGATTTGTCGGCGCAGTTTTACAAAAAGACGACGAAAAGACAATACGTCGCCTTGGTTTGGGGGAACGTGGAAAACGACGAGGGGCGCATCGAGGGGAATTTGGGGCGCGATCCGAAGGACAGAATGTTGATGCGCGTTTTTCCCGACGGGGAACAGGGCAAACCTGCCGTTACGCACTACAAGGTGTTGGAACGCTTCGGCTACGTTACGCTCGTGCAATGCCGTTTGGAAACGGGGCGCACGCATCAAATACGTGTGCATCTGAAATATATCGGGCACCCCTTGTTCAACGACGAGCGTTACGGCGGAAACGAAATCTTGCGCGGAACGCATTTCGCGAAGTACAAACAGTTTGTGTATAACTGCTTTGCGATTTGTCCGCGACAGTGCCTTCACGCCGAAACCTTGGGTTTTGTGCACCCGCGCACGAGGGAAGAGCTGTTTTTCGCCAGTCCCCTTCCGGCGGATATGCAAGCCGTGATTGACAAGTGGCGGGGTTATACGGCAATGCGGTGAGAAATAAGAAATAAGAATTGAGAATGAGGTTTGGGTGTTTGGAATTAGGAATTAAGGGGGGAGTGATTGATAATGAGAATTATAGAAATCATCGAAGGTTGCATACACCAACAAAAATAAAATAATTGTATGAGAAGAAAGAAAATTGCAATTGTTTGGGGCGGATACTCGTCCGAAAGGGAAGTCTCGGCACGAAGTGCCAAAGGCATCTATTCTTTTATCGACAAAAGTAAGTACAAGGTATATATGGTAAAAATCAACCGTCATTCGTGGAAGGTGGAATACAAGGGCGTGATATACCCGGTTGATAAAAACACGTTCAGCTTTACGTATCGCGGCGAGAAAAAACGCTTCGACTTTGCCTACATTACTGTTCACGGCACCCCCGGCGAAGATGGCACCTTGCAGGGCTATCTCGATATGCAGGGCATACCGTATTCCAATTGTGGCGTGTTGGCTTCGGCACTGACTTTCAGCAAATTCACTTGCAATAGATACTTGGCGAGTTTCGGCGTGCAGGTGGCGGATTCGCTACTCATTCGGCGCGGCACAGCTTATGACGGCGCGGCAATCGTGGCTCGGCTCGGACTGCCTGTTTTCGTGAAGCCCAACGTGGGCGGATCGAGTTTCGCAACCACGAAGGTAAAAGAGCCGTCGCAATTGCAAATGGCGATAAAAAGTGCCTTCGAGGAAGCGCCGGAAGTCATCGTGGAAAGTTTTGTGCCGGGCACGGAAGTTACCTGCGGTTGTTTCAAGACGGCGAAGGGGCTTACCGTCCTGCCCTTAACCGAAGTGATGCCGAAAAACGAATTTTTTGATTATAAAGCCAAGTACAGAGGGCAGGTGCAGGAAATAACCCCGGCGCGTATCCCCGACGAGATGACGAAAAAAATTCAGGACTTGACGGCGCAAATCTACGATTGGGTGGGTGCAAAAGGGATTATCCGCGCCGATTTCATCGTATCTAACGGCAATCCGGTGCTTCTCGAAGTGAACACGACACCGGGTATGACTGTTACAAGTTTTATACCGCAACAAGTGGTAGCCGCCGGATTGTCGATGAAGGCTGTTTTGGACGATATAATTGAATTTGAAAGTATTCAGGAAACAGCCGAAAGATAAAATCGTTATGATAAAAACAAAAGCCGATAAACCTTTCGACGATATTCGTCCGCTCAGGGACGACGAGGCTGTCGCAACCATCAAGGATTTGCTGACGAATTATTATTTCAGGCGGGCTGTCGAACCTTTTATCAAACCGATAAAATGGGGCGATCTCGAATCGAATATGGGTGCGTGCAAAACCATATCCGACTTTCAGCTGGGCGTGATTTATCCGGTTTTTGCCAATTTGATAAAGAAAACGACGCTCGGCGTAGAGGGCCTCAATTGGGATAAAGTGATGCGCGGGGGCGAAAGCCAGGTTTTCATATCCAATCATCGCGATATTATCTTGGACGCCTCTTTCCTCAATATCGGAATGATGAGTAAAGGCTTGTCAACCACCGAAGTAGCCATCGGGGACAACCTGCTGATTTATCCGTGGATTTCCAACCTGATGCGGCTGAACAAGAGTTTCATCGTGAAAAGAAGCGCGACGCTCAGGCAGAAGTTGGAAGCGGCAAAGCACCTGTCGGATTACATACACCACGTCGTCGTGGATAACAAAGAATCCGTGTGGATTGCCCAACGCGAGGGGCGGGCTAAAAATTCGGACGATAAAACGCAGGCAAGCCTGTTGAAAATGCTCTCGTTGTCGGGGGACACTTCCCCGTTGAAGACACTTAAAGATTTGAATATAACCCCATTGACTTTCTCTTACGAGTTGGATCCCTGCGATTACCTCAAAGCAAAAGAGATGCAGTTGAAGCGCGACAACCCCGAATTCAAAAAAACCTTGATGGACGATTTGGAAAGTATGATTACCGGGCTTGTGGGATTTAAGGGGCACGTTTATTTCAAGTTCGGGGAATGTATCAACCCCCAATTCGACAAAATTGATTCCACGCTGAACCATTCCGATTTCACACAGAAAACCGCCGAATTGATTGACGCCGAAATTTATAGGAATTATGTTTTCCTTCCCTTCAATTATGTCGCCTACGACTTGATGACGGGCACGACGACGTTTAAGCGCAATTATACGTCGAAGGACGTGGGCAGGTTCGAGAAATACCTCGAAAGGCAGATAGATAAGATAGTGATGCCGAGGCGGGACGCGGCTTTTCTGCGCAGCTGCATCATCAATATATACGGAAACCCCGTGAAAAACTACCTGACGGTACCGCCTTCGGAAGCCAAAAAAGAAAAGAAATCGAGGGGGCTCCGCTTGTTTAAGTAATTGTAAATTAAACTTTTATAACTACGCCGAATGATGAACAAAAATCTACTTCCAACAACGATAATCCTTTGCCTTGCAAGCATTTTCTCGGCAAACGCGCAATTACACTGAAACCGTGAATGGCGTTTCGTTTGATCACAGCTCGCCCTACGAATTTGTCGTTTCGGTTCGCGATTTTGGAAGCCCAGACTATCGCAGCGATAGTCTGGGCTTCCGCATTGCCTTGTCGCAAGCGGAATGATAAACTGACGAAGGTACTTATTTCTTCGCCACCGTCAATTCTTTGATGAGTTGGGGCGCGTTCATAACCTTGTCGATCGTGTAAAGCACGTAGCGAATGTCCACGCTGATGGTGCGTTGCATTTCGGGTTCGAAAACAATGTCGCCGCTCAACGCTTCCCAATTGCCGTCGAAAGCCAAGCCGATCAGTTCGGCTTTTCCGTTGAACACCGGACTGCCGGAATTTCCACCGGTAATGTCGTTGTTGGAAAGGAAACAGGCGTTCAGTTTCCCCTGCTTGTCGGCATACTGTCCGAAGTCCCCCTGCCTCAACAAATCGAGGATGCGGGGTTGCACATTAAATTCGGGATCGCCCGGCTTTTGTTTTTCCAAAACGCCGTTGGTGGTGCTGAGATAGTCGTACCAAACGGCATCGCGCGGTTGGTATCCTTTTACCGAGCCGTAGCTGAGGCGTTGCGTGAAGGTGGCGTCGGGATAGAATGCAACCCCTTGTTTCATTTCCATCAGGGCAACCATAAATTGGCGTTCGCTTCCCATAATTTTTTCGTAGTCCGCCATCATTTTCCCTGCCGTCAGTTCGTAGCCCATATCCTGCACCGAAAGGGCGAGTTTCATCGCCGGATCTTTGATCAGCTCTTGCGTGTCGGCGGTTTTCAATAATTCAATTAAGGTGGGGAAGTCCACGAATTTAGAGTTGTCAAATAACCAATCGGCATATTTTTGGTAATCGCCGCCGAAATCATCGGCGATGGTTTTGTAAATGTCGGGGTGGTATTCTTCGGGAACGCGCTCGGCGTACAGCTTCATCAGGGCGGGAAGCACTTTCTTGTCGAGTTCCGGCTCGTAGTCCTTGTATGAATTGATCAACCGATCCTTGACGAAATCTTCTTTGTCCTCTTCCGTGCCGTTGGCGTCGAATTGTAAGATGGTGTTGGCGAAACGGATCAGCTCGATGCCATTGTTGAAGGTTTCGAGGAAATAGGTAATGTATTTCGCCTGCTCGTCCGATTGGGTGTAGGCGTTGCGCAGGGTGTCGAGCATACCGCCGTATTTGGCTTTGTTGGCGGGGCTTGAAGCAATCCACTTGGCTAAGCCCGCTTCCAATTTTTCTTTTTTCGCCAGCACGTTCAGTCTGACGAGCGCCTCGTTCATTCCCATCGCGTTTTTCCAATAGTTGGAACTTCCGGCGTATTTCGAGGCGTATTTGATGCGGATGGCATCGCTTTTAACCATCGCGCTTTTCCAAATATCCTGCTTCACGCCGCGCACCTCGATGCGGGGTTTGTTTTCCGATTCCATCATTTGGCGGATACCCCACGACGACAAATAGCGGTTGGTGCTGCCCGGATAGCCGATAGTCATTGCGTAATCGTTTTCTTTCACGCCAGCCAACGAAACTGGAACCACGTATTTGGGTTTGTAGGGCACGTTCCCGACGTTGTATTCGGCAGGTTTGTTATTTTTGTCGGCATATACGCGGAAAACCGAAAAATCGCAGGTTTGGCGGGGCCACATCCAGTTGTCGGTGTCGCCACCAAATTTTCCGAGGGACGAAGAGGGCGCTACCGCCAAGCGCACATCGCGGAAAACGTCGTAAACCACCTTGTAGTATTTGTTTCTGTTGTAAAAAGGAATGATGCGTGCGGAAAGGAAAGGATTTTTTTCATAGACTTGCAGAATGTCGTTCGTGAGCGAATCGATGAGTTTGCTGCGCTGTATCTCGCTCAACACCAACGGCACTTTCGGCAGGATTTGATCGGTAACTTCGTCCATACTGCGCAAAAACGAAACGGTAAGTCCATCGGCAGGAAGCTCGTCCGCCTTTTTGGTGGCGGCGAAACCGTCTTTCAGGTAATCGTGTTCAACGGAACTCAGTTTCTGAATGTTGCCGTAACCGCAATGGTGGTTGGTAAAAATAAGCCCCTGATCGGAAACCGCCACGCCCGAACAACCGCGCCCGAAAATAACCACCGCGTCTTTCAGCGAAGGGTTGTTCTCGTCGTACAACTTGTTGATGGGGAACGTGAAACCCAATTCTTTCATACGGGCAACGCTCTCGCGGTTCAGCTCTTTTAGCAGCCACATTCCTTCGTCGGCTTTTGCCGCCAACGCCAATAAAACAACGGATAAAGTAAGGAAAATCTTTTTCATTTTTTTGTAAAATCTATATTAAACTGTTTTCTATTTTTTGAAATAACGCCCGATGACGGGAATTTCCCGCAAAGGTACTTCTTTTTTGATAACTGCCAGCATATAAACCGCCACAATAACGCTGTTGATGAGCAATCGCAACCAAACCGAGCCGACATATCGGTGCGAGAGCGCGATGCCGGCGTACAACACCAGCGCCAGCGCGAAAAAAGTCGCCGCCGATTTCAGATTGTAGTTGATCGGGTAGTACTTCTGTCCGAGGAAATAAGAGGCGAGCATCATCGCGACGTTGGCGAAAAACGAAGCCCACGCGCAAGCCATATACCCGAATTGCGGCACGAAGAGGATATTTATCGCCAGCGTTATCGCCAGTCCGAAAATCGAGAGGTAAGTCCCCCACTGCGTCTTGTCGGTTAGTTTGTACCACAACGACAAGTTGAAATAAACGCCGAAAAACAGTTCGCCTATCATCACGATGGGGACGATTTGCAATCCTTCGTGGTAGGTTGATTTCAGCAAGTATTTGATAATGTCCATATAACCCGTTACCGCCAAGAAAATGAGCAGCCCGAAGAGAATGAAATAGCGTGTCGCCTCGGAATAGGCGTTGCGGTTGTCGTTGCCCGGCTCTTTGTTTTTCGCAAAAATGAACGGCTCGAAGGCGTAACGGAAGGCTTGGGCGAACATAACCATAATTACGGCGATCTTAAACGATGCCGAATAAACGCCCAATTGTTCCATAAAGTCAGGTTCGGTGGACAGGTAGGGGTAAAGAATCTTGTCGAGGATCTGATTCATAATTCCCGCGAAGCCCAACACGAGCAACGGAAGCGAATAGGCGAGCATTTTCCGAAGCAGTTTCGCATCGAAAACATATTTCACGTTGAGTTGCGGCGAGAGAAGCAATAATCGGATAGACGATGCCAAGAGATTGGAAATGAGAATAAAATCAACACCGTTGCGAATGTCGAACCACGCAAAAGTTTCGGGGAATTTAACCGCCAACCACGGACAGGCGACAAAGAAAAACAGGTTGAACACGATGGTTGCCACCACGTTCAGGATTTGGATAGAGGCAAAGCGGATCGGGCGTTTCTGAAACCGCAGGTATGCGAAGGGTATCGCGCTGAACGCATCTAATCCGAGAATAATCGTCAGCAGCAGGACGTAGTGCGGTTTGATGTTGGGACTACCGAAAACGGTGCTGAAGGGTTGCAAAAACAATATCGCCACCGCCACGAAAAGCAACGAAGTAGCCCCGATGCTGATGAGCGTGGTGGAATAAACGGTGTTCGGATTTTCCTTTTCCTTGTTCGCGAAGCGGAAAAGTCCGGTTTCCATTCCGTAAGTCAAAACGACGATGATCAACGCCGTCCAACTGTACAGAAGCCCCACTTCGCCCATTTGCGACTGATTGATAAGTACATAACTCCACAACGGTGTCAGCAGCCAATTCAAGAATTTCCCCAAAATGCTGCTTACGCCGTAAATGGCAGTTTCCTTCGCCAATGTTTTCATTCCTCCCGCCATATCTCGTGTGTGGATGAATTAAAAATTTTTGATTTGCAAAAATAACATTTTCCGTCTGATTCATAAGCCTAATTTCGTCCTTATACGATGCCAAACCAATATGGATACTTTTTAGACGATAGGTCTCTTTGCGGATATTCATACTAAAAAAATATCTTGTCCGAAACTGAGGTTATACTTTCACTTTGCTTATAATCTTTATAAGATAATAAGAAGGACTAAGTACATCTTCTCCTATGTACTTTTTGCTGCTAATAGCCTTCACTTTAATAACATATTCATATCCTTCTTCATATTTATCCTCAAAGTCATGTATATAATTAATTGCAAATTTATTGTTGTCTGAATCGGTAACGGCATAGCCCATTACGGTTGAACCGCCAAATGGAATCTCATACTTTACCTTTTGTGTACCAACTTTTAATGTCATGATTTTATAATCATAATCATCGCTACAAGAAAAGGAACTAAAAATTAATGTTAACGCGCTCAACGCATTAATCAAGACAACTCGTAAATTTTGATTTTTTTTTATAACTTTCAATATTTAGAACTCGTTTAAATTTTTGGGAACTTCTAAATCTAATTTTTCGTTTTTAATTTCTTCACAGAGCCGAAGTTCCTTTAAACTCTGTTCAAAATCGGGAGCAAAATTAGATGAAAAACTTGGGTTTTCCAAGCGCGTGAGATAAAAATCAAGGCCACCCCTGTCGCGCTTACTGCCGTACTCGAAGTACAATAGCTATCTTTGCAGCGATAAAAATAATTGTTTCACAATTAAAATGTAAGTTTATGGACAGATGTTGTGGCCTTGACGTGCACAAAGATAGTGTATTTGCGTGTATATTGGACGAACAGGGCGAAAAAAATTTAGAGGGACGTTACGGGACGCTCACCCCGGAACTCGAAAACGCTGGTAGAATATGGCTGCGGTCGGGTAGCGATGGAAAGTACAAGTATCTATTTAAATCTAACCCGTTGGCGGAATTAATAATAAAAAAAATAATGATATAAAAAGCTGTATATCAATTAAATAATAGGCAAATAGGACAATTAAAGTATGCGCTTTTTTAATTCCGCCAACGGGTAAAATCTATTCTCGGCGCAAGAAATTAAAGCATATTAGGAAAAAGCATACGCATTTTTCAAAAAAAAGCATTTACTTTGCACACCGATACGATGTACGGAAAACCTTTACAAGGTTTAATAACCCCCCCCGATTTCAATCGGGGTATTTTAAGAATGAAAAGTAAAAATAAATAGGATAATCCTATACGCAAACGTATGGCACAACAGGAAGACGTTTTTAAAAAATTGGTTTCGCATAGCAAGGAATACGGTTTTGTGTTCCAATCGAGCGAGATTTACGACGGGCTTAGCGCAGTCTATGATTACGGACAGATGGGCGTTGAGCTGAAAAACAACATTAAAAAGTATTGGTGGGAAAGTATGACTTTGCTGCACGAAAACGTGGTAGGCATTGATTCTGCGATATTTATGCACCCCACCATTTGGAAGGCTTCGGGACACGTAGATGCCTTCAACGATCCGCTCATCGACAACAAGGACAGCAAGAAGCGCTACCGCGCCGACGTGCTGATCGAAGAATACCTTGCGAAAATCGACGATAAAATCAACAAGGAAGTTGAAAAAGCCGCCAAACGCTTCGGCGAGAGTTTCGACGAACAAAAATTCCGCGAAACCAACCCTCGCGTGCTTGAAAATCAGGCGAAACGCGACGAGGTGCATTCCCGTTTCGCCAAAGCCTTGAACGAAACGAACCTCGAAGAGCTTCGCCAAATCATTGTCGATGAAGAGATTGTTTGCCCCATTTCAGGCACAAGAAATTGGACGGAAGTACGGCAGTTCAACCTGATGTTTTCCACCGAGATGGGTTCCACCGCCGACGGCGCGATGAAAGTTTATCTTCGTCCCGAAACGGCGCAGGGCATTTTCGTGAATTTCCTCAACGTGCAGAAAACGGGACGTATGAAAATCCCCTTCGGCATCGCACAAATTGGCAAGGCTTTTAGAAATGAGATAGTTGCCAGGCAATTTATTTTCCGTATGCGCGAATTTGAGCAGATGGAAATGCAGTTCTTCGTTCAGCCGGGCGAGGAATTGAAGTGGTTCGAGTATTGGAAAAAACTGCGTATGGCGTGGCATCAAGCCTTGGGTTTCGGTGCGGAAAAATATCGTTTTCACGATCACGACAAGTTGGCGCATTACGCCAACGCCGCCACCGACATTGAGTTTGAGATGCCTTTCGGCTTCAAAGAGGTGGAAGGGATTCATTCCCGCACCGATTTCGATTTGGGCAGCCACGAAAAGTATTCCGGCAAGAAACTGCAATACTTCGATCCCGAACTCAATAAATCCTACGTCCCTTACGTGATTGAAACGTCCATCGGTGTCGATAGAATGTTCCTTTCCGTGCTCGCTGCCGCGTATCACGAGGAACAACTCGAAAATGACAGCCGCGTGGTGCTGAAACTGCCGCCGATGCTCGCCCCCGTGAAATTGGCGGTGTTGCCCTTGGTAAAAAAAGACGGACTGCCCGAAAAAGCGCGTGAAATCATCGACTCGCTCAAATTTGATTTCGCCTGTCAGTACGACGAGAAAGACAGCATCGGCAAACGCTACCGCCGTCAAGATGCCATCGGGACGCCGTTCTGCGTAACGGTTGATCATCAAACGTTGGAAGACAACACGGTAACGATCCGTCATCGCGACACGATGGCGCAGGAACGTGCCGTCATTGATTCGCTCGGCGATGCGATTGCCAAACAAACCGATTTGAAACATTTATTGAAAAAAATAGCAGAATAAAATGAAACTGAAACATTTAGTATTCTTCCTTTTCGCTTCCGCCCTGCTTTTCTCGGCTTGCGAAAAAGACAAAGAAGAAATCGACACGGTGTGGAAAGAGGCAAACGAAGCCGCCTTTGCAAAAACCGCCGCAAGTTCCGGCTACACGAAGTTGGAATCGCAATCGAAGAACGGTTCCATCGCCTATAAGGTGTTGAAAGCGGGAAGCGGAACCGAAAGCCCCCTTTTCTCTGACAAGGTAAAGGTTAAATACGTGGGTTGGTACAAAAGATTCGATTGGACAAAAGGGGATACTTACGTTGATGAGAGCAACGGGAACTTCATTACCAATAAAATAGAATTTGACAAGTCCCTCGAAATACCTGCCACCTTTTCGGTATCGAATGTCGTGGACGGTTTTTCCACCGCCCTTCAATATATGGTTGTGGGGGATAAATGGGAAGTTTGGATTCCTTGGAAATTGGGCTACGGTTCGTCGGGGTATAGTGGCAGCAGCCAAACGATAGAAGGATACACCACCTTGGTTTTCGAGGTGGAATTGGAAGAAATAATAAAGGAATAAGAGGGGAATTATCAAAATCCTATCAATCAATGCTTAGATAAAATTATTTGCTGAAAATAGCTTGAAAAGTATAGTTTTAGCAAATAAATACACTAAATAGTTGAAATACAATAGTATAAAAATTGAATTTTAGGGGATTCCGTGTGAGATTCCGTGTCGTGGCACGAAACGGAATGACGGAAAACCTTTATTAAGCACATTCGCAAATCCCCCCCCTTAACCTTTTACTCTTAACCCTTTACCCTTTCATTCGTAATTTACAACCCCGCCAACAACTTTTCGACGGCATGCCTTACCTCTGTTCGTGTGCCGTTGAACTTATTGATCATTACCGAAAAAGCCAATTTCTTGTTGTCCGCGATCAGATACCCGGCATAGCTCTGCACACCGCCGATGCTGCCGCTTTTCGCGTGGATTTTACCCTTATACGCCGTGTTCGCCATAAAGCTGCGCACCGTGCCTTCTTCCCCTGCCTTCGGCAACGAATCGAAAAAGACGGTGGCGTTTTTTCCGGCGTACATATACGTCAGTAAATGGGTTAGGAATTTGGGGCTGACGGTGTTTTGCGGGGCAAGTCCGCAACCGTCGTACATTGTTAGCGCCTCGGTGTCAATGCCTTTCGACTTCCAAAAAAAGGCGGTGGCATCAATGCCTTCCTGCAAGGCGTCGCTGTAAATCGCCGCGTTTTTGCTTCGCCCGATGCTGCGGATCAGGTGTTCGGCGTAATGGTTGTTGCTCTGCACGTTTACTTCGCGGATAATCTCACTCAACGGACGTGAACGGTGTTCGAAAAGCGTTTTGCCGATGCTGTAAGGCAGGGTTTTGTCTGTTTCGCAAAGTTGCGCGACGAAATTTTTTCGCGCCGTTTCCACTTTTTCGATTTCGAAACCTGCATTGCGCAGGTATTCCGCCATCGTTTCGCCGAGCAACAAGCCCGGATCGGGAATATCGCCCTTGATGCTGAACTCTGCCCGTCCTGCCGGGATATTGCCGCGAACGCTTCGCTCAACCGCGAAGGGTGCGCCGTAAATGTAGCCGTTGTCTTGCCCAGACGTGTTCAGCGTCAGGTAATTATCGAAAGTTAAGCCTTTTATCGAAGGTTCGGTGCGAAGGATTTGAGGGCAGGAATCGCGCTTTGTCGTGTTGAAAAACAGGTTGTAGGTATTGTCGAAAACGCTGATGCCGTAAGCCCCTGCCGCATAATAATTTCCCATATCCACCCACGTCCATTCGGGGGAAACGCCCTCGTAGCCGAAAAGGTTGTCCACCACGTAAAGCGAATATTTTTTGTCCGCAGGCAATTTGTTTTTCAGTTCCGATGCGCAGTTGATGAAGAAGGCGTTGGGGTTGTCGTCGAACGCGCTGCTGCCGAGTGTCGGATCGCCCGTGCCGACAACCAATATGCGCGAGGCATCGTTTTTGTCCAACGCCACAAGGGTGGTGTAGCGGAAATCCGCGCCGAACATTTCCACCGCCGCCGCCGTTGTGATCAGCTTTTGAACCGATGCGGGCGTGAGCGATTTTTCGGCGTTGTGCGACAAAAGGGTTTTGCCGCTGCCCAAATCCACCACGTTTACGCCCACCGAAGCGTGTTTCAACGCCGGGTTGCGCAGGAATTGTTGCAAGGGCGTTTGGGCGGCGAGGATTAGCGGAAGCGAAATCAACAGACAGGCAAAGGCCGTCCGTTTCAGGAAGGCTGTCGTCGGCATAGTGCTGTTTTTATTGGTTTACAACAAGGCTTGCGGATCAAGGTTGTCGTGTTCGATGTCGAGAAAATACTTGTAGGTGCCCACTTTCAGTTCGGCGCAAGCGTCGTAGTCGCAAACGATGATGCCTTTCGGGTGCAGTTGCAACGCGCTGATCGTCCACATTTGCGTGATTCCGCCTTCCACCGCGTGGCGCAAGGCTCGCGATTTGTGGTGCCCATTGACAAGGATCAGCACTTCTTTGGCGTCGAGAACCGTGCCAACGCCCACGGTAAGAGCCGTTTTCGGAACTTTGTTCACGTCGTTGTCGAAGAAGCGCGAATTGGCGATGATGGTGTCGGTAGTCAGCGTTTTCACGCGGGTGCGGGAATTCAAAGACGAGCCCGGCTCGTTGAACGCGATGTGTCCGTCGGGACCGATGCCGCCCAAAAACAGGTCGATGCCGCCCACCATTTTGATGGTGTCTTCGTAGGCGCGACATTCCAATTCCAAATCGAGCGCGTTGCCGTTGAGGATATGCACGTTTTCCTTCGGAATGTCGATGTGGCTGAAAAAGTTATCCCACATAAATGAGTAGTAGCTTTCGGGGTGGCTTTGGGGCAAGCCCACGTATTCGTCCATATTGAACGTGATGACGTTTGCGAACGAAACCGCCCCCTGCTCATACAGTTTGATGAGTGCCTTGTAAGTTTTCAGGGGCGATGATCCGGTGGGCAAGCCCAACTTGAAGGGCTGTTGGGGGGTCGGCTTTGCCTTGTTGATTTTTGCGGCGATGTAATTGGCTGCCCATTGTGCCATAAGATCCGCATCGGGCTGAATGATTAGTCTCATAATTTATTGTTTTTTAGAGGTTGTTTAATTTTTCCGCCATATTCCGTCCGAGCGCGACGGCACTCTCGAAGGTGCTTTCGTTGAGCGACTGCTTGATTTCCACCGACGGTTCCACGATTTCGAAACCGCTGTTCTCGGCAAATTCCTTCAAATGCTTGACGGCAGCCCCCGCCCAGGTAAAACCGCCGAAATACCCGAAATATCGGTTCTTCATCGCCCTGTTTTGAATGGCGGAAAGAAGGGACTCAACGCCGGGGTAGAGCTTGTTGTTGTAGGTGGGCGAACCGATGAGCAAGCCCCGGTATTTGAAGATGTCGCGAAGGATTTCCGAATTGTGGCTTTTCGAAACGTTGTGTAACACAATGTGTTTGATGCCGTTGGCGGCGGCTTCCGCCGCGATGACTTCCGCCACCTGTTCCACGTTGCCATACATACTACCGTAGGCGATGACTAATCCCTTGTCGGAATCGTATCGGCTGAGCTTGTCGTAGAGGGCGACGACTTTGTCGAGGTTCTCGTTTTTCGTCCACACCGGACCGTGCGTAGAGCAGATGGTTTCTATTTCCACGTCCGCCAATTTTTTCAACGCCACCTGCACCTGAGAGCCGTATTTCCCGACAATGTTGGAATAGTAGCGTATCATTTCGTCCTCGTATTTTTCGGGGACGGTTTGCCAATCGAGGACAGCCCCGTCGAGCGTGCCGAAAGAGCCGAAGGCGTCGCCCGTGAAAATCGTTTTGTATTCTTGGGCGTAAGTCATCATCGTTTCGGGCCAATGCACCATCGGCGTGAGGAAAAATTGCAGGTTGCATTTCCCCAACGAGAGGCTTTCCTTATCCTTGATGATTAGCACGTTATCGCTAATGTTGTAGAATCCTTTCAGCATATCGGCGCTGCGGTTGTTCCCAACGATTTGTATGTCGGGGTAACGATTGACGAGCCACGCTATCGCGCCCGAATGATCGGGTTCCATGTGGTTGATGATGAGGTAGTCGATGGGCGTTTTGCCCAACACCGCATCTACTTTGTTGAAGAATAATTCGGAATAGCAAATATCGACGGCGTCTATCAACGCCACTTTTTCGTCGCGGATAAGGTAGGAATTGTAGGACACACCTTTAGGCAGGGGCCAAATGTTCTCGAAGAGCTGTTTGCTGCGATCATTAACCCCTACGTAAAAAATGTTGTCTGAAATGTTGAACGATTTGTACATAATAAAAAATAAATGCCTGAAAAATAATTTTTTACTTCAATTTCTCGGCTTTTCGGCAGGCGTTCCAAATGAGCCAAATGCCCCACGCGATGAAGGGGATACTGAGCCATTGCCCAAGAATCAGCCCGGTGCTGTCGCGCATCGCGATTTCCGAATTAACCTGCACGTTCTTAATAAATTCGATGAAGAAACGCGCCACGAAAATTAGCGTGATGCCCACGCCGAGAATCAAGCCCGGCTTGTCTTTCGCCTTGGTTTTCCAATAGAGGTGCATCGTAACGGCGAAAATCGCGAGATAGACAAGGGCTTCGTATATCTGCGTGGGGTGCGAAGGCTCGGAATAGATGGGCGCAGCCCCTTCCTGCCAATAGTGAATGTTTGTGATGAAGCGGAAACCCCACGGTGCGTCGGTGGGACAGCCGTAAATTTCGTGGTTCATCAGGTTTCCGAGCCGTATCATCGCCGCCGTGAATCCGGTGGGAACCATCACGCGATCGAAAGTCCACAAGGGCGTGATTTTCGTTACGTATTTCGAGTAGAGCAACACCGCGATGATGATACCGATGACACCGCCGTGGCTCGCCAGCCCGCCTTCCCATATTTTCAGGATTTCGAGCGGGTGGGCGAGGTAATCCTTGGGCGTATAAAAGAGGCAATGCCCCAATCTCGCGCCCACGATGATGCCCACCATCATATAAACGAATAGCGAGTCGAACCATTTTTCGGGGCGTTTTTCTGTCGTGAGGATACGTTGCACGATGAACACGGCAACTATCAGCCCGATAACCCATAGCAGTCCGTACCAACGGATTTCGCGCCCAAGAATGCTGAAAAGGGTGGGATCTATGTCCCACGTTACGGTTAGTAGCATAATTTTTTCGTTTTAATTTGTGGCACAAAGATAAGAAAATTCTAATGAAAATTGAAAATTGAAAATTGAAAATGAGGGAAGACAATTACGAATTACGAATTAAAAATTAAGAATGAAGAGGAAAAAGGGTGGGTGTTTGTCTTTTTTGCCCGCCGGGGCATTTATATCAATAGAATAGAGGTATCCCCCCCGAACCCAATTGTCCGTAGGACATTCACAAATTCGTAATTGAATCCGTGTATCCCCTAACGGGGAAAAGCGCGTGGACGACGTTTGCATTTTTATTGATATACAACGCCTGCGGCGTAAATAATGGTTTAGGGGATTCCGCGTGAGATTCCGTGTCGTGGCACGGAACGGAATGACGGCGTACCCAAACATCCGAACTTCCAACCGCCCAGACATTTTTTCCCCTCATTTTCCATTTTCCATTCTCAATTGTCTTTTGCCCTTTCGTCTTTTCGTCCTTTTTAGAAAGATAAATCAAAACTTTTTCCTACTTTTGTGGCTTAGGAAAATTCGTAGAAAGATATATGACAGACAAAAAGAAACAACTTACGTGGGACGACTTCGGCAAAACCGAGCTGCTTCCCGCAGGACACGCGCTCGGCGAGGTGTCGCTAATGTTCGAAAAGATTGAGGACGAGGTAATTGAGGTGCAGATAAAAAAATTGCAGGACACGAAAACCGCCAACGCGCTTGCCGAGCAAGCCGATGGAAAGCCCCTGCCTAAAGTGAAGGAAAGCGTGGCTTTCGAGGATTTTGAGAAATTGGATATTCGCGTAGGCACGGTGCTGGAATGTGAAAAAGTGCCGAAATCCGACAAGCTCTTGCGCTTCAAAATCGAGGACGGAATGGGCGGACGCACCATTCTTTCGGGCATCGCCGAGCATTATCCCGATCCGCAGGAACTCTTGGGCAGGCAGGTTTGTTTCGTCGCCAACTTCGAGCCGCGAAAACTGCGCGGATTGATGAGCGAGGGTATGATTCTTTCGGCGCAAGATGCCGACGGCTCGTATTCGCTGATTTACCCCTCGAAAAAGGTAAAGCCTGGAAACCAAGTGGTTTGAAAATAAGAAGTTAGAAATAAAAAATAAGAAATCAATAAAAAAATGAATAGAGACACGCAGATTTTCGACATTATTGAAAGGGAAGAGCAACGGCAATTGAAGGGAATCGAGCTGATCGCTTCCGAAAATTTCGTGAGCAAACAGGTTATGGAAGCGATGGGTTCCGTCCTCACAAACAAATATGCCGAGGGCTACCCCGGACGCCGTTACTACGGCGGTTGCGAGATAGTGGATTTGAGCGAGCAGTTGGCGATTGATCGCCTGAAAAAACTTTTCGGGGCGCAATGGGCTAACGTGCAACCCCATTCGGGTGCGCAAGCCAACGCCGCCGTTTTCATCACTTGCTTGAAGGCGGGCGATAAGTTCCTCGGACTCAACCTCTCGCACGGCGGACACCTTTCGCACGGTTCGCCCGTCAATTTTTCGGGGTTAATGTTCCACGCATTGGAATACAACGTGCGCGAGGACAACCAACAAATCGATTACGAACAGTTGGAAAGCGTTGCCCGCACCGAACGCCCGAAACTCATCATCGCCGGTGCGTCGGCTTACACCCGCGAATGGGATTATGCCCGCATTCGCAAGGTGGCTGACGAAATCGGCGCGATTTTTATGGTGGATATGGCGCACCCTGCCGGACTGATTGCCGCCGGACTGCTCGACAACCCTCTGCAACACGCGCATATCGTAACCACCACCACGCACAAAACCCTGCGCGGACCGCGCGGTGGGGCTATCCTGCTCGGAAAAGATTTTGAAAACCCTTGGGGGCTGAAAACGCCCAAAGGCGAAACGAAAATGATGTCCGCCCTGCTCGACTCGGCGGTGTTCCCTGGCATTCAGGGCGGTCCCTTGGAACACGTCGTCGCCGCCAAAGCGGTATCGTTTGGCGAAGCCTTGGACGAGTCCTACAAGGTGTATCAAACGCAAGTGAAGAAAAACGCCGCGTCGATGGCTCAGGCGTTTATCGACAAGGGTTTCAATGTGGTTTCGGGCGGAACGGACAACCATTGCATCTTGGTGGATTTGCGCACCAAATTTCCCGGCTTGACGGGGAAAGTAGCCGAAAAAGCCTTGGTAAACGCCGACATTACCACCAACAAAAATATGGTTCCCTTCGATAGCCGCAGCCCCTTCCAAACGTCGGGCTTGCGCTTCGGCACCCCCGCCATTACCACGCGGGGCGCGAAAGAAGCCCTGATGGGCGAAATTGTGGAAATGATTGATACCGTGCTTTCTAACCCCGAAAACGATGGCGTAATCGCCTCTGTCCGTAAAAAAGTGAACGGGATAATGAAAGATTATCCGCTCTTTGCGTGGTAGGAGGCGCGGTTTCGGATTCCAACCTTGAAATCTGAAAAATGAATATCCTGCAAACCGACATAAAATTCGTCCCCGGCGTTGGACCGAAGAAAGCCGAGATTCTCAACAAGGAACTCGACATCTTCACGCTCGGCGACTTGTTGCGGTATTACCCCTATCGCTATGTGGACAGAAGCAGGTTGTATTACGCGCACGAAATCGACGGGGCGATGCCCTACATTCAGCTGAAAGGGAAGATCACGGCGTTTGAAACCTTCGGCGAGGGACGGAAAAAACGCCTCGTGGCGCATTTTACCGACGGCACCGGATTTGTGGATTTGGTTTGGTTTCAAGGACTTAAATTTGTCGAGAGCAAATACAGGACGAACACCGAATACATTGTTTTCGGCAAGCCCGCGCTATTCGGGAAGAAATACAACATTCCCCACCCCGACATCGACGCCTGCCTCTCGGAAGACGATCGCCCCGAAGGGCTTTTCGCTTTCTACAACACCACCGAGAAGATGAAATCGCACTTTCTCAACTCGAAGGCGATGCAGAAAATCATCGGGAACGCTTTCGCGATACTCAAAGAGCAGATGCCCGAATCGCTCTCGCCCGACATAGTGGCCGCCCTGCACCTGATGCCGCTTCACGATGCCATCGAAAACATACACTTCCCCAAAAATCCCATATTGCTGCGCAATGCGGAATACCGCCTGAAATTCGAGGAACTGTTTTTCATTCAGTTGAATATCCTGCGCTATTCGGCGGACAAAAAATCAAAACTCAACGGACTTGTGTTCAAAAAAGTGGGGCTTTACCTCAATACTTTCTACGAGAAGCATATCCCCTTCGAGCTGACGAACGCCCAAAAACGGGTTATCCGCGAAATACGGCAGGACACCGCTTCGGGCAAGCAGATGAACCGCTTGTTGCAGGGCGACGTGGGCAGCGGCAAAACGCTTGTCGCGCTGATGACGATGCTCATCGCGCTCGACAACGGATTTCAGTCTTGCCTGATGGCGCCCACCGAAATTCTCGCCACGCAACATTTCCAAACCTTTTCCGAATGGTTGTCGGATATGGGCGTGAGCGTGGCGTTGCTGACAGGCTCGACAAAAAAAGCGGAACGCGAACGCATTCACGACGCCCTGCAATCGGGCGACTTGCAGATTCTCATCGGCACGCACGCGCTCATTGAGGACACGGTGCAGTTTCACAACCTCGGTTTCGTGGTTATTGACGAACAGCACCGCTTCGGCGTGGAACAACGCGCAAGGCTTTGGACGAAAAACGAACGTCCGCCCCACGTGTTGGTTATGACGGCGACACCCATTCCGCGCACCCTCGCGATGACGGTTTACGGCGACTTGGACTTGTCTGTCATCGACGAACTGCCCCCCGGACGAAAAGCCATTCAAACCCTGCGCCGCTACGAGAAAAAACGCGGTGCGCTCTTCGATTTCCTGCGGAAAGAAATTCAGCGCGGAAGGCAGGTGTACATCGTTTACCCCTTGATCGAAGAAAGCGAAAAGATTGATTTGCAGAACCTTGAAGAAGGTTATCGCCAAATATCGGCGGCATTCCCTGAATTTGCCGTCGTGAAGATGCACGGACGAATGAAACCCGCCGAAAAAGACGAAGTGATGCAGAAATTCATCGCCAACGAAGCGCAGATAATGGTTTCAACCACCGTCATCGAGGTGGGGGTAAACGTGCCGAACGCATCGGTAATGGTTATCGAGAGCGCACAACGCTTCGGGCTTTCGCAACTGCATCAGCTTCGCGGACGTGTCGGGCGTGGTGCGGAACAGTCGTATTGCGTGTTGATTACGCCTTACGAGCTTTCGGCGGACACGCGCCGCCGTATGGAAATTATGACGGAAAGCAACGACGGCTTTTTCATTGCCGAAGCCGACTTGAAGTTGCGCGGTCCCGGCGATCTCGAAGGCACGCAACAGAGTGGCATTCCGTTCAGCCTGAAAATAGCGGACATCGTCCGCGACAGCGACATCCTTTATCGCGCCCGCGAGGTTGCAAGCGAAGTGATAGAGAAAGACTTGCGCTTGGAACAACCCGCCCACCTTGTGCTGAAACAGCAACTGAGCCGTTTGAGCGGAAACCGCTATGAATGGGGGCGGATTGGGTAAAATAAAGAAGAAAGATTAAATATCGTACCAAACGGGGTTTCTATTATATGAATATGCAAGCGATATATCCGGCTTATAACGAGGAGCTGGGGGATAGATTTTTATTAAGCGATGAGGGTGTGAAAATTTTAGGAAAACTGATATTTGAGAATAAAAGCAATGGACTTGATTAATGCCCCGCTCGGCGTAGTGTCCTGCGCTACATCGGGCTAAAAGCGAGCGTTTCGCTTGCAAAAACATCGTTTAGAAAAAGAGATGATGAGTTCCTGCTAAACCAATGACACAGGCACAAGTTGCAACCTTGCGGTGGCGAAGGGTATTTTCTATGATATAATCACTATCTTTGCAGCTGGATAAAATACAAAATTTAAACAGTTTCTTATGAAGATGAAATTTTTGTTGGCTTGTTTCTTTGTCGGCGCGTTCGGTTTGCTGCAGGCGCAGTCGGTGGTAAAATTGCAACAATGGATTAAAAACGGTGCTTCCGGCGCGATAGAGAAGCAGGGTTTCGCAAGCACGGCATTGTCGAAGGCAGATGCCGATTCTGCGGTGCAAACCGTTTATGCGTATTTTTTGCAGAAAGATTTCCGCTCGTTGCGCCACGAATGGATTACGCGCTGTATGCGTGCCGACAGCCTGATTATGCCCATAGATTACCGCATCTACGGGGAAAAGCCGGAAGGCGGACGTTCGCTCTACATCTCGATGCACGGCGGTGGCGGCACCACCACCGAGGCGAACGATGGACAGTGGCTCAACCAAACACGGCTGTACAAGCCTGCCGAAGGGGTTTATTTGTCGCCCCGTGCGGCGGTTGATGCGTGGAATATGTGGCATCAGCCCCACGTCGGCGCGTTCTTCGATCGCATTATCCGCGCCGCGATACTTACCGAAGGCGTGAACCCCGATCGCGTGTATCTACTCGGCTATTCCGCAGGTGGCGACGGCGTTTATCGTATGGCGCCGCGTATGGCTGATCGTTGGGCGGCGGCAAGTATGATGGCGGGACACCCCGGCGGCATATCCTTGCTCAACGTCCGAAATATCGGTATGATGCTTTGGGTGGGTGCCAACGACGGCGCATACGATCGCAACAAAGAAACCCGTATTTATGGCAATTGGTTGGACAGCATAGCCGTAGCTGACAAAGGCGGATACGCCCACGAAACGCACATCATCGAGGGGAAAGGGCATTGGATGGATCGGGTGGACACCACGGCGATTCATTGGATGGCGCAGTTTGTCCGCAACCCCTACCCAACGAAAGTGGCTTGGATGCAAGACGAGGTGTCCCAAGCGTCGTTCTATTGGCTGTCAGTCCCCGAAACGGAAGCCGTTTCCGGCAAAACCGCCATCGTGGAACACGCGGGCAACAGCTTCACTATCCTGAAAAACGATTATAAAACGTTGTATATCAACGTGAATGATGAAATGATTGATTTCGACAAGCCCATCACGGTAAAAGCCAAGGGCAAAACGGTTTTCAAAGGCAAAGTGTTCCGCAACATCACCGATATTTGGAAATCCGCCGAAATCCCCAAAGATCGCCGCCTGATTTTCACTGCGCGAATTGAGGTTGAGTAAAATCTAAAAAATAATCCTATGAAAAAGATTCCGTTATTGATACTGATGAGCTTTGCGCTTTTCGGTTACGCCGACAAAGGCAAGTCGTTGAAACTCATTGAGCCTGTTGATTTTTCGCACGTGAAGATAACCGACAACTTTTGGCAACCCCGGCTGAAAAGCCACGCTACGACAACGCTGTCTGTCTGCATCGATCAGATTGAAAATCAGACGGGGCGTATCCGCAATTTCGAGAACGCGGCGAAGGGCAAAGGCGAACATTCGGGGATTTTCTTTGACGATTCCGACGTTTACAAGGCACTCGAAGGCATTGCTTATTCGCTGATAAATAACCCCGATGCTGCCTTGGAAGCGAAAGCCGACGAGTGGATTGACAAGTTCGCCGCCGCCCAACAACCGGACGGTTACATCAACACCTTCTACACGCTCACGGGCTTGGACAAGCGTTGGACGAATATGGACAAGCACGAAATGTATTGCGCCGGACATCTGTTTGAGGCTGCCGTGGCGTATTATCGGGCAACCGGAAAAAGGAAGTTGCTCGATGTGTCGGAAAAGATGGCTCGGCACATTATGTCGGTGTTCGGACCGGGCAAACGCCATTGGGTTCCGGGACACGAAGAAGTTGAGCTTGCGTTGGTTAAGCTGTACAACGTAACGGGTAAAAAGGAATATCTTGATTTTGCCAATTGGTTGCTCGAAGAGCGCGGACACGGACACGGTAGCAAAGGCGACGAAGGGCAATGGAATCCGAAATACTATCAGGACGATGCGCCCGTGCGCGAGATGACTGACATCGCCGGACACGCCGTGCGTGCAATGTACCTCTATTGCGGAATGGCTGACGTTGCCGCCTACACGCAGGATTCGGGCTATATTGCTGCGATGCACCGCCTTTGGGACGACGTTGTGCTGCGCAATATGTACGTTACGGGCGGCATCGGCTCGTCGCGCCATAACGAAGGCTTTACGGAAGATTACGATTTGCCCAACTACGATGCCTACTGCGAAACCTGCGCTTCTGTCGGTATGGTGTATTGGAATTGGCGAATGAATCAGTTTACCGGCGACTCAAAATACATTGATGTGCTCGAACGCTCAATGTACAACGGCGCATTGGCAGGGATTTCGCTTGCCGGCGATCGGTTTTTCTACGTCAATCCGCTTGCCTCGCACGGCACGCACCACCGTCAGGCGTGGTACGGTTGCGCTTGTTGCCCGAGCCAAATTTCGCGCTTTCTGCCGTCCATCGGCAATTATATCTACGGCGTGTCGGAAAATGCGATTTGGGTAAACTTGTTTATTGGCAATTCGGCTGAAATACAAGTTGGTAACAACAAAGTTAAACTGCGTATGGAAACGAATTATCCTTGGGACGGAAACGCGACCCTGCACATTGACGGTGCCGATAAACCCTTTGAAGGCGAAATCAGAGTGAGAATCCCCGAATGGTGTAAGGATTACTGCTTTATATATGACAGAATTAACGAAAAACACGGCATTTGGGAAGGGACTTTCTACTTTAAGGACGAAGTGGAACTTTATACAGAGAAAGGATATAAAAGCAATGTGATAGACAAAGGATATTTTGTGATTAACAGAAAGTGGAATCCCACCGATAAACTGACTATTTCGTTCAAAATGCCTGTCGAAGTCGTTGCCGCCAATCCGAACGTAAAAGAAGACGAGGGCAAACGCGCCGTTCAGCGCGGTCCCATCGTTTATTGTGCGGAACAAATTGACAATAAGGATTTTGACAAAATATCGCTTAATCCCGACACGAAATTTACAGCCAACTTCAACGCCGGACTGCTCAACGGGGTGGAAACCATCACGGCGGAATCGGAAAGCGGACAATTCACGCTGATTCCGTATTATTCGTGGGACAACCGCGAGGCGGGCGAGATGAAGGTTTGGTTGGATTATAATGAATTTTAACCCACATTGCAGCATTTCCTCCCAAAAGCAAATAAAATCTATCAAAAATCAGTTGTTTGGGGGCGATTTAAGCTGCATAAAAAAAGCAGCTCGTTGACAATCAAAGATTATATTTCGGGAATTTGCGTTTGTAGTGCACAGGGGTATTGACAATCAGTGGGTTATGGATTAACTTTGCAGCCATGTATTTCAGATTCTCCATACGGCGCAATCCGGCAGCCGGCAGAAAGCTATCGCAACGAAACGGGCAGGGTTTGTCACCGCACCCTTGCTCAACGTTGGTTTTCTCAACGGATTGATAAACGCAGAGGAGTTGAATCAGGTTCGCCGGATCATCCGCAAACGCTGCCGGCATATAAAATGATGGGATGAACTATTTGACATACAGGATAATAATCCGGAAAAAGTATCGGTTTTGACAGTTTCTCAAAACCGGTACGATGAAGTCATTCTCAGCCGCCGGCGCAGCGAGCCGAATCACAAAGCGGAGGCTATCTGTCGCCGTCTTAAATACAAATCACAACCTTTCTCTAAACGAAAATTTGTAGTGCACAAATCGGAATTTGAAAAAATGGACTCAGACGATTTTCAACGTTTTGTGACCTGACGGGTTGCAATGTGGGTTAAAAGGCAATAAAAGAATAACGCTGAATGAAGTTTTTGTTTCGGCAAAGGAAAACTCGGACATTAATTTTTCCGAAGTAAATATAAATAAAGCCACTTACATTACCGACAAATCAAGGGTTAGTTTTACCAACTGCAATATTGACAATGCGAATGAGGGAGTGTGCCATCACTCGCATTAGTCTTTTGTCTTTTCGTCTAAATTTCACATTCCGTAGGAATATAAATGGGGGAAAGGACAAAAAGAGAAGGGCTAAGAAAACAAGGGGATTCCGCGTGAGATTCCGTGTCGTGGAACGGAACGAAGATGGAAAACCATTATTAGCACATTAGCACATTGTTCCGAAACGCCCAAACATCCAAACCCTCTTTAATCCGTATTTGAAAAAAACAAGGCTCTTAGCTATTGAAACAAATCGTCGATGCCTTCCAACGAATCGTCTTCGTCCTGAAAGAAAAATCCGCCTCCGGCGCAGGGATTGCCGGATTCGAACTCGCCGTCGTCCTTCATATTTAGCGAAGAATCGGCATATATTTTCTGATAGAACAAGCCTTGGATAGGCAGTGCCATACTCGCGCCTTGTCCGTAATCCATTCGGTCGAAATGGACAGAGCGGTCTTCGCCACCTACCCAGCAACCGACTACAATATCGGGGGTAAAGGACATAAACCAACCGTCGGAATTTTCTTGGCTAGTCCCAGTTTTTCCGCCCATCTGCCCTTTCAGGTTGTAATTTCTGCGAAGGCGGTTTCCCGTTCCGCCGTCAATTACCCCTCGCAACATATCGAGCATCTTATAGTTTGTGTTTTCCCCAAAGATTTCGGACACGTTGGGAGAGAAAGAATCCAGCACGTCCCCGTAAGAATTTTCGATGCGGGTTACGAGTACCGGATCAATACGGATACCGCGATTGGCAAATGTCGTGTAGCCGCTCGTCATTTCGGAAACCGATGCCTCGCAAGAACCCAAGCACAACGAAACCACCGGGGGAATGTTATTTTTCAACCCGAATGATTTCAACAGCCGCACGAATGCGTAAGGCGAAAACTGTTTCATCAGAAAAACCGTTACCCAATTGCTTGATACTTGCAACCCCCATTTGATGGTTACTTCTTCGCCCACCCTACTTGCGCCGGGATTGTCGGGTGTCCACGGCTCGCCCGTTTCGAGAATCAGCGTTTGCGCTTCGTGAATGAGCTGATCGCAGGGCGTCATACCTTCTTCCATCGCCAAGGAATAGAGGAAGGGTTTGATGGTTGAACCAATCTGTCGTTTTCCGGTGCTAACCATATCGTATTTGAAAAAACGGAAATTGGGTCCACCCACGTAAGCCTTCACGTGTCCCGTTACGGGGCTCATCGCCATCAATCCGGTTCGCAAAAACGATTTGTGGTAACGGATTGAATCCCAAGGCGTCATTATCGTATCTACTTCTCCCATTTTCCACGAGAACACCTTCATATCGTATTTCTTGTTCTTGAACTCGTTGAGGATTTCGCCCTCTTTCTTGCCTGCTTTTTTTGCAAGCCGATAACGATCCGTCTGCCTCATGGCGTTGGTCATCAGTTCTTCCACCCGATTTTTCACGTCGCTTGAAAAGGGGGCGTAAGCCCTGCCTGCTTTTTCTTTTTCGAACAAGGGTTGCAGGTAGCCTCCCAAGTGTTCCGTAACAGCATCTTCCGCATATTTCTGCATCCGCGAGTCGATGGTGGCGTAGATTTTTAAGCCGTCGGTATAAATGTTGTAGTTCGAACCGTCCGTTTTTTTATGTTTGTTGCACCAACCGTATAGCGGATTGTTTTTCCACGCGAGGGAATCTTCTATGAATTGTTGCTGCTGCCACTGTTCGGGGTAATTTTTGCGTTCCGGCTTTTTTGCCATCATAATGATGCCGAGGTATTGCCGATAGTAGGGCGCAGGAATATCCACGTGTTCCAAACGATGGAATTTCAGCTTTATGGGCATCTGTTTTAGCGAGTCCGTTTGTTGTTTCGTCAAATGTCCCGCCTTCCTCATCTGCGCCAATACCACGTCGCGCCGTTTTTTGGTTAGTTCGGCTCGCCGTACCGGATTGTATAGGGCTGCATTTTTCAGCATTCCCACCAACATAGCCGCTTCTTCCACCTTCAAGTCTTTCGGCGCAACGCCAAAATAAGTGTGCGCGGCGGATTCGATGCCTATCGCGCTATAATTGAAATCGTATTCGTTGAGATAGAGGTTGATGATTTCTTCTTTGGTGTACTGCCGTTCCAACTGTACGGCGATAACCCACTCAACCGGTTTTTGGAAGATGCGCTGCATTTTATTTTTCGCCCTCCTTTTCCCCTTATTAGTATAAAGCTGTTTCGCCAATTGCTGTGTGATCGTGCTCCCTCCGCCACCATCACTATTTTGCAATATCATCGTTTTCACAATGGCACGAGCCAAACCTATGGCGTCGATGCCCGAATGTCCGTAAAACCGTTGGTCTTCCGTTGCCACCAACGCTTGCACGAGGTAGGGCGACAAATCGGAATAATCCACAAAAATGCGGTTTTCTTTGTCGTCTGAATAGGTAAAAAGCAGTTTGTCGTCCGAAGAAATGACTTGCGATGCGTATTTGTCGATGGGGTTTTCCAATTCGTTGATCGGGGGCAGATAGCCGATCACACCCGTAGAAATCAATAGGAAAACGAAAAGTATGGCAACGATGCAAATGCCAAAAATACGCCATATCCATTTGACGATAAACCCGTTTTTTGCGGACTGCTGTTTTTTCGTTTTTCCTTCTGGGTGAGCCTTGGTCGTATTCTTTTTATTCATATCCTTGAAAGCAAATGATTTTCCATTTTTCTGTTTTTGCAAAAGTAAATAAAAGCGTTGAGATTGAACGAGGGAAAGGTATTAAAAATAGTTGTAAGGGGAAAAATTTGTGCGGATAGACGTGGGTTTGGGCTTGTTTGTCGCGTTTGGGCGAAGGCTAAGCCCCTAAAAAAGGAAAGGTTGTCTCACGACAACCAATCTTCATTGTTAACCTTAAATCTAATACCATGAAAAACAC
>JAISYO010000039.1 GCA_031269865.1 Dysgonamonadaceae bacterium | reverse complement strand
CAGTCCCTGATTTTTCGCAACTGATCTAAAAACATAGTGTATGGGTTTACGAAGTCGATTCTTTACCTTTGTTTAAAACAAATTTCGTTGGAAATGTTCATTTTGAAGGGCATAAAATTTGACGAAAACGGGTTAATTTTTTTTAGGTACAGATATTCCGAAAACACATAAAAAGATTTTTCTTTTCATCTCTTTATGTTTTTAAAATCCCAACCGCCTTGAAATGAGGCAGGCGGTCGAGATAAATGATAGGGCGCGAGATTTAGAAATTTCGGCGAAGGCTGAGACCTAAACAGGGCGAATAACGCCCGCCGTAGAAAAACGCGCCTAACGCAGTTTTTTCCGTTATCAAATAGTCATAGCCAACCCACAACGTAGGTAACAAATTGATTTCGGAATAATTATCCATATATAAAATGGTCATAACCATTTATATTGTCTTTGTCCGCCGATTGTTCCATCGAATGTTCGCAACCAATTCCGCCACCTACCTTAAAAGAATGGTTGGAATTTTCCGTAAAAAGACGCACAACATCAATTTTGGCATTGAAACTTAACGAAACGCTAACATCATTATTAACAACTCCTTTTGAAATATTGTTTTCTTCGGGATATTCGGGGCGAATATGCAAATGCGAATTGGCATTATACGCATCCATTTCACTTTCATAAGACAATGACAGGCTCAAATCCAACCATTTATACGTTTTGCCATACTCCGCTCGCAGCAAAGCACCGTATTCGTCGCCCATCCAACTCATTCCTACTCCTGCACCAAACTGCACATAGTCCTGCCAGTTTTGGGAATGAATTTTGCTTGTGAAAATAAACACAAACAGACTTAAAACAAGAAATGTTCTTTTCATTTTACTTTCATTTTTTTCACTTTATTCTGATTGTTTATTTGTTTAATTTTATGATTGTTTTTACTTTGCTTTTTCCATTTTCTCATTCAGGTTTTTTTCGTGGGGGCTACATTTGGGAAAAGTCTTTCGCGGCTATGCAACCCCCCGAAGAAAGAAAGTTGTTTTTGCCGAGCAAAAAAATCGTCAGGCGTATTTGGGAATCTTTTTCACGTAACTCCGGATAGATAGATAGGCGAGCTAACTTATTGGTGGTCAATAAGTTGCAAATAAGTTACGTATTTGATTCTCTGCATCATATCTATCACTGCATTGATTCTAAGTGCAAATTTAGACAATTTTTTTTAACGGCAAGCGGAAAAACTAAATTTTTTTTGCGAGATACCTCACGACGGGATAACTTACAAATATTAACCCAAAAACGAACTATTTCATCGCTTTCTTTGTTTAACCTACGGGAATTTTAACCAAATTTTTTTACTAAACTATCAAAAATAAAATCATATATGAAAAAGTATTTAGCAGAAATGGTGGGCACTTTGGTGCTGGTGTTGATGGGTTGCGGCAGCGCAATCTTTAATTTTGGCGTGGGAACAACCGCGCAGGTTTTAACCGTGGCTTTCGGCTTCGGTTTGTCGATTGTCGCGATGACTTACGCTATCGGGGGCATATCGGGTTGTCATATCAATCCCGCTATCACGTTGGGAGCTTTGCTTTCGGGCAGAATCAAGGGCAAAGATGCAGGGATGTATATGCTTTTTCAAGTCATCGGCGCGATACTCGGCTCGCTGATTCTCTACATTATCGTTGCGAACATTGATGCGTCAAGCGCATCGTACATTGCCGCCAAAGGCGATTTTGCAACGAAAACCGGCGCCAACGGCGCACAGCCCGGCGTGAGCGTTGTGGGTGCGTTGATCGCGGAAATTGTTTTTACTTTCGTCTTCGTTCTCGTTGTGCTGGGAACAACCGACGGCAAAAAAGGTGCAGGCGCTTTTGCAGGGCTTGCCATCGGCTTGTCGCTCGTGCTGGTGCACATTGTTTGCATTCCGCTTACCGGCACCTCTGTCAATCCCGCCCGCAGCATTGGTCCCGCTATCTTCGAAGCGGTTTACGGAAACGGCGGTGCATTGAGCCAACTCTGGATTTTTATTGTCGGTCCTTTCGTCGGGGCAGCTCTTTCCGCCCTCGTTTGGAAAACGATTGGCGCGGACAAGAAAAAAGATAAGCTGTAAAATTTAAACAGGTTCTTAAAAAACAGCAAAGGCAGTCGGAATCGGCTACCTTTGCTGTTTCTTATCGTCCGCGTGGGTGTACGGCTCAATCCTCTTCTTCCCCTATCTTTTCATCAATGGGAATCTCGCGTTTGATGCTCTGGCTCAGCGAAATCATCGTTTCGGTAGCCACCACGCCGGGTACTTCCTGAATGTAGTTGTTGAGCAAGTCCATCAGGTGCTCGTTGTCGCGTGCGTAAAGTTTGATGAGGACGGTATAGGGCCCGGTGGTAAAATGACATTCCGTAACTTCGGGGATTTTCTGAAATTCGGGAATCGCGTTTTTGTACATTGAGCCTCTTTCGAGCTTCACGCCGATATAGGCGTTGGTGGCGTAGCCCAAAATCTGGGGGTTCACGTGATAGCCCGATCCGGTAATGACATTGTTTTCAATCATACGCTGAACACGTTGGTGGATCGCCGCACGCGAAACGCCGCATTGTTCCGCCACGTCGCGGAAGGGAATGCGGGCATTTTGGGAAATAATTTCGAGTATCTGCCTGTCGAGTTTGTCAATTTTTTCCATAATGGATATTTTTAGGTTGAATCTTTCCCCAAAGATACAATTTTTTTTTTTGAAATAAATAACAAAATGAAGTTTTTTATTCTGAATCCCGTAATTTTGTCAATGCAGATGGGGCTATAAAACCCGTTTCTAACGCAAAATGACACTTATTTTACGTTTTTCTCGAAAATCAATCTGCCAACTTCCATATCTAAGGGAGTTGTGATTTTGATATTCCGATCGTCGCCTTCCGTGAGTTGTATGCGGATACCCGATTTTTCGGCGACAGAGGCGTCGTCGGTAAATTCGGCGCGATAAACCGTCTGCCGATAGGCGTCCTTCAACAGCTTGGCAGGGAAAACCTGCGGGGTTTGCACAATTTTCACGCGGTTTCTGCCCACTGGCACACTTCCGCTTTCCGTTTCCATACGGACACTGTTTTTTTCGCCGACGACAGGAATCGCCCCGCAATAAAAATCCCTCGCAACGCGGTAGCTCTCTGCGATAACCTTTTGCGAAACGAAGGGACGTGCCGCATCGTGTACGCCCACGATACAATCGTCGGGGACGTATTCCAATCCGTTTTTTACCGAGTGGAATCGGGTTTCCCCCCCCGTTGCAATCGTAACCGAGTTTCCGAAACGGTATTCCCCACTGATTTTTTCCCATAAGCCCAAATGCGCTTCGGGAAGGACAAGCACGATGAGCATCTGTTCATCGAAACGGCGGAAGGCTTCGATGGTGTGCATCAGCATCGGCTTGCCGCCCATCTCGCAAAATTGCTTGGGCAATTCGCCACCCACGCGCAGCCCTTGTCCGCCCGCCACGATAACGACACTTTGTTTGGCTTCATTCAATTTCATCGAGGATTTTTTGAAGTTCCTTATCGGTTTTCGTCAGTTTTTCTTTGCAGAAAGCGATGAGGCTCGCCGCACGTTTCACTTTTTCAGTCAGCGTGTCCATATCCGATTCCCCCGATTCGAGGGCGGCTACAATCGCTTCCAATTCATCTTTTGCCTGAGTATAGCTTTGCTTTTCCATTTGATCTGATTTATGCAACAAAAATACGTATTTAGAGTTAGAAACTGTTTAAATTTTACCGAAATAATTTATTACGCCAATTCCGTATTTATATAAAATTTTGGTTTTCAAATGTTTGTATTTTAATGCCGTCAGGCATTTTAGTTCGGTAAAAACGAATGCCTTCCATACAAACAGTGTGCCGTCAGGTACGCAATTTTTTGATTATGGGTTGCAAACCTACCCTTGCAAATAAAAAAGGGAAGCGAATTTTTCTACCGAGCCACAATCCCTAACGGGATTGAAAACACATAAAACACTCATCTTTAATAATCTACTTTTAGTCTAAATGCAATAGGTTTATTTCAGGTTTTCAACGCCTTTCTTCATCAACATCGCGGACTTCCGACACGATTTTTCCTTCGGACAGTCGCGTTTCAATTTTGTCGCCCCGCGCCAATTCGCGAGCCGATTTCACGATCCTGCCGTTTTTCAACGTGAGCGAATATCCGCGTTTGATAATGTTTTCGGGCGAAACCAAGCGCAGGGAATTTTCGCGTTCGCGAACAAACGAACGTTCCTTTTCCAACCTCATCGTGAAGGCGTGCGAAATCCGTTTCTGCGTCCATTCGATTTGCGACAAGCCGTTGTGCACTTGCTTTTCGGAATGATGCACCGTGTCTTTGCTCAGCAATACCAATTTCGATTTCTCGGCTTGCAGACGGCTTTCGGCTTCGCCCAACAAGCGTTCTTGCAAATCGAGCAGGCAGGTTGCCGTCTCGTGGCTATGCTCAATGAAAAATTCCGCGACGGCTGTCGGCGTTTTTGCGCGGGTGTGCGCCACGAGATCCAAGACGGTAACGTCGCGCTCATGCCCGATACCGCTCACGATGGGCAACGGAAATTGTGCGCAGTTGGTTGCCAAGGGGTAGGAATCGAAGCAATTCAATTCCGACGACGCACCCCCGCCGCGAATGATGGCTACGGCATCGAACAACTGACGGCATTCGTAAATCCTTTCCAACGCGGCAATGATGGACGCTTCGCTACGATCGCCCTGCATCACGGCAGGAAACAGCTTGGTGTAAAAAACAAATTTCGCCGGGTTCCCTTCCAACTGACGGCAAAAATCTTCGAAACCTGCCGCCGTGGGCGATGAGATAACGGCGATGCGGTTTGCCAATTCGGGCATTTCCAACTCTTTGTTGAGCGAAAGCACCCCTTCCTCTTCGAGTTTTTTCAGCACAAGACGGCGGTTGCGGACAAGCTCGCCCACGGTAAACGAGGGATCAATATCCACCACTGTGAGGCTGTAACCATACACTTCGTGAAAATCGACGTTCACGCGCACCAACACGTTCAAGCCCGAAGAAAACGCCTGCCCGGTTTCCGCCTCGAAATAGGGCGCGATCACCCGAAAAGTGTTCCCCCAAATGATTCCCCGCACCTTCGCCACAATGTTTTGCGTTGCCGTGTCTTTCTCTACAAATTCCAGGTAGCAGTTGCCGTTGGGGTTACGGCGCACGTCGCTGCTCTCGGCACGAATCCAATATGCGCCGGGCAGGGCGTTGCGGACGGCGTTGCGCACCTGCGTGTTCAATTCGGAAAGCGAGAGCCAATTTTCGGGCATTTGCAGTTTTTTTGAAGGACAAATATAA
>JAISYO010000004.1 GCA_031269865.1 Dysgonamonadaceae bacterium | reverse complement strand
CGAGCCGCAGTACATCACTGTCCCCGTGCGGCGTTGCGCCTTTGTCCCCCTTCTTGCCTCGTATCAGAATTACGAAACGCAAGTCTAGTCTTTCCAGTCGGCGGTATTGATCGGCATCGCGGGGTTGTTTCAAGTGTATGCCTTGCTGTTGTTGCCCTTGTTTTGGAAGGGCGAATTTTCTATGCGCGGATTTCATTTCAAGTCGTTTTTGTCGTCGCTGTTGGGGCTTGCCTTGGTGTATTGGTGCGCTTTCGCCGCCTTTTATTTTTTCGGCGACATGGAAGGTTTTACCGCCCCTTTCCGAAATTTCGCGGAAATATCCCTCGAAACACCGACATTTTCCGCTTCCGAATGGATTTCCATCGCCGGTTTCGCGCTGTTTTTCTTGACGTATATGCTTTCGGCGCTCGGATCTCATCAAAACAAAGTATTGACTAATATCACGTTGCGATTTTTCATTTTTATCCTCTTCCTCCTTATCGTCTTACAAATCATTTATTGGAACCGCTCAAATTTCATTTTGTTGCCGGGCTTGGCTTTGCTCTCTTTCGTCATCGCCTATTTCTATTCCACCACGGTTTCGAAATGGGCTGTCAGGGGGTTCTATGTGATGACTGCGACTTTATTGGCGTTCTATTTTATCCATTATTTCCCGTTTTTGGACAAACTCTAAACTTTTCGGCAAGATTGGCGTTATAAGAGAAATAAAAAACGTCATCGTATGAAAAAAATAAACTACACCCTGTCAGCTTGTTTGTTCGTGGTTCTGCTGTTTTCGAACTGCGGAAGCTCGCAATCGTCCGCGCAAAAAGAAGCGAAAGCGCAGGAAATCCAACAGAAAATGGACGATTTCCGTTTCACGTTCAACGCCACCTATGCCTCCCCAACCGGCTTTCGTCCCATTTATTTGAGTCCGTTCTACGATTTGAAGGTTTCGAAAGACAGCGTCCAAGCCTACCTGCCGTATTACGGACGCACCTACGTCGCACCGATGAATCCGAGCGAAGGCGGCTATAAATTTACGAGCACCGATTTTGAATACAAGGTGTCGGAAGGAAAGAAAAAAGGCAATTGGCGCATAGAAATCAACCCCAAAGACGTGAATGTGCCCTCGCAACGCGACGTGTCGTTGTTGCTCGACGTTTGGGAAAACGGAAACGCACGCCTCGACGTAATCTCTACCGACAGACAGCCCATCTCTTTCCAAGGCGAGGTAGAGTAAATTCGGCAAGCCGTCAGAATAGCATCTATCGGTAGAAACTTCCCCGTCTGCTTGGACTTGCAATCCAAGCGTAGCGAGTGAAGGGATTTAAAATCCCGATATTCAATGGATTCGGATTGCAAATCCGTATGGATGGGAAATCCGTTGTCAATACGATTCCCCTCTCGTTTTTGCCAAATGCGAGGATTGCCCCTCAGCATCAAACGAAAGAATTGGAGTAAACTGTTTAAATCTTAACGAACTATTTTATTACGGGTATTCCCATCTGCTTTTTCAAGCGTATTTTTCACGTAGGGGTTCAATTCAATTACGAAACAACGTTCGGCATTAGCCAATTACGCGCCAAAACACAAGGCGGCGGAATGCCCGACATCTTGGTTCTTGGTTCTAAAAAATGGGGGTGTTTCGCAAGGAAAAACCATTTTCTTTTCCTTCGTAAGAAAAAACGAGCTATCTTTGCAGTTTAACCCATTACAACAGCGAATGAAAGAAAAAAACAACTTATTGCAAGGTATCATCGAAGGGATACAAGAGAAGAAAGGAAAAAAAATCACTACAATCCGGCTGCAAGGGATTCCGGGCGCGATTTGCGACTATTTTGTCATCTGCGAAGGCAATACGCCCACGCAAGTGTCGGCGTTGGCTGAATCGGTGGAAGAGGTGGTTAAGAAAACCACGGCGGAAAAACCCATTCGCGTGCAGGGGCAACAACGCTCGGAATGGGTGGGAATCGATTACGGAAACATCATCGTGCATATTTTCCTGCCCGAAATGCGAACGTTTTACAACATCGATCACTTGTGGGAAGATGCAAAAACAGAGAATATACCCGACTTGGACTAAGGAGCTTTTTCAATTTTATCGACACTTTTTTACGCAAGCCCTGAAACATATTCCGCACGGTGTTTGTTACATATAAACGAAATTTGGAATCGTATTCCAACAAGAAGAACAAAATCAATGGACAACGAAAATAAAAAAAACAACGCGAAGAAACAAAATAAAACGCCCATTCCCCCCGGCTTAGGGGGTAAAAGCCCGAAACAACCCTTCAACCCGTATTGGATTTACGGATTGATTTCCCTCGTGCTCATCGGAATGTTGTTTATGGGGCAGGACAACACCACCAAGCAAGTAGGATGGTCTGATTTCCAAACATATATCCGCGAAAACAGGATCAGCGACGTTGTCGTTTTCAGCAAGAAAATAACCGCCGAAGCCCGCGTGAGAGAGGAATCCATACCCCTCATCTTCAAAGAAAATGCCGACAAAGTGGGTAAAAAACCAAGCATTCTCGTGAACGTGCCTTCGGTTGATTACGTGTCCGAGTTCATCGACAACGTAAAGAAAGAGAATAACTACGACATCAAGCTGGACTACAACACCTCTTCCGAATTGTGGGGGCTGCTGCTCACGTCCGCACCCTTTATCCTCATCATTATTTTTTGGATTTGGATGATGCGCCGTATGCAGGGTGGTGGCGGCGGCGGCGTTTTCAGCGTGGGACGCTCGAAAGCTCAACTGTTCGACAAAGAATCGGGGACGAAAGTTACCTTCAAAGACGTGGCGGGACTATCGGAAGCGAAAGAAGAAGTGCAGGAAATCGTGGAATTTCTGAAACAACCCGACAGCTACACCAACCTCGGCGGAAAAATACCGAAGGGGGCGTTGCTCGTGGGACCGCCGGGGACAGGTAAAACACTGTTGGCGAAAGCCGTTGCAGGGGAAGCAAACGTACCCTTCTTTTCCATTTCGGGTTCCGATTTCGTGGAAATGTTTGTGGGCGTGGGCGCGTCGCGGGTGCGGGATTTATTCCGTCAGGCAAAAGAAAAAGCACCCTGCATTGTTTTCATCGACGAGATAGACGCCGTGGGACGCGCCCGTGGCAAAAACGTCAATTTCGGCTCGAACGACGAGCGCGAAAACACACTCAACCAACTGCTTACGGAAATGGACGGTTTCGGTTCCAACAGCGGCGTGATTATCTTGGCAGCCACCAACCGCGCCGACATTCTCGACAAAGCCCTGTTACGCGCCGGACGTTTCGATCGCCAAATCTACGTGGAACTTCCCGATTTGAACGAGCGCAAAGATATTTTCATCGTGCATCTGCGCCCCATCAAAATCGACGAGTCGGTGGATGTGGAATTTCTCGCACGCCAAACGCCGGGCTTTTCGGGGGCGGACATCGCCAACGTCTGCAACGAAGCCGCGCTGATTGCCGCCCGCGCAAAAAAGAAATTCGTTGAGAAAGACGATTTTATCAACGCCGTTGATCGCATCGTGGGCGGATTGGAAAAGAAAAACAAAATCATCACGCAGGACGAGAAAAAATCCATCGCCATTCACGAGGCGGGACACGCCACTATCAGTTGGTTTTTGGAACACGCAAGCCCCTTGGTAAAAGTAACCATCGTCCCACGCGGAAAAGCCTTGGGCGCGGCGTGGTACCTGCCCGAAGAACGGCAGATTACCACCAAAGAGCAGATGCTCGACGAAATCACGTCGCTGCTCGGCGGACGCGCAGCCGAAGAACTGTTCATCGGGAAAATCTCATCGGGTGCGGTAAACGACTTGGAAAGGGTAACCAAACAGTCCTACGCTATGATTATGTATATGGGTATGAGCGATAAACTGCCCAATTTAAGCTATTACGATTCCACCGGGCAGGATTACACGTTCACGAAACCCTACGGCGACAAAACAGCCGAGCTGATTGATTCGGAAGTGAAAATTTTGGTCGCCGAGCAATACGAAAGGGCGAAAAAAATACTTACCGAACACGCCGAAGGGCATAACAAGTTGGCATCTATCTTGCTCGAAAAAGAGATGATCTACGCCGACGATCTCGAAACCGTGTTTGGAAAACGGCAATGGGTGTCGCGCTCGAAAGAGATATTGAACAGCAATAAATCGAAGGATACAGCCGCTGAAGAACCCGCAACCGAAACCCAAACCGAAACGGGAAGCCCGGCAGAAGCAAAACCTTCGGGCGAATGAGGCACCTTCGCTAAACAGGTAAAATTAAGAACCGGAGAACAGATAAAAGTCAGGCTTTTTTTGTTTTCCGGTTCTCTTTTGTTTTTTGCCGTCATTGAAGCGTAAAAGTGTAGATCATCCCTGTTTTCAGGGTGCGGGAAGTCAGGGGGAGAAGTGATCC
>JAISYO010000026.1 GCA_031269865.1 Dysgonamonadaceae bacterium | reverse complement strand
TCTTTGCTTTCATTTTCTTTGTTTTTTAAATTGTTAATATAAAGGGTTGCCGTCCCGGGCGGGCGCGGCAAGGCGCGGCTGGCGCAATGCGCAAACCGTGAAAATACACGTAAATCGTTTATTGTCAGTTGGTTATCTGGGGGGGGGGGGGGGGGGGTAAAACGGGCCCCTGCGCACGCCGGGCTGTTTTTCCCCGGAAACGAGGGCGGTCTTTCAAAAGCAGGAAGCGGATAAATCGGCGCTGTCCCCATTTTTTCTGTTTTTCGCAAATATAATGTATTATTTTTTTGAAAACAAAGGATTTTGGGAATTTTTTTTAGAATCAAGACGAAAAACAAGGGGATTCCGTGTCGTGGCGCGGAACAAAATGACAGCATTCCCCGAACCAAGACTTCTTTCGCCTTTAACCCTTTACCCCAAATAAAAAACAGGGGGATTGCGGATCAAGTCCGCAATGACGGCACATCTCATCAGGTTCCGCATCGTGGCACGGAACGGAAGGACGGTGCGCTTTCATTAGCAAATTAGCAAATTATTTTCCCCCTCTTAATTCTTAATTGTCAAAATGTTCTTCTCATCTATCGGAATAAACGGACCGTCTTTTACCTCGAAAAGCACCGTCCCGCTTTCCAGCGATTCCACCGAGTGCCATTGGTTTTTGGGGACGTGGTAGCCGAAGCAGTCGTCCGTGGGACTGAGAATCACCTCTTCGATGACGGTTTTGTCGTCGTTGAATAATCGCACTATCAGTTTTCCCCTGACTACAAAAAACGTTTCTGCCGTGTCGCGGTGGCGGTGGATAGGGACTAGCGTCCCCGGTTCGAGCGCGTTGAAAAGGCGTTGAGCCTTAGCGTCCAACGAATCGTGCATATTGTAGTTCATTCGCAAGCGGGGGCTATTTTTCGCTTCTGCGCTTAGCTCGTCCAAAAAAGTCGTGTCTAATCTCATTGCTGTTTTGTTTTACGAACGCGATACTTGCAACCCGGTGTCAGAGAGGCTCATCTCTACGAATCGGGCGCGGGCGTTCGGTTTGTTTTCGTTTAATGTTTTGCGGATTCGCGAGGCTGCGCCGGCATCTTTCGCCACCATATAGAGGTAGCCGCCGCCACCCGCGCCAGGCAATTTGTAACCTGTTGTGTAATCGTCGATTAACGAGATGATGCCTTCTACTTGGGGCGGATTGGTACCGCTGTCCAAGCGTTTGTTTTGTTCCCACGTGAGGCGCAGCAATTTTCCGTACTCGCCAAAATCGCCGCGCTGAATGCAGTTCGCCATATCCAAGGCGTGCAACTTCATTTCGCCCAACAGTTGAAGGTGACTCGATGAGTTGAGGAACACGGACGAAACAATTTCTGACAGAATGTTTTTCGCCACGCGCGTGATGCCGGTGTAGTAGAGCAGATGGCAACTTTTGTAGTCGGCATCGGTAAACAAGTGCCCGGGAAGCCAGTTCACACGCGGATATTGGCTGAATCCGCTTTCGGATTGCAAGAGTTTAACGCCGTGGAAAACACCGCCGTACTGATCTTGCCAGCCGCCGCCGGTTGTCAATAATTGTTCCAAGGCGAGGGTGTAATTGCAAATCAGGTGCTTGTCGTCGGGTAGCTTGCAGAAATCGAACAACGCGCCCAAAACGGTGGACGCCAAGATGGAACTTGTGCCCAGCCCCGATCCGGCAGGAATGGCGGACAAAAGCGTAACCTCTATTCCGCAGCCGAAGGATTTCAGTTGCTCTTCGAGCGAGGGAAAGGTTTCATCGGCAAACTGGGGCAGGAAACCGATGAGCGCGATGGCGCATTTGGGTATGGAAAAAGGGGATCCGATTTTGCAGAAATCGCCCAGTTCACCAAAGGTTTTCACGATTTCCACCGCGCCCATATCAATGGAACGAAGCACAATATGAAACGCTTCGCAAGGCTTCACATAGACTTGCAGGGGCGGTTGCCCGTTCAACTCGATGGCGATATTGGCGACGTTCCCACCGCAGTAGAGCGAATAGGGCGGTGTGTCAGTCCAACCGCCAGCCAAGTCGATGCGCACCGGGGTTCTCGCCCACACAATCTGATCGGCTTGCACGTCGGGCTTGTGGGCTTTCGCGTCCGCCCTCAACGAAGCCGTCAGCTCTTTCCGCATCAGCGAGAAAACCTCGTCCTCATTCTCTTTCGAAGCCTTGGCGTCGCCCGTCAGCGCAAATATCTTGGATCGCAACATACGGTTGTGGATACGTTGCAACACCGGGGCTTTTTCGTCGATGGCGGCAGGGACGGGAAGTCCGTTTTCGGCGTATTCCTTCGCGCCGTCAAGCAGATCGGATTGGTAGAAAACACTCTTGTCGAAATTCTTTTCCAGCATCTTCCAGTTTGCGAGCCTCAACCGTTTGCGTTGCGCCCACAAGCGCGACAGATTGGCGTTGTCGAGCAGTTCGTCGGCGGAATATCGCTCGGCTTTGCGCCAAATTTCCAGCCCTTCCTGCAATTCGGGTTCGGACACCATCCATTGTAAAACAATCCCCAACTCTTTCACGGAAGCGACTTTGGGAAACAGCCTGAGGTTCTGTATATCGTTGGGGTTGCCCCTTAATTCGTCTTGCGATAGGTTGCGTTGAGCGAGCCATTTCGTGAAGGGAATCCCCATCAACAAGGTGTTTTCATCGCCAACCGCACCTTTGAACGTGTCGTTTATGTTATACGGACGGGCTACCCATTCGTCTGAGCCAAAAGGAACGACGTCGATGCAAGTGCCGGACGGCAACGCCAATTCCCATTTGTTTTGCGGCACCCCGGTAATGAGGTGGTTGTCGGAAATCGCCCAACCAGCCGAAACCTGCGAGTTTTCAATCCACACGTTCTCGTTCTTGTCCGTAAATGGAATTTCCACCTCGGCGTTTTGCGTAAAAATGGCAGGGTGCGGTTTCACGCGGTTGTGCATAATCAAACGCTGATCGTTTGTGCGGTTTTGTATGGCGAGCGTGGAAGAAATCAGTTCGCGGCTCGTGCCATAATGATAAAATTCCCCACCCTGCAAAGGAACAATTTTTACGCTGAGTGCATTGATTTCCTCGTCTTTGACTTGGGGATTTTTGCCCAACGCCAACCCAAAATCGCTGTACAAATCGTAGAAGCGTAACGAACCGGCTTCTTCGCCCTGCGAACGTTTGCGAAGAATTTCCACCGCCCTATCGTTCAACAGCCAGATGCCGATGTCCATTAGCACGTAGTGCGATTGTCCGTATTTTTCGAGTATCGCGGGGGCAGGTTTCTGCATCATAAAATCGAGTTCGCCGGACGATTTGCGATCGAGCGCGAAAACGCCGTGCCGCGATGCCAGCGAAATGTCTTCCCACAAGCCGTAGCACACTACGTCGGCTTCGGGAAGGGGGCGAACAGGTTCATCGGTGTAGATATAGACGTCGCCGCTCGCGACGAGGGTGCGCAACGATTCGGGCGACTGCTGCAATATCTTCTCGTAGAGAGGCAATTGCAACGACAAGAGATCCTGACTCAACCGTTGTCCGCGTGCCCAACGAAAAATGGGTATCGGCGTGAAAAGTTTGCCCGACGGGGCATAAGCAGGAAGCCTCCGGCTTTGTCCACCGGCGTGAATCAAAATGCGCTTGTCTTCCGCCAGCCATTCGCCGAAGGATTTTCCGGGCGCGTTTTCGCGGTAACATTCTTCCAACAGCCAAACCGTTCCGCCACCCGAACCGATGCGTTTGCCAGCCGGATCGGACGTGGCGAACCATTGCCGTGAATCGTGGCGTTGCTCGTCGTTAAAATAGCTTGCGCCGTTGTCCGGCAAAGAGAGCAGATATTGCATAATGTTTGATATTTAAGAAGCTTCTAAAACCTTTCCGTTATATTTTTCACAAAGATAATGAAAGTTGAGAGCAGAAAACAAACTTGTTTGGTTTTTTGCCGAAACGCATCTTGAAAATTACGAATGAAGGATTAAGGGTAAAAGGCAAAGGACAACATTAAGGGGGGGGGTAATGTGCTAATCTGCAAATTTGCTAATGGGGGGCAACCGTCTTACAAGGCTTTCAGCCTTTTT
>JAISYO010000022.1 GCA_031269865.1 Dysgonamonadaceae bacterium | reverse complement strand
GATCTGCCAAATCCGATGCGCCGTTTTTCTCTTTCAGCAACTGCAACAAGGGCGCGTATTGCTTTTTGGACGCCACAATAATGACGTCGCTGTAATTTTTAGCCGCGCCACGAATCAACGAAATGCCGCCTATGTCTATCTTCTCGATGATTTCTTCGTCGGAACCGCCCGAGGCAACCGTTTCTTCAAACGGATACAAATCCACGATTACCAAATCAACGGAAGGTATATCGTAGGCTTTTACCTGTTTCCTGTCGCCTTCGTTTTCGCGGCGGTACAAAATCCCGCCGAAAACCTTGGGGTGCAAGGTTTTTACCCTTCCCCCCAAAATAGAAGGGTAGCCCGTGATCGACTCTACGCTTTCGCACTCGTAACCCAATGACTGTATGAACTCTTGCGTGCCGCCCGTAGAGATAAACGACGCGCCCTGCTTGTTCAAAACAGACAGGATCTCGGCCAATCCGTCCTTGTGATAAACAGAAATAAGAACTTTATTTATTTTCTTCGACATAACTTGTTTTCCCTATAAAAATTTTATGGGTTACAAAGGTATAAAATCTATCTTGATTTTTAGCGGATAAAGGGCAAGATTTAAAAAAATTTAGACAAAGGTTTTTCAGATGACGTTTTTTAGGTGGAAATTACCGCCCGAAGCATAGCGAAAATGGGGGCAAAAATATGCTTCGTGTTCCTTCGTGCCGGTAATTCATTACCAAAAGACACGAAGAAACACGAAGCCCCTAAGAAGAGGCTGTCTCAAAAGCCAAAAAAGGGATGTCGTCATTGCGGGCTTGACCCGCAATCTCCTGATAACAAGGCAGTGTTTTTCAGGAGATCCCGCGTCAAGCGCGGGATGACGCTCTTTTGAGACAGCCTCTTCTTAATTTCGAAACATTTTCCCTCTGCCGATTATTTTTTCTTCATTTCGATAATTATCACGCCGTTTTTACCTTTTTCCCCATAGACTTTTGTCGCCGAAGAATCCTTCAACACGCTGAACGATTGAATATCATCAGGGGATAATTTTTGCATTTCTTCTTCCGATACTTCTTTGCCATCGAGGATAATTAAGCTCTTGCTTGTTCCCAATGTTTTTAGAACGGGCGGTGGAGGCGGTGGAGGTGGGGTAAATTTCACCTTCTCAACCTTTTGCTTTTTGCCCTTCAAAATAAGCGTGTCTGTTTTTTCAGATTTCCCATTTTTTGTCGAAATCAAAATAACCCCATTCTTCCCCTTTTCGCCATACAATTCCGTCCTGGTTTTGTCTTTCAGGACAGAAATAGACTCAATTTGCTCGGGGGATAATTTCTGCGCTTCCTCGTTCGATATTTCTTTGCCATCGAGGATAATTAAGCTCTTGCTTGTTCCCAATGTTTTTAGAATGGGCGGTGGAGGCGGTAGAGGTGGGGTAAATTTTACCTTCTCAACCTTTTGCTTTTTGCCCTTCAAAATAAGCGTGTCTGTTTCCAGATTCCCATTTTTTGTCGAAATCAAAACAACCCCATTCTTCCCCTTTTCGCCATACAATTCCGTCCTGGCTTTGTCTTTCAGGATAGAAATAGACTCAATTTGTTGGGGATCAAGCTCTTCAAGTTTTAAGCCGTCCACCTCTTTTCCATCAATAATCAGTAGGGGGGGATCCTCCGTCGTGCGAATCTTTACCGGCGGAACCGTGTCGGAAGGCGCGATTTCCTTTTCCGTCGGAAGATTTTCTTCCAATTTTTCTTTGGCGTTCAATTTGGGAACCGACAACAAGGTAATTCCCAACAGAATAACGGGCAACAGAGCTAAATAAGCCATTTGCCGCTTCGGGTTCGTTTTGTTTTTTATCATCATCTTGATTCGTTTTTGCAAATCGCGTTGCAGAAAGTTGTTCGCCAAGGCAAACGTGTGTTCCCCAACGCTTTTGCGGATTAATAATAGTTGATATTGTTTGGCGTTCACGCCTTGTTTGAGTACATATTCATCGGCTTGAAATTCGTGCACCGACTGTATTTCGCGCCTCAACAACCACGAGAAGGGGTTGAACCAAAAGAAACAGGCAAAGACGTCGGACAACAGCCTGTCCCACGAATGTTTTTGCAGGGCGTGCGACTTCTCGTGGTTGATGATGCCATCGCTTTCCGCAACGAAATCGGCGCGGGAAAGCACAATCTGCCTCATCCAACTGAAAGGCGCGATCAGCTTGTCGGATATGCACAAATCAAGCTTTCCGGCGAGCGGACGGCGTTCCGCCGAGGCGATAATCCGCCGGATACGGCAAACGCCACAAACATAACGGACGATAACGAACATCAGCCCAACGAGATAGATGACAGCCAACACCTGCACCCAAGGGATTTCTACCGCCTTCGCCAGGGCGAATGTCGGCATCGCCTCGGCAGGCGCGGTTTCCACCGGTTGAAGCACCCAGATTATTTCTTCCGCTTCGGACTGCAGCAACAAGCGGTAACGAAACAAGGGCAGGGCGACAACCATCAACAAAATGAGCGTCAGCAACAAACGGTTTGCCGCGTAAAAGGTGGTGCGGCTCAAAAACAGCTTGTAAAAACCGTAAAAAAGCACCATACAAACCGACGCCCTCAGCAGATAAAACAAGAAATTTTCCATAACGCGCTTATTTTGAGGTTGATTTTTCCACTTCGTCGAGCAATTTCCGCACCTCTGCAACCGACAGCTCTTGCTCTTTTATCAACGACGAAACCACGCTCAAATAAGAGTTGTCGAAATATTTTTTTACTACGTCTTTCAAGTTGCGGTTGCGATACTCATCCTCACTGACGACGGCAAAATAGCGGTAGGTGCTTCCCAATGCGTCGTGCGACAGAAAACCCTTCTCGTCCAACGAGCGGACATAGGTGGAAAGCGTGTTGAAATGCGGCTTCGGATCGGGGTATTTTTCTACCAATTGCTTGACAAACAGGCTTCCGTCCGTCCAAAAATAACGCATCACTTCTTCTTCCTTGGGCGATAAATCTTTCATCATATCATCCGTTTTTATTTTTCGTTTTGCAAATAAACTAATTATTTTAGTTTTGCAACTAATTATTTTAGTTAATAAAACTGAACAGCCCTCTTTTTTCGGTATAAGCAGCCATTTTTATTTTGCCTTTCGCCCAAAAGGGCGAGATATTCATAGGAAACTTTCCTCTGTCTTGCAATCCTGACGGAATGTGAAAAGGACAAAAAGACGGAAGGACGAAAAGACAATTAATAATGATGTCTTGAATCTTGGCTCTTGGTTCTTGGTTCTAAAAAAATATGCGTTCCCCAAAAAGGACTTTAAGGTGGATGTAGATAAGGTATTGAAGGACAAAAGTCCCTTCGGAACATTTTTTGCCTTTCGCCTCATTTTATTTCTAAACAAATGTGAAACAGCCTCGTATAGAAGCCGTACAACACGGGAAACAGTTAAATCAGTTTAAATATCAAATTTTAGGGGCGGAATTATTTGGAATTTGCCGTGAACAGCCTTATATTTGCATTGTGTTTTTCATGGTATTAGATTTAAGGTTAACAATGAAGATTGGTTGTCGTGAGACAACCTTTCCTTTTTTATGCCCCCCACTGCCCTAAAACTGGGTTTTCGCCCCTAAATCGGCAAATTGCATTATTTTATTCCAAGAAACTTTGTCGGTTGAAGATTTATTTCTATCTTTGCAACCGCTTTGCGCAATCTCTGTCGGCACAGTGCCGTTACATTGCGTTATCGACAAGTTAAATATTAACATAAAGCATTATAAGTCATGGATTTAATTAAAATAGCGGAAGAAGCTTTCGCTACCGAAAAAAAAGAATTTCCCAAATTCAAGAGCGGCGACACCGTTACGGTTGCATACCGCATTGTGGAAGGTAACAAAGAACGTATTCAGCAATACCGCGGTGTGGTTATCAGTATTTCAGGACACGGCGATGCAAAACGTTTCACGGTTCGCAAAATGTCCGACAACATTGGCGTTGAACGTATTTTCCCGATGAATTCCCCTTTCATCGAAAGCATCACGCTGAACAGCGAAGGTAAAGTTCGCAGGGCAAAACTTTACTACCTGCGTGCGCTTCGCGGAAAGAAAGCCCGCATCAAAAAGAAAGTAATGTAATCTTTATTGCATATCGAAAAAAAAAAACGCCCCGATTTCTTTTCGGGGCGTTTTTTGCGCAAATTTGCGTACATTTGTATCTGAGAAACTTAAATCCCGTTTTCGAATGCAGCACAAAACGCAAGGCATTGTATTGAACGTCGCTCGTTACAACGATCGGTTTTCCATCGTTCACATTTTCACGCGCGATTTCGGACGGGTATCCTACCTTCTTCCGAAAACGACGGGCAAACGATCGAAGATGAAAACCGCCCTCTTTTTTCCGCTTTCGCTCTTGAATCTCGAAACGGAACACCTGCCCCTGCGCGAACTCCAACGCCTGGAAGATGCCGAGCAAGCCTTCCCTTTGCACGATTTATGCACTTCCGTCAGCAAAGTCGCCACGGCAATCTTCCTGTCGGAATTTTTGTCGAGGGTGTTGCGCGAAACAAACGAGAACCCCCAACTGTATGAGTTCCTGCACCATTCCATCATTTTATTGGAAACGACGGACAAAGGTTTCGCGAATTTTCACTTGGCTTTTATGGCGGGCTTGACTCGTTTCCTCGGCATCTTCCCCAACACGCAAAACTATACCGCCGGGGCGTATTTCGATTTGCTGAACGGGGAATTTACCCCCAACGTCCCATTCCACACGCACTACCTCTCGAAACAGCAGAGCCTCTACCTCTGTCATTTCCGCCGGATAAATTACCACAATATGCAGTTGTTTCGCCTCTCGCAAGCCAATCGCAACGCGATTATCGACTTCCTGCTGACTTACTACCGCCTGCACACCTACGATTTTCCGCCCCTGAAATCCTTGGACGTGCTGCGAGAAGTGATGGGGGGTGAGAAACGGAATTAGTCGTTAAACAATAAACTGCCGAAGGCAGGCTCGTCGCGCTCGAAACCTTCGGGGCGTGTTTTTTTCAGAACTTCGAGCGTGTAGGGCATCGGGAAACCTTTGCGGCGGTTAAAATGATTGTATGCAATTTCGTATATCGGGCGGAACGCGCCGCGCGATTTTTCGGAAATCACAGCCCAGCCGCAATATTTGCCGGTAACGTCCGTCCACTGTTTAAATGGCACCTCGTAACCGAGATTGTATTTTGCGACATATTCGTAGCCTTTCAGCAGGCGGTTGTCAAGGGCGGAATAGAGGTCGTCGCCCTGCTGCCATGCGAGTTCGCAGACGGTTGCCATTGCGCCGAGCGCCAGTTGCGG
>JAISYO010000190.1 GCA_031269865.1 Dysgonamonadaceae bacterium | reverse complement strand
GATTTGATCATTCTTATTTACTGCCCAATGGCAAACAGTTCATTCAATTGATGTCCGATATTTTTGATGATCTTGTTGGAAGAGAACAAACAATAAGTTTCGAACATGACTTGTGTTTTTTATCAGAAGAAATAACCTACTTTACAGCGATGTTATATTTATATCGTCCATTTGTTGAAAATCCATTAAGTAGTCCAATAAAAATAGATGGAAAAACTTTTTATATTGCAGATCAGACTCTTGAAGGCAAGAGATATGATTATTTTGTGGATATTTTATTCGAGAAGATTCATAGTTTCTATGATAGGCTTGCAAATCAAATAGCTGTGTTGTTCCCTGACAAACTTAAAAAGAAGGACAATATTCATTTTCACAAAGTGATAGAAAAATTGCAAGTTGATTATGCAGACAATAATGATTTCTCTTGGTTGTTGAATTTTCGAGACAATGAATACAAAGTAATGAATGACCAACGGCGCAATTCGGTACATAAAATATCGATTGTTACCAAAAATTTCAATGAACAGGCATTGAAAAATTCTATGGATTATGAAAAAACCAAAGGTTTGACAGATAAGCGAATGGATTATCCTGATTACTTCAAAAAAATGCACTATTTATGTTTGTTGGGATTTGAAAAAACGTTGGGATTTTTGGAAGTTGTAAAAAAAAAAATAATAAATAAAAAATGAAAATTTTGGGAATGGGCAACGCCCTTGTTGATGTGCTGGCTCTTATCGAAGACGACAAGATTTTGGAAGATATGTGTCTTCCCAAAGGCAGTATGCAGCTGATCGACAGCGAAAAGATGTCGAATTTGAATGTGGCGATAGCCAATATGGAAAAGGTTATCGCCTGCGGCGGTTCGGCATCGAACACGATAACCGCCTTGTCGCGTTTGGGCATCGAAACCGGGTTTATCGGGAAAACGGGCAACGATTTTTACGGCGACTATTTTGAGAAAGATTTGCAAAAATCGGGTGCCGTAGCGCACCTTACGCAGGTTGATGCCATTTCGGGCGTGGCAATCGCGTTGATATCGAAGGATGGCGAGCGCACTTTCGGCACCTATCTGGGTGCAGCCGCCGATTTGAAGCCCGAAGATTTGCGCACCGATGTTTTTGCAAAATACGATTATTTGTATATCGAGGGCTATTTGATGCAGAACTACGATTTGCTGAAAACGGCGTTGCAGAAAGCAAAAGATCTCGGATTGAAAATCATTTTGGATTTGGCGAGCTACAATGTGGTGGAAGAAAACCGCAGTTTCCTGCTTGCGATTATCCCCGACTACGTTGATATTGTTTTCGCCAACGAGGAAGAAAGTCGCGCCTTGCTCAACCTTCCGGTTGCCGACGCGCTTGAAAAATTGAGCGAACAATGCGATTTGGTTATCATCAAAGAGGGCTCAAAAGGATCGAGCATTCGGCAAAAAGATAAAACGATAAGCATACTAACATATAGAATACCGCGAATTGATACAACTGGCGCGGGCGATATGTATGCGGCAGGTTTCCTTTACGGATTGCTCAGCGGTTTGTCGTTTGAAACGGCGGGAAAAATAGGGAATTATCTTGCCGAATGTGTGATTCAGGTAGTCGGGGCAAAATTGACGGACGATAAATGGGAAGAAGCGAAACAAACCATTCAAAAAATATCGGCGAACAATTAAGAAACGTTTTTTCCCAAGAAGTTGTAAAATTTAAACAGCTTCTTAGAAATTTCGAAAAAATGGATTAATTTTGCATCGGAAAAACCCGTTTATGCAAGGTATGAAAATTAAAACATTTGAATTTAGCCCGATAGCGGTAAACACCTACGTGATTTCAGATGAAACAGGGGAATGCGCGATTATTGACGCTGCCTCTTTTTATGCGGACGAAAAGGAAGAGCTTATCAGCTATATAAAGGATAATGTGTTGATGCCTAAGCATTTGCTGAACACTCACCTTCATTTCGATCACGTGTTTGGCGTCGGGCTTGTCGAAGAGCGGTTCAACCTGCGAATGGAAGCGCAGGGCGATGACGAATTTTTGCTTCGCGATATGCCCCGTCAATTGCAAATTTTTGGTTTCGGGACGGAAAACGCACCCGCCCTTTCCATCGGTAAATACCTGAAAGATGGGGACATCCTGTCTTTCGGGAAGCAAAAATTGAAGGTGTTGGAAGTACCCGGACATTCGCCGGGCAGCATCGCTTTTTACAACGAGGCAGCCGCTTGCGTGTTCACGGGCGATGCTCTTTTCCTTTCGAGCATCGGGCGAACCGATTTGCCGGGAGGCAATTACGATCAGCTGATCGGCAGTATCCGCGAAAAACTGTTCAGCTTGCCACCCGAAACCGTTGTTTATCCGGGGCACGGCTCTTCAACGACAATCGGATACGAGGAAAAATCCAATCCTTTTTTTCAATAAATACGCAGAAAAAAAATCAATCAAAAAATATCACAATGAAGATAGAACAATTTAAGGACAGGCATATTGGTGTGAATGAGGAAGATATGCGCGTTATGCTGAATGTGTTGGGGCTGAGTTCCATTGACGAGTTGATGGATCAGACAATCCCTTCCGACATTCGTTTAACGAAGCCGTTGTCGTTGCCGAAAGCCCTTTCGGAAAACGAGTACGCGGAAGAAATCGGGAAGCTCGCCGCGAAAAACAAAATTTATACTTCGTATATCGGTATGGGTTGGTACGACACCGTTACCCCTGCCGTCATTTACCGGAACGTCTTTGAAAATCCCGTTTGGTACACCTCTTACACGCCCTATCAAGCCGAAATTTCGCAGGGGCGATTGGAAGCCCTGCTCAATTTTCAAACGCTGATCAGCGATTTGACGGCTATGCCTCTCTCTAACTGTTCGTTGCTCGACGAGGCAACCGCCGCAGCCGAAGCCGCGACGATGATATATGGCTTGCGTTCACGCGATCAAGTGAAGAACAATGCCGAAACGCTTTTCGTGGACGAGAAGATATTCCCTCAGACATTGGCTGTCCTACGCACCCGTATGGGACACGTGGGCATTTGCGTGAAGGTGGGCGATTTTAGAACCGCCGAATTGGAACCCTCTGTTTTTGGGGCGATTGTGCAGTATCCCAATAGCGACGGCTCGGTGGAAGATTATCGCGAATTTACCGCCAAGGCGCGTGAATTGGGCGTTAAAGTCGCCGTGGCAGCCGATTTGCTGTCCCTCGTGTTGCTTTCGCCACCGGGGGAATGGGGCGCGGACATCGTGTTTGGTTCGTCGCAACGCTTCGGTATCCCAATGTTTTACGGCGGTCCTTCCGCCGCCTATTTCGCAACCAAAGACGAGTACAAACGCAACATTCCCGGACGAATCATCGGCTTCTCAAACGATGCCTACGGCAAAGAGGCGTTGCGTATGGCGTTGCAAACCCGCGAACAGCATATCAAACGCGAAAAAGCGACTTCGAACATTTGCACGGCTCAGGCATTGTTGGCGACAATGACTTCATTCTATGCGGTTTACCACGGTGCGGAAGGCTTGCGGAACATTGCCCTGCGCGTGCATTCCATTGCTTCGCAGGTGTCCGCCGAATTGGAAAATTTGGGCTACAAACAGCTCAACAAGAGCTATTTCGACACCTTGAAAGTGAAACTTCCCGAAAACATATCGCAAACCGATATTCGCGACAACGCGGAAGGAAGAATGATTAACCTGCGCTATTTTGAAACGGGCGAAATCGGCATCAGTTTCGACGAGACAAGCGACACCCCTCGTGTTCAGGAACTGCTGGCGGTGTTTGCGATGGCGGTGGGAAGCGACAAGGCGTTTCTCGCGAAGGGGCTGACGGAAAAAATAACGCTGTCGGAAGGGCTGTTGCGAAAATCGGAAATCCTCGCGCACCCCACGTTCCAACAATACCACACCGAAACCGAACTGATGCGCTACATCAAACGGCTCGAACGGAAAGATATTTCCTTGGCGCATTCGATGATCTCACTCGGTTCGTGCACGATGAAACTCAACGCGGCAGCCGAACTTTTGCCACTCGGAATGGCTGAGTTGCAACGCATACACCCCTACGCGCCGGTGGATCAGGTGCAGGGCTATGCCGAAATGTTGGAAGAATTGGAAACGATGCTGGCGGAAATTACCGGTTTTGCGGGTGTCAGCCTGCAACCCAATTCGGGCGCGGCAGGGGAATATACCGGGCTGATAACCATCGCCGAATATCAGAAAAGCATCGGGCAGGGGCATCGAAAAATCGTGCTGATTCCGGCTTCCGCCCACGGAACGAATCCGGCGAGCGCGGTTCAGGCGGGCTACACAACCGTAACGATTGCTTCGGACGAGAAAGGAAACGTGGATATGGCGGATTTCCGCGCAAAAGTGGAAGAATATAAAAACGACATCGCCGCCTATATGATTACCTATCCGTCCACGCACGGCATTTTCGAAGTCGATATTCGGGAAATGTGCCGATTGGTGCATGACGTTGGCGGACAGGTATATATGGATGGTGCGAATATGAACGCGCAGGTGGGGCTGACGAATCCGGGAACGATTGGCGCGGACGTGTGCCACCTGAACCTGCACAAAACTTTTGCCATTCCTCACGGCGGTGGCGGTCCCGGTGTCGGTCCCATTTGCGTGGCAGGGCATTTGGTAGAATTTTTGCCCGGACACCCGGTGCTATTCGAGAGCGACGCCAATACGGTTTCGGCGGCGCCTTACGGCAGTGCGGGTGTGATGGAAATCACTTACGCTTACATTCGTATGATGGGTGCGGAAGGATTGACTGAGGCAACGAAAGTGGCGATTCTGAACGCCAATTACCTCGCCGAAAAATTGAAAGATACCTACGGCATCGTTTACCGAGGTGCGAAGGGTAGGATAGGGCACGAGTTGATTTTGGAATGCAGGAACATAAAAGATGCTTCGGGCATCACGGAAACCGACATCGCCAAGCGATTGATGGACTACGGATTTCACGCCCCGACACTCTCGTTTCCGGTTCACGGAACGCTGATGATCGAGCCGACTGAGAGCGAAGGACTTGCCGAACTCAACCGTTTTGTGGATACGATGAATCGTATCCGCGAAGAGATAAAGGAAATTGAAAACGGCACTTATGGCTTGGACGACAACGTGTTGGTAAATGCACCGCACCCCGAATACGAAATTGTCGCCGATGAGTGGAAACACGCCTACCCGCGTTCGAAAGCCGTTTACCCCCTGCCTTTCGTGTCCGAAAATAAATTTTGGATCAATGTCGCAAGGGTGGACAACGCCTACGGCGACAGAAATTTGGTGGCGAAACTTGGAAATTGAGAATTAAGAATTAAGAGGGCGTGCGCCGTCCTCTCTCTCTTTTCAATCCGTTGTGTAGCGGAAATCCTTTAACATTTCCTGCAAGCGTTTGCGAGCGAAGAAGATACGGCTTTTTACGGTGCCGATGGGCAAGCCGAGGTGTTGGGCGATTTCTTCGTACTTATAGCCCGAAACGTGCATCGAAAACGGCACTTTGTATTCGTTAGTGAAGCTGTTGATGGCTTTGTTGATTTCCTTGATCGTGTATGCGCCGTCGGGGGTGTCGAAACCCGAATCCTGCGGTAAATTCAAGTGGTACAAATTTTCCGTCTTGTCGATGATGGTTTGGCTTCTGACGATTTTTCGGTAATTGTTCACGAAAATGTTGTGCATAATGGTAAAAACCCACCCCTTGAAGTTCACGTTCTCGTAATACTTTTCTTTGTTGTCGAGGACACGCAGCGTCGTTTCCTGCATCAAATCTTTGGCTTCTTCCCTGTCCGCCGTGAGAGTCAAGGCGAAATTGAGCATATTGTCTTGCAATCCGAGAAGATTTTTTTCGAAGGATTTTTTTGTATCCATATTTCTTTCCTCGCTTTTGTGTTAAAGAAAATAGCTTTTTGTCGTTCAAAAATTATCCTGCTATATTACCTCATTCATATTACTTCGACAAATATATGCAAAACTTTTTGGGAATGCAAGCGATATGGATTGAAAAACGATTAAATCCTGTTAAATTATGCGATTGCACAGGGCAATTTATTTATTATCAACGCAATGTGAGGATATTGATTTTTCCACCCTTGAAAAATACGCGATAGATTTTATTTATAAGGCGGAAAGACGTTTTTTGAATTGAGAATGGAAAATGGAAAGAGGTTCGGGCGTTTGGCAGGCGGTTGGATGGCGGGGTGCAATTTTCTACCGAGCGACACATTCCTACGGAATGTAAAAAATCCGCGTTCCAAAAAAAGACTTTAAGGACGATGAGGAATTGAAGGACGGCGCACACTCATTTGCCTTTAACCCTTAATTCGTAATTGGCTACCGCCGAATGTTGTTTCGTAATTTTTAATTCGTAATTGATTTCTCAATTTTGGAATGGCATATTATTTGCAAGGTATTCCGCAGAAAAGTATCATCAAAAAAAAAACAACGATAATTATGCAAAAAGAAGGACAAATCGGGGTAACGACAGAGAACATCTTCCCCATCATCAAAAAATTTCTGTATAGCGATCACGAAATTTTCCTGCGTGAAATTGTTTCCAACGCCGTGGACGCTACCCAAAAACTGAAAACCCTGGCTTCCGTGGGCGAGTACAAGGGCGAATTGGGCGATTTGGCGGTGCGCGTGTCGGTGGACAAAGACGCCAAAACCATTACCGTTTCCGATCGCGGCATCGGTATGACGGCTGAGGAAGTGGAAAAATACATCAACCAAATCGCCTTGTCGTCCGCCAATGATTTTCTCGACAAATACAAGGACAACGTAAACGCCATCATCGGACATTTCGGGCTGGGTTTCTATTCGGCGTTTATGGTGTCGAAAAAAGTGGAAGTCGTTACCAAATCGCACACGGACGGCGCACAAGCCGTGAAATGGACGAATGACGGAACGCCGCAATACACGCTCGAAGACGTGGGCAAGGCGGACAGAGGGACGGACATTATCCTGTATATCGACGACGATAACACGGAATTTCTTGAAAAATCGAAAATCGAGCAACTGCTCAACAAGTATTGCAAATTCCTGCCCGTCCCCGTCGTTTTCGGCAAAAAACAAGAGTGGAAAGACGGAAAATACGTCGATACCGACACCGACAACGTCATCAACGACACGCAACCACTATGGACGCGCAAACCCGCCGATTTGAAGGACGAGGATTACCTGAAATTTTATCGCGAACTCTACCCGATGGGTATGGAAGAACCGCTTTTCTGGATACACCTCAACGTAGATTACCCCTTCAACCTGACGGGTATCCTCTATTTCCCGCGCATCAAAAGCAACCTCGATTTGCAGCGCAACAAGATACAACTGTATTCCAATCAGGTTTTTGTAACCGATTCGGTGGAAGGCATCGTGCCGGAATTTTTAACCCTGCTGCACGGTGTGATGGATTCGCCCGACATTCCCCTGAACGTTTCGCGATCCTACCTGCAAAGCGATCAGAACGTGAAGAAAATATCGGCGCACATCACGAAGAAAGTCGCCGACAAGTTGGAAGAGATTTTCAAGAAAGATCGCACGCAATACGAGGAAAAATGGGACAGCCTCAGCATTTTCGTGCAATACGGAATGCTTACCGAAGATAAATTTTACGAACGCGCCCAAAAATTTTGCCTGTTGAAAAACGTGGACGGCAAATTTTTCACGCTCGACGAGTACAAAACCCTGATCGAAGGTGCGCAAAAAAACAAAGATGGCGTGCTCATCTATCTGTACGCCAACGATAAAGAGGCGCAGTATCCCTTCATCGAGGCAGCCAAGGAAAAGGGCTACGACGTGTTGTTGCTCAACGGACAGCTCGACACGCATTGGATTGGCTTGATGGAACAAAAACTCGAAAAAACGCGCTTCGTGCGTGTCGATGGCGACACCGCCGATCAGTTGATACAGAAGGCGGAAGAGGTTAAGGTAACGCTTTCCGACAAGGAAAAAGAAGCCTTGACTGACGTCATCAAGCCTCTTTTGCCGACGATGGACAAGACAGAATTTAACATCGACTTCAAAGCCTTGGGCGAAAAGGGCAAACCCCTGCAAATCACGCAAAACGAATTTTCGCGCCGTATGCGCGAAATGGCGTCGATGCAACCCGGAATGGCGTTCTACGGCGAGATGCCAGAGATGCATCAGGTGGTGGTAAACACCGATCATTTGCTTGTCAAACAGCTTGTTTCGGACACTGGAGGCAAGGAAAAAGCCGATTTGGAAAAATTTTCCGCCGAAAATCCGAAACTCAAACAAATCGTCGATTTGGCGTTGCTTTCCAACGGTATGTTGAAGGGCGAGGCGTTGAGCAATTTCATCAAACGCAGCATCGAGATGATTTGAGCGCGGAACACGAAAAAATGTCAGCAAGCATCTGTCAAAATTGGCAGATGCTTTTTTTATGCTTGTTGTGCATTTGTATTTTTAGCCCGATAGGGCTATCCCTTTAATAACCCCGTACAAGCCGCAGGTGCAGTGCGGGGTACAAAACGCCCTCCCCTTTCCCAACTCCGCAGGAGTTGAACTTTCCACCACCCTGTGTGTCGCAGCGAGGGGAACTCCTACGGAGTTCGTTTGCAGTCTTTTGCCTGCCCCCGATTGCATCGGGGGTTATTCACGGAATACCCCTACGGAGTAAATTCTTGCAAAAGCACAATTGGCTTAATAAAATTTTTCGTTAAAATTTTAACCGTTTCTTGTCTTTTTATCCTACTTTTGCAACGAAGTTTAATCTATAAAAATTGATGAGCAAAAAACAGTTGCTTTTTGTCGTTTTCTTTTTGGGGACGATGAGGCTTGCCGCGCACGAATATCCTGCGACAGAAGTCCGCGCCGTTTGGCTGACAACGAACTACGGACTCGACTGGCCCCACAACCGCACGGATATTGTCGCGCAAAAGCGCGAGTTGATAAGCATTCTCGATGATTTGAAAAAATATCATTTCAACACCGTGTTTTTTCAGACACGCGCAAGGGGCGAGGTGTTTTACCGCTCGAAGGTAGAGCCTATGTCGTCGGTAATCGCAGGGGGGGGCGATGATGCTTTCGATCCCTTGGCTTTTGCGGTGGAAGAATGTCATAAACGCGGTATGGAATGCCACGCTTGGTTGGTTACCTATCCGCTGGGAAAAAATAGTTTTGTGAAAAGTCTGGGCGCCAATTCGGTAACGAAGAAAAATCCGTCCATCGCGAAGCAGTTCAAGGGCGAGTGGTTTCTCGATCCCGGCAATCCCAATACCGACACCTACCTGCTGTCGATGGTTAAGGAAATCGTTTCCAACTATGACGTGGACGGCATCCAATTCGATTATGTGCGTTACCCCGACAACAAGGGGAGTTTTCCCGACGCGGACAGCTATCGCTTGTATGGCAGGGGGCGAAAATCCTTGGACGACTGGCGGCGCGACAATATAACTCGTTTTGTTACTTCGGCTTACGATTGGGTAAAGAGCGTGAAACCTTGGGTGCAAGTCAGCAGTTCGCCTTTGGGACGTTATCGCGAAATTGACGGCAGGGGCAAGGGGTGGACTGCCTACGAAACCGTTTATCAAGATGCCGGACGATGGTTGCAGATGGGCAAGCACGACGCCCTTTACCCGATGATGTATTACAAGGGCGCACTCTTTTTCCCTTATGCCGACGATTGGCAAGCCAACGCCAACAAACGCATCGTTGCGCCGGGGCTGGGGGCTTTCCAAATGCTCGAATTGGACTGGGCGAAGCAGGATATTGTGGATCAAATTGATTATACCCGCAGGAAAAAAATGAGTGGGCAGGCGTTTTTTCGGGCGCAGAACATATTGTCGAACACCAAAGGCATTTTGTTCACGCTGAACGACTACTACAACTTTCCGGCGAAACTTCCGCCGATGACGTGGCTGTCCGATTCCATACCGGGGACAGTGGACGATTTGAGGGCTGAGAAGGTGCGGGGGCATTTTCAGTTGAAATGGAATGTGGATAATGGCGAAAACGAAAGGATTACCTTCAACGTGTATCGCTGCGAAACGGACGACTTCGACACGTCGAAGGGCGAGAATTTGCTGGCAGTCGGGTTG
>JAISYO010000186.1 GCA_031269865.1 Dysgonamonadaceae bacterium | reverse complement strand
GGGGATCATCGTGCTGTATGTGTTCTCTATATTGCTGACTTCGAGCAGGAATATGGACGATCGCACCGTGAAAGTGCCCCTCTCGCGTTTTTGGATAGGCTTGATTACCGCCGCGGCAGGCTTTGTGGTTTGTGCGTTTTTAATTTTGAAAAATGCCTTCAAGGAACAAGTTTTCGAATACGGCGAAGTGAAAATGGACGTCGTGGGGAAAAGCATTTTAGGAATGGACAAGTTTCAATACCTCCTTCCCTTTGAATTGATGGGGCTTCTGCTCTTGGCTTGCGTGATCGGGGCTATCGTAATCGCTCGCAAGCGGTAAAAAAGATAAGACAAAAAATAAAACACTAAACGAAAAAAGATATGGTGCCAATGCAATACTATTTACTCGTTTCGACATTTATGCTGTTCGTGGGGGTATTTGGCTTTTTTACACGTCGGAATTTGCTGACGATTTTGATTTCGGTGGAATTGGTTTTGAACGCCGTCGATATAAATTTTGCGGTGTTCAACCGCTATCTTTATCCCGAACAGTTGGAAGGAATGTTCTTTTCCGTTTTTTCCATCGGGCTTTCGGCTGTTGAAGCGGCTGTCGCCATCGCGATAATCATTGTGGTTTATCGGAATTTGGAAAATATCCGGGTTAGCAGCCTCAACAAACTAAAAGACTAAGCATTACGATATGGAACAATACTCAATCACACCACTGATCATTCTTCTGCCCCTTGCCGCGTTTCTCTTGTTGGGGCTTTTCGGCAATCGGTTCAAACCGCTGACGGCAGGTATTATAGCGACGTTGGAAATGACGGCGACAACCGTTATCGCCTATTTTACCGCGTTCAGCTACTTCACGAGCGATCGCTTGCCTGACGGAACTTTCGCCACCTTTACCCCCTTCGACTACGTTTGGTTGCCCCTTGGGGAAAAGCTGACGTTCAATATGGGGATTTTGCTCGATCCCATTTCGGTAATGATGCTGATCGTGATTACCACCGTGTCGCTGATGGTGCATATCTATTCCCTCGGATATATGAAGGGGGAAAAGGGCTTCCAACGCTACTTCGCGTTTTTGTCGCTGTTCACGATGTCGATGCTTGGCTTGGTGGTGGCAACCAACATTTTCCAAATGTACTTGTTTTGGGAATTGGTGGGTGTTTCGAGTTACCTGCTCATCGGGTTCTACTATACGAAGCCCTCGGCTATCGCGGCGTCAAAGAAAGCCTTCATCGTTACGCGCTTTGCCGATCTCGGATTTCTCATCGGGATTTTGGTTTACGGATATTATGTGGGTTCCTACTCGTTTGAGTATTCGGCTCATTTGAAAGCTATTGCCACCGCAGGAACGATGATCCCCTTGGCGTTGGGGCTGATGATTATCGGCGGCGCCGGAAAAAGTGCGATGTTCCCCTTCCACCTTTGGTTGCCCGATGCGATGGAAGGTCCCACACCTGTGAGCGCCTTGATTCACGCCGCAACGATGGTGGTTGCCGGGGTTTACCTGATTGCGCGGTTGTTCCCCTTGTTCGTTGGTTTCGCGCCCGATGTGTTGCATTTGGCGGGTTACGTTGGCGCGTTTACCGCGCTTTTTGCCGCGGTTATCGCTTGTGTGCAAACCGATATAAAACGTGTGTTGGCGTTTTCCACCATATCGCAGATTGGATTTATGATTGTGGCTTTGGGCGTGAGCACCTCTGCCGATCCGCATCACGGCGGATTGGGTTATATGGCTTCGATGTTCCACCTTTTCACGCACGCGATGTTTAAGGCATTGCTTTTCCTTGGCGCGGGTGCGGTTATCCACGCGGTTCATTCCAACGAGATGAAAGATATGGGCGGTTTGTGGAAATATATGCCGCTGACACACATTACATTCTTGGTTGCCTGCCTTGCCATTGCGGGAATCCCGCCGTTTTCGGGCTTTTTCTCGAAAGATGAAATTTTGGCGGCTACCTTTATGTTCAGCCCCACGATGGGTTATCTGATGACGTTTATCGCCGGACTGACGGCATTTTATATGTTCCGTTTGTATTACAACATTTTTTGGGCGAAGCCTTACGAAGTGAAATCCGGACACGGCGGACACGCGCACAAACCGCACGAAGCCCCGGCGGTAATGACATTTCCGTTGTTGTTCCTCGCCGCAGTTACCTGCGTGGCAGGGTTTATCCCCTTCGGTAATTTTGTCAGCAGCAACGGCGAGGCGTATCATATCCACATAGATAAGCAGGTTGCCGTAACGAGCGTTGTCGTTGCCCTTGTCGGCATCGGAATCGCCACGCTGATGTATAGGGGCGCAAGCCGTAAGGTTGCCGATGGCTTGGAACGCGGTTTCGGCTTTCTGTATCGAGCCGCCGTACACCGCTTTTATATTGATGAGATTTATCAATTTGTTACCCACAAGATTATTTTCGCGCTCATTTCGAAGCCCATTGCGTGGTTCGATCGCCACGTTGTAGATGCCTTCTTCGACAGGCTTGCTTGGCTTGCCCACGTAACCGCGACGAAAATCAAGGGCTTGCAGGGCGGAAACGTTCAGAGCTATGCCGTCGTGTTCTTATGGGGTATCCTTGCCATAATGGTGGCGTTGCTTTTCATTACTTTCGGGGTTTTTTGGTTAATGTGATATAAAGATTAGAAAAATAGATAGGTATGAATTTTTTGTCGATATTTGTTCTGATTCCGTCGTTGATGCTGCTCGGACTTTGGGCGGCGAGGAACATTAAGCAGATCCGCGCCGTTATGGTAACGGGGGCGTCGATGCTGATGATCGCAGCCGTTGCGTTGGCTTACCTGTATGTCCGGGCGCGGGCTGCCGGCGACACCTCGCAAATGTTGTTCACAAGCAGTGTAGAATGGTACAAGCCGCTGAACATTTGCTATGCCGTTGGCGTGGACGGGATTTCGGTAGTGATGCTGTTGTTGTCTGCCGTCATCGTTTTCACGGGCGTTTTCGCCTCGTGGAAGATGAAATTGCAAACGAAGGAATTTTTCCTCTGGTTCAGCTTGTTGAGTATGGGTGTTTTGGGATTTTTCATCAGCATCGACTTGTTTACAATGTTTATGTTCTACGAGATAGCCCTCATCCCGATGTATTTGCTCATCGGCATCTGGGGCACCGGACGCAAAGAGTATTCGGCGATGAAGCTGACGTTGATGTTGATGGGGGCTTCCGCCTTCTTGCTGATGGGCATCTTGGGCATCTTTTTTGGTGCGGGTGGCACGACGATGAACATTCTCGAAATTGCCAAATTGCACATTCCCATTGACTTGCAACGTATCTTCTTCCCGATAACCTTCCTCGGCTTCGGTGTGCTGGGTGCGCTTTTCCCCTTCCACACGTGGAGTCCCGACGGGCACGCTTCTGCGCCCACCGCCGTTTCGATGTTGCACGCGGGGGTGTTGATGAAGCTGGGGGGATACGGTTGTTTTCGCGTGGCGATGTACCTTATGCCCGAAGCGGCAACGGAACTTTCTTGGATTTTCTTGATTCTTACGGGTATCAGCGTGGTGTATGGGGCGTTTTCCGCTTGCGTGCAAACCGACTTGAAATACATTAACGCATATTCATCGGTGTCGCATTGCGGACTGGTGCTTTTCGCCATACTGATGATGACGCACACGGCTTCTACCGGGGCGGTGTTGCAGATGCTTTCGCACGGCTTGATCACGGCACTTTTCTTCGCCCTCATCGGTATGATTTACGGGCGGACGCACACGCGCGACGTCCGCGAACTGCGCGGATTGATGAAAGTGATGCCTTTCCTTTCCGTGGGGTACGTGGTTGCAGGGTTTGCCAATCTTGGGCTTCCCGGATTTAGCGGATTTGTTGCGGAAATGAAGATTTTTGTGGGATCGTTTGAAAACGCCGAAACTTTCAATCGTGTTTGGACGATAATCGCCACGACGTCCATCGTGATCACGGCGGTTTACATTTTGCGTTTGGTGGGGAGGATCATCTACGGCGAGGTGGAAAACAAAAAATACCTCTCGCTAACCGATGCAACTTGGGACGAACGCCTCTGCGTGATTGTGCTGGTTGCCGCCGTCGCGGGGCTGGGTTGTTTCCCGTTGTGGTTTTCCAATATCATCGACGAAAGCACCTTGCCCGTCATTACCCAATTGATGAATCATTAAAAGAAAAAAGCTGTCAAAGATATGAATTATAGCCAAGTATTGTTGATGCGTCCTGAGCTTTCGCTCATCGCCCTCGTTGTTTTCTTCCTGCTTTACGATTTAATTGCCGGGGAAAAGGGGCGGAAATACTATCATCTTGTCGTTTCCATCGGTTTGGTGGCGCATATCGTCTATAACCTTTTTCCCACGGGCGATGTTTCGATAAGCGAGGGAATGTATGTTTCTTCCCCGATGCTGGGCATCGTGAAAACGATTCTGACTTTCGGGACGCTGATTGTGGTTTTGCAGTCCGATTTGTGGCTGAAAAGGGCAGACACCGCGATAAGGCGGGGCGAGTTTTACGTGATAACCTTGTTTACCCTGCTCGGAATGTTTTATATGATTAGTTCGGGGCATTTCCTTTTGTTTTTCATCGGGCTTGAAATGGCTTCGGTGCCGATGTCCTGTCTCGTGGCTTTCAACAAATACAATCACGAGTCGATGGAAGCAGCCGCCAAATACGTGTTGTCGGCGTTGTTTTCCTCTGGCTTGATGATGTTCGGCATATCGTTTATCTACGGATTAAACGGCTCGTTGTACTTCAACGATTTACTGCAAACCATCAGTGCTTCCCCGGCGCAAATTATGGCGTTGGTGTTTTTCACGGCTGGACTTGGGTTCAAACTTTCGCTCGTCCCCTTCCACTTGTGGACGGCTGACGTTTACGAAGGCGCCCCGACAAACGTTACCGGGTACTTGTCCGTGGTGTCGAAAGGCGCGGTGGCTTTCGTTACATTGACGATTCTGCTGAAAGTTTTCGTTCCCCTTCTCGACGAGTGGCAGCAGATGTTGTGGTGGCTGATTGTCGCATCAATAACCATCGCTAATCTTTTCGCCATTCGGCAGAAAAATATCAAACGGTTTTTCGCTTTCAGCAGTATTTCGCAAGCGGGCTACATTATGTTGGCGGCGGTTTGCGCAACGCCTGTCGCGATGACGTCGCTGGTGTATTACATTCTCGTTTATATGGTAGCCAACTTAGCGGTGTTCGGCATCATTTCCGTTGTGGAACAACGCTCTAACGGCAAGGTGGGCATCAGCGACTACGACGGCTTCTACAAGACGAACCCCAAATTGGCGTTTGTGATGACGTTGGCGTTGTTTTCGCTGGCTGGCATACCCCCTTTCGCCGGATTTTTCAGTAAAATCTTCGTTTTCTGGGCGGCGTTTGAAGCCGGATTTTTAGTCTTGGTGTTTATCGCCTTGCTGAACACCATCGTATCCCTCTATTATTACCTGTTGATTGTGAAGGCGATGTACATTTCGCCAAGCGACAACCCGATAACTGCCTTCAAAAGCGACACTTACACGCGCGTGGGCTTGGTGTTGTGCTTGATAGGGGTGCTGGGCTTGGGCATCGTAAGTTCCGTTTTCGGGTTCTTGGACTCGGTAAGTTTTGGGATTTGAATGAAACAATATATTTAGAAGCTGTTTAAATTTTACAGCTTCTAAGCATTATGATTATATCGAACTCACGTAATTTTACTAGCTTTGCCTTATTGTCCGTGGGTGTCATGATTAGGGAATATTGTGGTAAATAATCCTCTAAGATACTGACATCTATGGATATATGCAAATTTTTAAAGAACTTTTTTTGCTGGTTTTCAGCATCTTTTTATTGAATTTTCAACCCTTGATCCGCATTAATTATGCAATAATTATGAAAAATCCTTCGTTTTGATGTCCGCATTAAAAATATCTTCAACTTTTATCGTCTTTTTATGCGTGGAAAAATAAAAAAAATACTATTTTTGTAAGCGATTTTCACGCGATACTATTTTTAAACATTTCTGCAAGCCGATTGCCGCGCACAACGTCAAAATAATAAGATCGAGATGAGTGTAAATATACCGCAAAGTGATAAGAAAAGGGTTGTCGTTGCCGGAGGCGGCTTTGCGGGGCTTGAATTGATAAGTCGTTTAAAGAAATCGAATTATCAGGTAATACTGGTGGACAAGAACAATTTTTATCAGTTCCTTCCCCTCATTTATCAAGTCGCCACGGCAGGCATAGATCCAAGTTCCATCTTGTTCCCCTTCCGCAAATTGTTTCACAACCGGAAAGATTTTTTTTTCAGAATGGCGGAAGTCAGGGCAGTCAATGTCGGGGATAAGGTTATCCAAACTTCCATCGGCAAGATGAAATACGATTATTTGGTGCTTGCCGCCGGATCCGTTTCAAATTTCTTCGGAAATAAAAATATAGAGAAGGAAGCCATTCCGATGAAAAACGTTCAGGAAGCGATGGGCTTGCGTAGCACCCTGATTTCCAACTTCGAACGGGCTTTGACTTGCGCTTCCATCGAAGAACGCAACGAGTTGCTGAACATTGTCATCGTCGGGGGTGGCGCCACCGGGGTGGAAATTGCGGGTGCGCTCGCGGAAATGAAACGGGTGGTTTTCCCGAAAGATTATCCCGATATGAACCCCAATTTCCTTCAAATTTACCTTGTCGAAGCGTCGGGGCGTTTATTGAGTGCAATGTCGCCCGAATCGTCGCGAAACGCCGAAAAGTACCTCAAAGGTATGGGCGTGAACGTTTTGCTGAATACGCGGGTGGACGATTATTCCGGTTACGTCGCCAAATTGAGCGACGGCGTGGAAATACCCACGCGCTCGTTTATCTGGGTAAGCGGTGTGTGCGCCACGGAAATAAAATACATTGACGGCGAGCATCTTGGCAGGGGAAAACGAATTATCGTAGATGAATACAACCGCGTGAAGGGGCTGGACGACGTTTTCTGCATCGGCGATCAATGCCTTCTGCTCGACGATCCGGCATATCCCAACGGACACCCTCAGTTGGCGCAAGCCGCCATTCAACAGGCGAACAATCTGGCGAACAACCTCCGGGGGTTGGGAAAAAACAAGCCGATGAAGCCCTTCCGTTACAACGATTTAGGCTCGATGGCAACCGTGGGCAGGGACAAAGCCGTTGCCGAAATCGGCGGCTTTGAGTTCGGCGGCTGGCTCGCGTGGATTTTGTGGCTGGTGGTGCACCTGAAATCCATTCTTGGCGTGCGCAATAAGGTAATGGTGCTGTTGAACTGGGTTTGGAATTATTTCACTTACGACCGCTCGTTGCGATTCATCGTTTACGCCAAGAAGAGCAGGGTAGTGAAAGATCGCGAGCGTTTCGAGCGGAAAAACCACCAAGGGCAGGATTTATTCGACACGAAAAACGCAGAAAATGCGGAACAACTAACTATAAATAACAACAAAGTATGACTTCTCTAACACTCTGGTGGATTGCTTTCATCGCAATTTTTATCGTGGTTTACACCATCGACTTGTACGTTGCCGATCATCGAAAAGGCACGATTTCCGTAAAGACTTCGTTGCGGTGGACGGGCGTGTGGATTTCTATCGCGCTGCTTTTCGGCTTGACAATATTCTTTTTCTTCCCGCAAAACCCCGATGCCGTCAAGAATACGGCGCAGGAAATGGGCTTGAAATTTATTGCGGGTTATCTCACGGAATACTCGCTTTCGGTGGACAACCTGTTTGTGTTCATTATGATTTTTTCGATGATGGGCATTTCGGCGCAGAACCAACCCAAACTGCTGAAAATAGGGATTATGATTTCCATCGTGTTGCGCATACTGTTTATCCTCGTGGGAATGGGGCTGGTGGCGCGATTCCATTGGATCATCTATATTTTCGGGGTTATTTTGGTTTGGACGGCATACAAAATGACGTTTACCGACGAAGACGATCAGGTGGATCCGAAATCCAACCTGCTATACAAAATCGCATCGAAGCTATTCCCGATTTACGAGGACGAGCATCATCCCAAATTTTTCGTCAAGGAAAACGGCAGGCGTTATATCACGGTAATTTTTCTGGCTTTGCTCGTGATTGGCTCAACCGACATTCTGTTTGCCTTCGATTCGATTCCTGCCATTATTGGCGTGATTCAGGAAGGCGAGCAGGGGGTGCTGTCGCTGTCGGAAGAAAATTTCCTCGCCATTTCGTCGAACGTTTTTGCCGTGATGGGGCTTATATCCCTGTTTTTCGCCCTGAAAGGCATAATGGGAATGTTTCGTTTCCTCAAACACGGCGTCAGCTTTATCCTGCTGTTCATCGGTTTGAAAATGCTGCTCGGATTTTTCCACCCCGTTGAGGAATTTTTCAAAGCCTATTCGTGGGTGTCGCTGGCAGTGATTATATTGACGTTGGTAATTTCCATCGTGCTGTCGTCTGTCATCAAAGAGAAGCCGGGGAAAAAAGCCGAGATTGAGAAATGACTTCGATTGAAAAAAAGTATTCATCCCAATAAATAAATAATAAATTGCAATATGAACAATTCATTTTTAAGTAAACTAACTCCAAAAGAACCGAAATTTTTCCCCTTGCTGAAAGGAATGGCGGAAATAGCCCAAAAAGCATCGGATTTGATGAACGAATTTGTGGCGAATTACAGCCATGCCACCGCCGCCAACTATTTTTTGAAAATCAAGGAACAGGAACGCGCCGGCGACAAATTTTCGAACCAAATTTTCGACGAACTGAACACCACGTTCATCACGCCCTTCGACCGCGAAGACATTAACGCGCTGGCAAACCGCCTCGACGACGTTACCGATCGCATTTGTTCCTGCGCGAAACGCATCTTGATTTACAATCCGAAATCGATGCCTGAAAGCGCGAAAAAACTGACGGAAATCATCGGGCGTTGTGCGCAGTGCATCGACAAAGCCGTTGATGAACTCGACACGCTGAAAAAAAGCACCGAAAACATTGTGAAATACTGTCAGGAATTGCACGATCTCGAAAATGAGGCGGACGAAGTGTATGAGACCTTCATTATTTCGCTCTTTGAAACCGAAACGGATTCCATCGAGCTGATGAAAACCAAGGAAATAATGTACGAACTCGAAAAAGCGACCGACATTGCCGAATATGTGGGCAAGATTATCAAAACCATTATTGTAAAATACACTTAATCAATTGACAATTACTAATTTGTTTTAATTATCAATTATCAATTAGAAAAAAATGACATTACTGATTACAATAATCGTCCTTGCGTTGCTGTTTGACTTCATCAACGGCTTTCACGACGCAGCAAATTCGATAGCGACCATCGTGTCAACAAAAGTTTTGACGCCATTCCAAGCAGTGTTGTGGGCAGCATTGTTCAATTTTGTTGCCTTTTTTATTGCCAAATTTATTCTTGGAGAATTCGGCATTGGAAATACGGTAGCGAAAACTGTTTTTGAACAGTTTGTTACGCTGCCGATTATTTTTTCGGGCATAGTGGCGGCAATTCTTTGGAATTTGGCCACTTGGTGGTTGGGCATTCCGTCGTCAAGCTCGCACACGCTTATTGGCGGATTTGCCGGCGCGGCTATCGCGGCAAGCGGTTTCGTCGCAATTCAGGTTGGCGTAATTCTGAAAATTGCAGCGTTTATTTTTCTCGCGCCGATTATAGGTATGGTCGCAGCGGCTGTTATTTCGCTGATTGTGATGTTTCTTGCCAAAAAAGCAAATCCGCATAAGGCAAATCGCAGATTCAAACACTTGCAGTTGCTTTCGTCGGCGCTTTTCAGCGTGGGGCATGGCATGAACGATTCTCAAAAAGTGATGGGGATTATCGCCGTTGCGCTGATAGCTTATAATGCGGCGAATCCGGGCGTTTTGCCCGATTTCATGGCACTCAATAACTTCAATGAAATTATTGAAACTGAACATTTTGACTGGATTCCGCTTGCCTGTTTCACGGCGATAGCGCTGGGAACGATGAGCGGTGGCTGGAAAATAGTGAAAACTATGGGGACGCGCATTACCAAAGTTACGCCTTTCGAGGGTGTCGTTGCCGAAACAGCCGGTGCGCTTACGTTGTACCTTACTGAAATATTGCACGTTCCTGTAAGCACAACGCATACTATTACCGGTGCGATAATAGGCGTTGGCGCAACAAA
>JAISYO010000069.1 GCA_031269865.1 Dysgonamonadaceae bacterium | reverse complement strand
CACGAGCCTGATCCTCGATATTTTTGCGATGCGTGCTCAAACCGCCAACGCCAAAGCTCAGGTGGAACTTGCTCAATATCAATATCTCTTGCCTCGCCTAACCCGTTTGTGGACACACTTGGAACGTCAGCGTGGGGGCGGCGCCATTATGCGCGGACCGGGGGAAACGCAGTTGGAAACCGATCGCCGCATCATTCTCGACAAGATTTCGAGGCTGAAACAAGAGTTGGCGGACATAGACAAGCAAAAAACCGTGCAACGCAAAAATCGGGGGAAAATGGTTCGCGTGGCATTGGTTGGCTACACCAACGTGGGGAAGTCCACCCTGATGAACTTGCTGAGCAAATCGGATATTTTTGCCGAAAACAAGCTTTTTGCCACGCTCGACACCACGGTGCGCAAGGTGGTTGTCGAAAACCTGCCTTTCTTGCTGTCGGACACCGTTGGCTTCATCAGAAAATTGCCCACGCATTTGGTAGAATCCTTCAAATCAACCCTCGACGAAGTGCGCGAAGCGGACATTTTACTGCACGTGGTGGACATTTCGCACCCCGCGTTTGAAGAACAGATAGAAGTGGTGGAAAAGACGCTTTACGACATCGACAAGTCGGAAAAGCCTACCATTGTCGTTTTCAATAAGATAGACGCATTTTCCTACATCGCGAAAGCGGAAGACGATCTCAGCCCCAAAAGCCGCGAAAACATTTCGCTTGAGGAACTCAAAAAAACGTGGATGGCGAAAATGAGGGGAAATTGCATCTTTATTTCGGCAAAGGAAAAGCTGAACATAGATGCCTTAAAATCGTTGGTTTACAACAAAGTATCAGAAATACACACCTCTCGTTTCCCCTACAACGATTTTCTCTATCAAAAATACGAGGACGAGGGATAGCCCATCAAAGACGGACGTCCTGAATGTCTTTGTTCCTGTCGAAAATCAATTTTGCGAAAGGGCATAAGGGCAGAATTTTTACCTTGTCGGCACGCGCAAAATCAACGGCAGCCATCACGAGCAGTTTCCCGTAGCCTTTTCCGTTGTACTCGTCCTCAACGCCGGTGTGATCGATGATAATCCTTGTGTTGCCCGCCCAAACGTAAGTCATTTCCCCGGCGTAACTGCTGTCTTCGTAAATTGCGAAACGTCCGTTTTTTCCGTTGTCTTCCCGTTCAATTTTCGTCATTTTGTTTCCCCTTTCAAACTTAATGCGCCTGACGGACATTTTGCAACTTGATCCATCAATTCGCCGGTTGTCGCATATTCCATTCTAACCCAAGGTCTTTCACTGGGACGATACACCCGTGGAAGGGTTTTCACGCAGATGCCCGCATGTTCGCACATATCGGGACGCCACAAAATAGTGATTTCGCCGTTCGTGTATTCAATTGTTTTCATATTGGCTCGTTTTTTGAAAAATGAATAAATACGCAATTTTCTTCTAAGCTATGTATGAATAACAGTCGGGGACAAAAAAAGTTAATGCAAAAAGGTTAATTTTGCGTCTGCTTTTATAAAACCGTATCTTTGTCGCGAAAATGAAAATAGCCGACATTGAATTTCCCGACCGCGCCGTTTTCCTCGCCCCGATGGAAGACGTTACCGACATCGCTTTCCGCCTGATGTGCAAGCGTTTTGGCGCGGATATGGTTTGCACGGAATTTGTTTCGAGCGATGCGCTGATTCGCGACGTGAAGCGGACGAGGGAAAAAATCATCGTGTCGGAAGGGGAACGCCCGGTGTCCATTCAGATTTACGGAAGCAACCCTCAGGCGATGGCCGACGCGGCGCAAATCTGCGAAGAGGCTGATCCCGACATCATCGACATCAATTTCGGCTGTCCCGTGAAGCGTGTCGCAGGGAAAGGCGCGGGTTCGGGTATGCTGAAAACACCGGACAAAATGCTCGAAATCACGGGAAAGGTGGTAAAATCAGTCAAGAAGCCCGTTACCGTGAAAACGCGGCTGGGCTGGGACGACGATTCGAAAATCATCGTCCGTCTGGCTGAGCAATTGCAGGATTGCGGCATCGCCGCGCTAACCGTGCACGGGCGCACACGCGCACAAATGTACACCGGACAAGCCGATTGGACGTTGATTGGCGAAATAAAAAACAATCCGCGAATGCGTATCCCGATTATCGGGAACGGCGACATTGATTCGGCGCAGTCTGCCAAACAACGTTTCGACGAAACGGGCGTGGACGCCGTGATGATTGGCAGGGCAAGTGTTGGACGCCCTTGGATTTTCGGCGAAGTGAAGCATTTCCTCGAAACCGGAAAGGAAGCCCCCAACGAATCGTTTTTGTGGTATCTCGACGTCCTCAAACAGCAGGTGCTGCAAAGCGTGGAACGATTGGACGAACGGCGCGGCATCTTGCATATCCGCCGTCATTTGGCGGCAACGCCCTTGTTCAAGGGCATTCCCGATTTTAAGCCGACACGCATCGCGATGCTACGCGCAAACACGGTGGCGGAATTGTTTGAAGTGATGGACGGGGTGGGGTTGAGAAATAAGAAATAAGAAATAAGAAATAAGAATTTAGGGGTTACAATAATTCTGTTTAATTTTCCAACAAATGATATTTTTTAGATACTTCTTGAATTAATTTGCCGTCTTTTCCATTTATCGTAAAGAGATGCCTGTTGGCGTAGCAAGTGCGGCTAAATCAACCGCGAAATTGAGATCGTAGGCAGGCGACAAACGCCACTCGCCGCTTGGTTTCATACAAAACGCAAAAAATCCATCTTAAAATAGCGATAAAAAAGATGAGCTGTAAAATTTAAACAGCTTCTTAGTATCGGACGTTGTTCCATTTTTTTATCGCAATGAATTGTTTCCCCTCTTATTCCTACGGAACAATAATTTGGGGCTTGTCGATAATAACCGCTTCTTTCAGAATTTGATCTTTCGGCGAGAAGAAGTTGGGATCGGCAAATTGTTTCAATGCGCCCCGCGTGCTTGCGCCAGCGGTATGAGGTGCCGTCCCTGCGATCAAAGAAATTGCCTTGGCAAACAAATAATCGTCTTCGTTGCCTATTGGTTTCCAAGTGCTTGTGTTGTATTCTTGGGACTGTACCGCATAATCGGGGACAAGCCCGTCGGTGTCGATGAAATCTTTGCCGTTTTTATCGGTGTAACGCCCCACGATGGGTTGCATCGCCCAATTTTTCAAGGTGCTTTTTTGGTTCAATGTCAATCCCGACACGTTGTAGATGGGCTGCGCACGAGGATTGCCACCTGCATCTTCGAAAGAATCGTAGGCGTGCAGGGTTATGGACGCGGTGTATTTGCCGCCCGTTTTTTCGCCGATATGCTTCACGTCCATATAGGGCGCGAGGCAAAACGTGAGCAATTCGGACGCCGAATACGAACCGCCTGTGGCGATAATATATACCTTGTCCAAATCCATATTCACGTTCAAGGGGTCTTGTTCGACATTCTTGTCATACGCGCCCAAGTAATCGTTTCTGTCCCATTTGTTTTTGTCGTAGGCAGCGTTCAAATTGTCGTTGTAGGACATCGTGGTAAAAACGCGCTTGTTCTGCACGTCGATTTTGGGGGCGGTCAGCGACGCCAAATAAATCGCCGCGGAAACCTCGCCACCCGTGTTGTACCTCAAATCGAGCACCAAATCGTCTATCCCCGCTTGTTTGAAGTCTTGGAAAGCGGCGTAGAGGCTCGCGTTGTATCTGCCTATGAAATTGGTATAGAACAAATAACCTATTTTTTTGCCCCCGACGCTATGAACATCGTGATACAGCACGGGATCGGTGCTGAAATTTCCGGGGGTAATTTGCAGGTCCCGCGGGTTTTCCATATTCTGATCGCAAACGGTAAAAGTGGTTGTGGCTGTCGCGCCGTAAATCGCCGAGTAATTCGTCCCGTTCAGTTGCACCCCATTGACGTGGGTAATGATTTCCCCCCTTTTCAATCCCGCCTGAAAAGCAGGGGTGTTGGGAAACACAAATCGGACGAAAGCCAACAGGCGCGTATGGCTGTCGTCGAACCACAAGGGGAAGGGGTTGAAGCCGAAAGCCTTTGTTTCTTCGCCGGAAAAACTTGCCAAGAGGCTTTCCACGTCGTCTGTGATCCACGACCAAGCGTGTTTCGTGTCGGTGGAATTTAAGATGCCGTAAAAGTATTTTTCGGGATCGCTGTCTTTTGCCGTTGGTTTTTTCGACAGTATTTCTTTGTTCCACAAGTAATACGAAGACATTCCGTCGTACACAAATTGCGAAACCAAATTGACTTCATCGTTCTTTGATCCGCCGCCGCCACCGCCCGGATTGTCGTCTTCGCACGAGGGCAATGTCGCGAAAATAAGGAATATCGTGGAAAACAGCAGTAAAGTAATCTTTTTCATCTCTTTTGTTTTTTTATTTTATATCACTATTGGGCACTTAAATTAATAAAACGTTCTTTGAAATATTTTGTAATCAGCAGTTTAAATACGATTTCGTTGCGTGACGATAATGAATGCAGTAAAAATCCAAGTATATTGTGCGATCATAACTTACTGTCTTGTAGCTATTGTAGCTTACAAACTGAAAGTTGACAGACCAATCTACGAAATTCTACAGATTTTCAGCATTTCTCTACTGGACAAAACTCCTGTAAAAGAGATACTTGCAAACTGTGATTACAAAAATGTCAAAGAGCTTATTTATAAACAATTAGAAATCAGCTGGATCTAAGTGTCCAGCAGTGATTTTATATACTTTTCAAATGGTTTTACAAATTTCTTTATCATATCGTCCGCACGCTTTTTGGCTTGGGTTACAAAGTGTTTCAAGTATTCCTTTGCCCATTCTTCACGAGTGCCGTTGAACGTTTGGTCTAAATCACAAACGTGAAATTGAATTTGCATCGCTGCCGCCCAATTTATGTAAAGTTCGGTGGGATTTGCATTGAAAAGACAAGCAAAATGAGCATCTTTACAAATTAGTTTGTCATTTTCGAGCAACCAATCTATTTCAAAATAATTGATTGTGAAATTGTCAAACTCTTTGTTGTCAAGCATTTTAGCACAAAGTTGAGCAAGTTTGTACGCTGAAATTATGTTAGGCGGTTGTGCCGACTTTGAAATATTGCGTGTTTTTATGTCAATTAGTTCGTAAAATTTGTCCTTAACAACGAGAATATCAGCCGTATCGTTCTGTTTTTCTTCAAAAAGTGCTTCATCGTCTATTTTTATATTGAGCAAAAACATTACGGTTGGTACATCAAACAAAAGGTGTTTTCTTATGGCAATAGCCTTTTCATGATCTTGTTTCGTAAATAATGCGTTCAAGTATTGCGCTTGCGAATAAACTTCGCCACAATGCTGTTGCTGTATTTGCTCAACGACAGACGAATAAATATTACTATTTATCTTTGAAACATCTATTTTTTGAAAATCAATCATATTTAATTCATTATTTTATCAAAATTAGTTGAATCAATTTCTTTGTTTTCTATTATCGAAATACTTGTTTCTACGAAATCGAAAAAATCGTTGTTTGAACTGCTTAAAAAATTCATAAAGTTAATATCGGCAGTTTCATTAAAACGGGCGGACACAACAATTTCACTTTTAGACGGATTATTGACATTCAACTTTATCAAACCAATTCCATAGGCATTATTCAATCTTGCTAAATTATCCAAAAACACTTTGTCATTTTCATAATCTTCGACAACTAAAAAGCCATAATTTGCCCAAGTTGAATTAGAAACGGCTTGAAAATATGCTTCTGTTATATTTGATTTGTCCAATCTAATTTTTAATTCAAAACTATAAAATTCTATGACTTTCGTTGAAAATAATCCCAATTTTTGAATTTCTTTCTGAAACAATGGATTAAGACTTAATATTACAGGGGTTAATCCTACAATATCAGGATTTGTCCATTTACCAATTTTATTTTTAGTATTGATTGTTTTTAAGGCATTTATCGTTTTGCAATAAACACCAAATCGTTCATACGCAAATTTTACCAAATATGGATGCAAATCTATTTCTGCTAATAACGAAACACCGTCATATTGCTTGCACCTAAGGAAAAAACGTTTAAAACTTGCTTTGTCCTTCTTTTCGGAAGAAATGCCAATGATGGGATTTGTCCCGACAGAATATTTACTCAACGCCCTCGCAATAGCGGATATTTGTACCTTTACCTGTTGTAATTCCGAACAATTTAAATAATCCTTATGTGCTTTTGCCGCATCTAAAATCTCACTTTGCAACAATGGCGTCGAACTGTGTTGTAATATTTCAACTATTAAATCAATGAGTTTCATCCCTTTATGCTATATTAATTTATATTTAAAATTAACTGTAACCTTTTCAAAAATCGGTGTTTAGTTGAAATGGTAAATTTCTTCAAAATAACCATTGTAAACCATATAGTTACGCAAAAAAACGGAGTGCGTTGTGTTCATCCAATATTCGGGACAAATGAAAATCAGTTGCCCGTTATCTTTCAGTAGTTCAATGGATTTCAAAATAAAAATGTAAAGATAATCGCAAAGTGAATTGCAGTATTTATTCCAAAGCGGATTTGTGGCAAGTTCCTGTTTTAGATTTTCTTCAAGGTTTTTCCAACGAATATACGGCGGATTTCCTATGATTAAATCATATTTTTCTTTGATATTGGCAGTTACAAAACTTTCGTATTTCACATTTTGGAATTGCGTTGCCAATTCGGCATCAATTTCGTAAGCCGTAACATTTTCAAAACCATTTTTCTGTAACAAATCAAGAAAAACACCTGCCCCGCAACTCGGTTCTAATATCTTTGAATCAGGCACAATATCCGCCAAACCAATCATAAAATCGGCAACCATTTCGGGCGTAAAATACTGTCCGAACTTGTTTTTTAGGGGCTGTTGTTTCGTTTTATTCATATTTTTCCGTATATCACTTTCTCTGCTGCCACTTTAAATGCTTCAAAAACCATTTTAGAGGAAAACAGCAGTAAAGTAATCTTTTTCATTTCGTTTGTTTTTTAATGTAGTTTGATTTCACGTAGCATATTCGTATTGTTTTCCGTGTGTCTTGTTCGGAAAATCAGGGCGAATATAAGCGATATTTTTGTGAGAAGATGCTAATTTCAACTATTTAACATTCCTTTCCCCTGCTTGAGAATTTCCGGTTCGTCGGAAGTGCAGTCCACAACCGTGGAAGGCTCGATGCCCCCATACCCGCCGTCGATAACCACATCGGCGGTGTTTCCCCATTTTTCGTGGATCAGTTCGGGATCGGTGGTGTATTCAATTTCGTCATCGGGATCGGTCAGCGAAGTGTTCAGGATAGGGTTTCCGAGTTGCTCCACGAGCGTGCGGATGACGTTGTTGTCGGGAACGCGAATCCCGACGGTTTTTTTCTTCTTGAAGATTTTCGGCAGCGACGAGGTGGTGTTGAGTACAAACGTGAAGGGTCCCGGAAGGTTCTTCCGCATCAGTTTGAACGTTGGCGTGTCCACCTTGGCATATTCGCTGATATTGCTCAAATCGGGGCAGATGATGGAAAGGTTGCTTTTTTCGGGGTTGATGCCTTTCAGGGCGCAAATGCGTTCCACCGCCCGCACGTTGAGCGCGTCGCAACCCATTCCGTAAACCGTGTCGGTGGGGTAGATGACGATGCCGCCGTCGCGCAGAATCGCCACGGCTTTTTCAATTTCTTTCGGGTTGGGGTTTTCGGGGTATATTTTTATCAGCATATCCAAGCGAAATTTCAATGGAAATACAAAGAAACAAAAAATATACCAATAAGTTAAGAAACTGTTTAAATTTTAATAGTTTCTAAGGGATGGGGCGTTTTTTATGGGGTAAAAGCATGGAATTGTAGCGTACCTTAAAAGCGGGATGCTTTTGCCACGGCATCGTCGAACTCTTGCAGCAAGGCGGGTGTCAGTTCGGCAAGGCGTTCCCATTCTTCGTCGCCGTAAACCCCGGCTTTGGAATAGTCGAACGGCTTGAAACCAATCTTTTTGGCGACCGACAAACTGCGAAAACGGAAATCGCTGGCTTCGGGCGCAACAAACAGCGGGTCGGCGACGACCGAATGGCGGTCGCGACTGTATTTCGTTTGCCATTCATTGAACGTATTGCCGTGAAAATTAGGCGTTTTTGTTCGCGTGTCCCAATAGCAGTTGCGGTCAATATCCACTTTCGCCAGCAACCAACTGTCTTTTCCCATGCTCATGTACAATTGTCCGCTGTTGAAATAGACGATGTTGTTGGTAAAATGAAGCGAAAGATGTTCCTCGATGCGTGTTAATTGCATCTGCGACAACACATTAAATGCGAAGATGTTGTTTCGGATGATGTTCTCCTTGCCGTAATGCTGATGAAAGCCCGCATTTTTACAGTCATAGACTAAGTTGTTCTCCATCAATATTTTAGTGCTGCCTTCATCGGTATATAAGCCCCATCCGCCGTAATCGAACGAATAGATGTGATGTATGACGTTGTTGCTTACCACAGTACCTTCGGAATCGCCCAATGTGTACACGCCGCCCATATCGCAGAGTTCGCCCCATCCCAAATGGTGTAAATGATTGAATACTATTTTATTGCGCTGCGAAGGACTATTGGAATACCCCCAAACCCATCCGACCGACACCGCCGAATAGCGGAAATCGGCTATGTCGTTGTGGCTTATTTCGTTATCCCTGCCGTTGAAGATAATTGCCGCAACCGCGCAGGGAAAAACGTAGCCGCCATGCTGAATAATATTGTTATGAACAACAATATTGTTTGTAACTTTCTCGTATTCAGTAATTGACTGTGTGCCGATTTTCACGCCGCCACCGCCTAAATCGTAGATATGGCAGTGTTCGACACGCGAGTTGCGGCATTGGTTGCGAAACCAAACGCCGTGGATGCCCGTGTGGGCGATATCGCAGTTGCGAAACGTGATATTTTCGGCATAATCAAGCATTATCGAGGCTTCTATGGGGTTTGCCGCTTGTGCGGGTTCGTTGCCTTGCAAGGGTGTCAGGTAAGACGTTACCTCAAAGCGGATGTTTTCGAAAAGAATATCCCTGACGGGTTTGCCTTCTTCGCCGCAGATCCTCAGGAAATGGGGGGCGACAGGCAGGATACATTCCACATTATCAGGCGTTTCTCCCAGAATCGGGATGTAATACAGATAGCCGTCGGAGGGATCGAGAAACCACTCGCCCGGCGCGTTAAGCGCGTTGCGGTAGTTTTCAATCACATAGCGGCTTTTTGCATTGATCGGATTCCACGGCTTCATTTCCGCGCCTTCCGTATAGAATGAATGATCTTTTAGGCTGATATGCTGTATCGGTTTTCGGGTATTGTCCCAACTGTGATAGAATACAGCCAAAGCGCCTGGCTGATTATCAAGGTCTTTAAGCGATTGCCCCTCGCTGTCGTGCAAAGTGATTTTCTGCACGGCATAAGGCGAAGCGCCTTTTCCGGCGGTGTCAATCTTCGTTTCGGCGACACTTTTGACGGTAAAAAAACTGCCCCTGTCGGGTGTCTGGGCGCGGAATCGCCGCTGACCGTTGATATAGAGTTGCTCAATACGGAACCCGTACTCCGTTTCGGGAACATAAACTCGCCATAAAGAGGGAGATACAACCTCAAATCGCCCTGCTTTGCGCCCCCCGCAAATCAGGGGACGATCCTCTGTCTGACCCCTGAAAACCACAGGCGACAAATCGGCGCCGATCTTCAACTCTTTGTTGAAAAAATACTTGCCGGGCTGTATTTCCACAAAAACAGTATCTTTGGTGTTACCTTTTGCTCGTATCTCTTTTATTTTCAAAACAGCACCTTCGAGCGAGGCTACCGGATGCGACTTGCCTCCATCGTTGGCGTCGCTGCCCGTCGGCGAGACATAAACATAAAATCCAGCCTTCATTGTGCAAGGAATAAAGGCTGACAATAAGATGATTGAGCAAATGATTTTTTTCATGCGATTATTTTATCTTTTGCTTCCCGTGTATGTAACCTTTGATGATTAAAATAATCATTCCCTCCGGGTGTTTAATGATTATTTTTAATCATGTCGGTTTCATAAGGATAAAATTTTACCCGTAAATCACATTCCCTTTCTCGTCTCTATGCTCGTCGAGCCCGTTGCTGTACTGTTTCATAGCGCGTAGGCTCATACCCATACTCGAAAATCCACCGTCGTGGTAGAGGTTCTGCATCGTTACTTTGCGCGTCAAGTCCGAGAACATCACGACGCAGTAGTCGGCGCAATCGTCGGCGGTGGCGTTCCCGATGGGCGACATACGTTCCGAGAAGTCTATCAAATCGCCGATTCCCTTCA
>JAISYO010000067.1 GCA_031269865.1 Dysgonamonadaceae bacterium | reverse complement strand
TCGTATGGCGGACGACCTCCGTCGCCTTTTGATAATTTACTCAATCTCTTTTCGAGTAATTCCCTAAAAATTTCGAAGTTAACCCCAGCATTTAATTTTTCGAGCGGGTCGCCCAACTTACTGATCTTGCTCAAGCGTAAGTCCTGATCCCAAAAACCGTAATCTTTATGTCTTTAAAATATCGCTAATATACAGATATATAGATGATTTTTTCAGCGAAAAATGTTGAAAAATGTCAATGGTATTATTTTTTTATATTGCTGTCCGCTAAACTTAAAAACCAGACAAAACACCAGTCCGAGATTCCGATAAAAGGGAAGAATATCTTCGTTCGTTAGGATTTGCGTTAGCCCATAAACGAGGTATAGCCATCAAAAGTTGTATTCTGTGTCAGCGGTATAACCAATGTCCTTCGATGAAAACAATACAAAAGTCGTCAGAAGAATCTGTTATTCAAACAAGTAGAAGTCGTGCTTACAGTTGCGATTATTATAAGGTTGATAATAATTATGTTCGATGTGCTATAAAGCAGTTTGATTTCACTTCATATTACGAATCCTTTCCCCCATACGCCAAATCGCCCGCGTCGCCCAATCCGGGCACAATGTAAGAATGTTCGTTGAGTCCGGGATCGATGGCTGCCGCCCACAACACGGTGTTTTCGGGAAAATGCGCCACGCAATAATCAACTGCCTGACGGCTTGCGATGATTGTCGCGATATGTATGTTTTTGGGCTTGCCTTTGGTAAGCAAGGCGCGGTAAGTCAGTTCCATACTGCAGCCCGTCGCCAACATCGGATCGGTAATGATTAGCGTTTTGCCGTCTATTTTGGGGGAAGCAATGTACTCGATGAAAATATCGAAGGCTTGGTGGTTCAGTTCCTTGTATTTTCGATAAGCCGAAACGAAAGCGTTTTCCGCCGCGTCGAAATAGTTCAGGAAACCATGATGAAAAGGGATTCCGGCACGCAGAATCGTGCCGAGCACCACCTGCTCGTCGGGGATACTCATCGCCGCCAAACCAAGCGGCGTTTGGATTTCTTGTTCCTTGTAAACGAGCGACTTGCTGATTTCGTAAGCCATCACTTCGCCGATGCGCTCAATGTTCCGCCTGAACCGCAGGCGATCGTTCTGAATGTTCACGTCGCGTATTTCACGGACAAAAGTGTTCAGCAGGGAATTGCATTCCGAAAAATTGACAATTTTCATATTATCTGTTGTTAGGTTTCGAGAAACAAAGATAAGAAACTGTTTTGAAAATGACTAATAAACACCGCATAAAAAAATTCAAAACAGTTTTTTGGATTTTAATGGCTTTCCAAAAACATTTTGAGCGGTTTTTTAGTTATTTAATGTTGGACTGTCGAAATACCGATGAATTAAAGAAATTTTTCTTTAATTACTTCGTTATTCAAGAAAATAGTACTACTTTTGTACCCTGATTTCAGAAAAAAAGTTCAAAATTCAAATATAAACTCACAAAGAAAAAATGGCAAATTTAGATTTAACAAAGTACGGCATTGCAGGCGCTACGGAAATCGTCTATAATCCGTCGTTCGACACGCTTTATGCGGAAGAAACCAAGCCCGGTCTCGAAGGCTTTGAAAAAGGTCAGGTTACGGAACTCGGCGCTGTAAACGTGATGACAGGCGTCTATACGGGACGCTCGCCCAAAGACAAATTTTTTGTAAAGGACGAAACATCGGAAAACACCGTTTGGTGGACTTCCGACGAATACAAAAACGATAACAAACCCGTTTCAAAAGAAACTTGGGCTGAACTTAAAAAACTCGCTACCAAAGAGTTGTCAAACAAAAAACTCTTCGTGGTTGACGCTTTCTGCGGCGCTAACGAAAACACCCGCCTCAAACTGCGCTTCATTATGGAAGTCGCTTGGCAGGCACATTTCGTTACCAATATGTTCATCCGCCCGTCGGAAGAGGAATTGAAAAATTTTGGCGAACCCGATTTCGTGATTATGAACGCATCGAAAGCCAAAGTTGAGAACTTCAAAGAACTTGGCTTGAACTCCGAAACGGCAGTGGTTTTCAACCTTACCGAAAAAATCCAAATCATTCTCAACACGTGGTACGGCGGCGAAATGAAAAAAGGTATGTTCTCGTATATGAACTACTTGCTGCCGCTGAAAGGGATCGCTTCGATGCACTGCTCGGCAAACACCGACCTCGAAGGCAAATCGTCGGCAATTTTCTTTGGCTTGTCAGGCACAGGAAAAACGACTTTGAGTACCGACCCGAAACGTCTGCTTATCGGCGACGACGAACACGGATGGGACGACGAAGGCGTGTTCAACTTTGAAGGCGGTTGCTACGCAAAGGTCATCAATCTCTCGAAAGAGGCTGAACCCGACATCTACAACGCAATCCGCCGCGACGCGCTGCTCGAAAACGTTACCGTTGCCGCCGACGGCAAGATTGATTTCGCCGACAAATCGGTTACGGAAAACACTCGCGTTTCGTATCCGATTAACCATATCGAAAAAATTGTGAAACCGAAATCAAAAGGTCCTGCCGCACAGCAGGTTATATTCCTTTCGGCAGACGCTTTCGGCGTGTTGCCTCCCGTTTCGATTCTCACTCCAGAACAGACGCAATACTACTTCCTGTCGGGCTTTACCGCAAAACTCGCAGGAACCGAGCGCGGCATTACCGAACCGACTCCGACTTTCTCGGCTTGTTTCGGCGCAGCGTTTTTGAGTTTGCACCCCACAAAATACGGCGAAGAACTCGTGAAAAGGATGAAACTTTCGGGCGCGAAAGCCTATCTCGTAAACACAGGCTGGAACGGCTCTGGCAAACGCATCTCAATCAAAGATACGCGCGGCATCATCGACGCCATCCTCGACGGCTCGATTGACAAGGCTCCGACCAAGAAAATCCCGTATTTCGATTTTGAAGTTCCGACCGCGTTGCCGGGCGTTGACCCCAAAATCCTCGACCCGCGCGACACTTACGCCTCCGCTTCCGAATGGGAAACCAAGGCGCAAGACCTCGCCGGACGCTTCATCAAAAACTTTGCCAAGTTCACCGGAAACGAAACAGGCAAAGCGCTGGTGGCAGCGGGACCGAAGTTGTAAGTGTCTTTGAACCACAATTTAATAAGATTAAAAGGATTGCCAAGATAAAATTCTGTGAATCTTGCTAATCTTATGAAAATCAAGGTTCAGACAATATCGCAAAAACGCCTCGAATTGAAAAATTGGGGGCGTTTTTCGTTTTTGCGCCTGAATGTCAAAAAGTTTTTGTAAATTTGCAGTTGTATAGAACTCGAAAGATATGCAACTGCATCACGGTAGTAATCAAATAATCAGGCAGCCCGATTTGTTGAAGGGGTGGCGGTTTCTTGATTTTGGAAGTGGTTTTTATTTGTCCGACGACAAAAAGCAAGTAGAAAACCGTGCAAAATCTGCCGTTAAATTCTTCAAAGAAGGGTTTCCAACCATAAACATTTACGAATTTGACGACAAAAATATGAGCGAGCAGGAAGCGACATTGGCTTTTTACAACACAAAATTGTCCGAAAATTTCAACGATGAAGATAATTCGCTGAAAACGCTGCCGCCCTATTTTATTTACAAATTATGGAATAGCGAAAAAGAAACAGGCAGTTATCTCAACTCACAATATATCAGTGCATTGACATGAACAAAGAACAAGTGTCAAACGAAACAAGGTTTTTTATCTTTCTGCTCGAAAAATACGCGGAATATAAAAAATGCGCCCGCCAACGAAATTTTAAAACGTTGGCAGGAACACGGGTTGATTGGCTATATCAACGCCAATGTACGAACAATATCACACCAAGCGGCTCGAAAACGCTTTTGAAGACATTGACAGAAAAATGGAAAATATTTTAAACACCTACCCAATGGGAAAAAAAGCCTTGATAACCGGAATTACCGGGCAGGACGGTTCGTATTTAGCAGAGCTTCTAATCGAAAAGGGCTACGAGGTGCACGGCACCTTGCGGCGTTCGTCGTCGTTCAACACCGGGCGCATCGAGCACCTCTATTTCGACGAATGGGTTCGCGATATGAAACAGCAACGCACTATCAATCTGCACTATGCCGATATGACCGATTCCAGTTCGCTCATCCGCATCATCCAAAACATTCAGCCGGATGAAATTTATAATTTGGCGGCGCAGAGCCACGTGAAAGTGAGTTTCGACGTGCCGGAATACACCGCCGAAGCCGATGCCGTGGGCACGCTCCGTTTGCTGGAAGCCGTCCGCATATTGGGCTTGGAGAAAAAAACGAAGATTTATCAGGCTTCCACGTCCGAACTTTTCGGCTTGGTTCAGGAAGTACCCCAAAAAGAAACCACCCCCTTCTATCCGCGCAGCCCCTATGGAGTGGCAAAACTCTACGGTTTCTGGATCACGAAAAACTACCGCGAATCCTACGGGATGTTTGCCGTGAACGGCATTTTGTTCAACCACGAAAGCGAACGGCGTGGCGAAACCTTCGTAACCCGCAAAATCACGCTTGCCGTGGCGCGAATCGCCCAAGGGATGCAGGACAAGCTGTATATGGGGAACCTCGATTCGCTGCGCGACTGGGGCTACGCCAAAGATTACGTGGAATGTATGTGGCTGATTCTGCAACACCACACGCCCGAAGATTTTGTCATCGCCACCGGCGAGATGCACACCGTGCGCGAGTTTTGCACGCTGGCTTTCGCCGAAGCCGGAATCCAACTCGGGTGGGAGGGGAAAGGCGTTGATGAAAAAGGGATTGACATCGCAACTGGAAAAATTTTGGTGGAAGTCGATCCGAAGTATTTCCGCCCTGCCGAAGTGGAACAGTTGCTCGGCGATCCGACAAAAGCAAAAACGCTATTGGGTTGGAACCCCACCAAAACATCGTTCCGCGAATTGATCAAAAAAATGGTGGAACACGATATGTGTTTCGTCAAAAAACTGAAAATGAGGGGCGAAATGCAATGAATCCTACCATAATGTAGGGGCGTGGCGTGCCGTGCCGGTATCTAAAAACAGATTGAATTTATGGACAAATCCTCAAAGATATACGTTTCCGGTCATCGGGGCTTGGTTGGCTCGGCGATCTGGAACGCACTGCTCGCCAAAGGCTACAAAAACCTTGTCGGACGCACACACAAAGAGCTTGATTTATTGGACGGCAGGGCGGTGCAAGACTTTTTCGACGAGGAAAAGCCGGAATACGTCTTCCTTGCGGCGGCGCACGTGGGCGGAATCGTCGCCAACAACACCTACCGCGCCGATTTCATCTACCAAAACCTGCAAATACAGAACAACGTCATCGGCGAAAGTTTCCGGCACGGCGTGAAAAAACTGCTCTTCCTCGGCAGCACCTGCATCTACCCAAAATACGCGCCGCAGCCCATGCCCGAAAACGCGCTGCTCACGTCGCCCCTCGAATACACCAACGAGCCTTACGCCATCGCGAAAATCGCGGGCTTGAAGATGTGCGAGAGCTTCAACGTGCAGTACGGCACCAACTACATCGCCGCGATGCCCACCAACCTTTACGGACCGAATGACAATTTCGACTTGGAAAAAAGCCACGTGCTTCCGGCGATGATTCGCAAAATCCATTTGGCGAAAGCTCTGATGGAAAACGATTGGGAGGCCATCCGCAAAGACTTAGACAGCCGCCCGATTGAAAACACATCGGGGAAAAACAGTTGGGAAGAAATCACTGAGATATTGGAAAAATACGGCATAACGTCATCGCAATTAGCCCTTTGGGGTACAGGAAACCCCCTGCGCGAATTTCTTTGGAGCGAAGAGATGGCGGACGCCTGCGTCTTCGTTATGGAAAACGTGGATTTTTCGGACTTGTCGGAAGGAAAAACCGAAATCCGCAATTGCCACATCAACATCGGGACGGGGAAAGAAATCAGTATCCGCAATTTGGCAACGCTGATCCAAAAAACGGTGGGCTACGCCGGGGAAATCGTTTTCGACACCTCAAAACCCAGCGGGACACTTCGCAAACTTACCGACGTTTCTAAGCTGAACGCCTTGGGTTGGCGGCATAAAATAGAGATTGAAGAAGGCGTAAAACGAATGTACGAATGGTATTTGGCGGGATAATTTCAAATTACGAATTAAAAATTACGAAATAAGGTTCGGGGGTAGCGAAGATTGCGCCAATGTAGAGACGGTGCGTGCACGTAAGGCTGAAAGCCTTAGAAGCTGAGTTTTGCACAGCATTAAAACAGGGATAATTGCCCGTTTTGTGGCATATAATCCACTTTTATGGCGGGCTTTTTATCAAAGAAGCAGTATGCCCAGAGCGCGGAAATCAGGGTCATAACGAAGTTGGTTACGGAACGACGCCGTGAATGTTCGACTGCGCAACTGTTTTTGAGTTCATCGTTAATTGTTTCAATTACAGAGCGTTTGCGAAGTAAAATTCTGTCGTGCAGCGACATCAGACGATTTTCATATTTGATTTTATGCCCCTAGGCGAGGTAAAAATGCTTGAAATCTTTGAAGTGTCCGATGTGGAATAGCAGCAAGATGGTAATGATTCCGCTTTCCGACATCTCGCACGGGCGGTTGCGGTGCTTTTTGCCGTTTTCGGGTAATTTTTGGATTTTTTTCATTTCGGGAATGAAATTTTTACGGAAATCGGCGGCGATACAGAAAATTTTAGTAACTTCGCCCGTTATTAGTAACTTTGTCCGTTGTAGGTATAGCCATATTAGCTGTATTTAATTTGTTGGTTATCAGACACAAATGTGCAAAAAATATAGCTGACTCGCAAATTTTTCAACAATTTTCCTCAGGTTTTCTCATCCAAAACTGAGGTTAATAACACAGACAAATGCGTCATGAGAAACAGGATAGTTTGGGTGCTATTTACTTCTATTATGATTGCGGCCTGCGATTCGGGGTCGGATTTCAATACTGCTACTTACAGAGTTGTCCGAGGCGATTTTTTAAATTATATTGATATTGAGGGTTATACGGAGCCGCTAAGTATGACCGTCGTCGGCTGTCCGCCTATTCCTGAAGGCACGGTGCAATATATCATCGACGATGGCGTTTTGGTAAAGGAAGGCGATATCGTTTGTAAAATAGAGGTGCCGACTTTTCAGACTCAATACGACGAGGTCGAGGCTAATCTCGAATCTTCACGGGCGGCGTATAATTTGCTGCAAGCCCGTCTTGCAATGGAACGCGCCGTTTTGGAAGCCCAAATACGCGATAACGACGCTCAAACTCTTTTAGCAGGCCTCGATTCTCTACAACTTAGTTATATGGCAGATAATGAGGCGCGTATCAAACGTCTCGAACTTGAACGTAACGCCATCAACCGCGCCCGCTTCGACAAAAAGCTTAAGGCTCTCGAAGTGATGCAGCAGTCGGACTTGAAAAAGATGGACTTGCAGATAAAACAGAGCGAGCGGGGGCTTGAAAATATTAAGAAACAGATTGACAATCTGACACTTAAAGCACCAAAAGACGGTATGGCTTTGCGTGGTCTCAACCGTTCCAACGGCATAAAGTTGAAGGTCGGCGACAAGGTTTACAACCGTATGACGCTCGTCAGTATTCCAGATGTGTCGGATATGAAGGTGCTGATTTCGGCAGCCGAAATGGAGTTTAAGAATATAAATGTCAATGATTCTGTGATATATTCTTTCGATGCTATGCCGGATAATGTCGGCTACGGGAAGATTACCGCCAAGAAACCTATCGGCAGCGGTCAAAACAGGACAGTGTTTTTCAGTGGCGGCGGGGTAACGATAGTTATGTCTTCAGCCGGCGATCAGTCGAAAGTGAAGTTTTTCGACGTTGAGGCATCGTTAGACAGCGTTATGCAAATGCCGGAGGCTGGCTTCTCGGCTCGGTGCCAAATTATTCTCAAAGAGGTTAAGGATACTATTGTCGTGCCGCAGGTGGCTGTGTATGACGAAGATTCCGTCAAGGTAGTGTTTGTGGCGCGGCGCGGCGGCGGGTTCGAGATGAGAGAGGTACTGACAGGACTGTCGTCGCCGAAAGAAACAATCATCAGCGACGGTCTCCGTGAAGGCGAGGTCATCAGTTTGCTGCGACCGTCGTCAGCACACGTCAAAAAGAAAACCTTCCTCACGAAAGAAACTCCAGTCGATACAAGTGCGGTAGCACGTCTTCCGTTGAACGTAACGGACTCGGAAATACAGGTAGCTCGCAATTATTCTGAGATCAAACAATGCAAAATATGAAACAAACAACAATTGCAGTGATATTGGCGCTGCTCGCATCGTGCGGGGGGAAGCAGGCGACCGATGATGTGCCTACTGCCGCCGTTACGCGCGGAGTGTTCTACGTTGACCTCTACGAGGAAGGCGAGATAGAAGCCGTTAACTCACTCACTATCAGTTCGCCTAATATTTCGTGGCGTTACGGCAACCTTAAAATAGCACAGATGGTCAAAGACGGCGACGAGGTCAATGCCGGCGATACGCTCATCGTTTTCGACCCTACAGAGGTGCAGAAAGCCATTGTGGACGCCGAAAGTCGCCTCGAAATCAGTTACGCCGAACTCGAAAAGATGAAGGCGCAGCAGGAATCCGAACTCGAAGAACTGAAAGCCGACTACGAGGTTACGCGCATCTCGCAGGAAATATCGAAAATACGCTTTGAATCAGCTGTTTACGAGTCGGAAGTGAAGAAGAAAGAAATCGAACTCAACCTCGAAAAGGCGGTCATAGCCCTCGACAATGCCCGCGAGACCATCGAGAACCGCGAGAAAATCCAGAAAGAAGATATCAAACAGAAGGAACTATCTATTGGTCAGTATATTGCGCGTTTGGAAGAGGCTCGCAGCACGTTGAGGCAACTGTCTATCGTAACGCCCTCGCCAGGTATCGTCATCATCTCGCAAAATTGGAGTTCGGGCAACAAATTTCAGGTCGGCGACCAGTGCTGGACAGGTCAGCCGCTCATCCAACTGCCCGACCTGACGCTGCTGAAAGCCAAAGTGAACATCAACGAGGTGGATATTGCGAAGATTTCCAAAGATTTACCAGTTGAAATCAAACCGGACGCTTTCAGCGACAGCCTTTTTACCGGCAAGGTGCTGACGGTAGCCAACCTTGCTGTCAACAAGGAAAGGACGTCAAATGTGAAAGTCTTTCCGTCGGAGATAATTCTTAACGAATCGAGTAAAAACCTCCTGCCGGGGCTGACGGTCAGTTGCAGAATTATCATAGATAAGATTGAAAATCAACTGTTTGTACCTGTCGAAGGCGTTCATCAGGAAGGCGATAAGTTCTTCGTTTTCAAGAAAAAAGGCGGCGGGTTCGTGAAAACGGAAGTGGAAACGGGACTGACAAACTCTGATTATGTGATTGTTACGAGCGGATTGGACGACGACGACCGCATTGCTCTCGCCGACCCGTTTGCCGCTGAGAAAGAGGCTGCCGTTCAATCAAAATCCAAATAACGCTATGAAACAGACAGTTATATTATTTTTATTGCTTTTGATGATTTCATGCGGAGGTAATGATGATGAGAGCGTCGGCAAAGTTTCCCGCGAAACGATAGTGGAAACGGGCGAACTGGCGGCTATCAACAACTATTCTTTTGTTATGCAGCGTTACGGCCAGAGTTGGAATCAGATGAAAATCACCGGCATCCTCGAACAGGGCGCCATAGTGAACGCCGGCGATTCGGTAATCCAACTTGACCCTACCGAGGTACAGAAGTTTATCCTCGACAACGAATCGGTTCTCGAAACGGAACGCGCTAATTACGAAAAATTGCTTGTAAATCAGGAAATTATCCGTAACGAACTCCTATCTTCTCTCAAAAACGAGATGGCAACCTTCGAACTGCGCAAAATAGAACTCGAATCATCACGTTTCGAGAGCGACAGGGTCAAGCGTATCAAGGAGTTAGAGTTCAAACAGGCTGAAATCGCTTACCAAAAGGAACTCCGCAAACAGAAATTGCAAAAAATAATTCAGGATAATGACCGTAAGATACAGGAAATCAGGCTTAAACAGGTTGAAAACAACGTCGCCAACGCCAAGGCTATCATCCCGCGCCTGACGCTGCGCTCGCCGGTTGCGGGCGTGTTTCAAATTTCGCATAACTGGGAAACGAACAAACCGATAAAGGTTGGCGACCAGATTTATACCGGTAACAATATGGCTAATATCCCGGAAATAAAATATATGAAAGTAGGGACTTCCGTCAATGAAACCGACTTTTTGAAGTTGCGACGCGGACAACCCGTAGAGGTGCGTATGGACGCGCTCAAAGATGTTGTTTTCAAAGGCGAGATTTCGTATATCGGCAAACTGTGCTACTGGAACAACTACCGCGGCGACAGCAAGACACGTCAGAAAGTGTTCGACGTGGAAGTGCGCATCCTCGAACCAGACGAGCGCCTCAAACCCGGAATGACCGTCAATTGCAGGTTCCTGTGAGGGATTGAACATTAAACATTGAACCATATTTATGCAAATAGAAGAAAACTTAAAATTAGCGTGGAGCGGGCTTACTGACCATAAGTTTCGCTCTTTCCTGACGATGCTGGGGATTATCTTCGGCGTAGCATCGGTCATCGCTATGCTATCTATTGGCGAAGGTGCTAAACGTGAGGCTATTGCGAAGTATCAGGACCTAGGCGTCAACAACATCATCGTCCGCGACAAAGACCTTACCGCCGAAGAGTTGGAAGAGGTTCGCATCCGTTTCTCGTCAGGTCTCTCTACGCAGGACGCGCAATCTATCAAGGAAGTAGTACCGGGGGTGGAGAAAATCGCCTGCCAGTCGGAACTGAACGCCGAAGTGAAATACGCCGACAAATCGGTCAAATCAACCGTTACAGGTGTCACGCCGGACTTCTTCGGCATGATGAACTACCGCCTCAAAAGCGGCGAGTGGCTCAACGAGACCCATAGCGCACTGCGTCGCAAGGTCTGCCTCTTAGGCGCGGGCGTCGCAATGACACTCTACCGTCAGGAAGACCCTGTCGGTAAGATGGTTAAGGTCGAAGACCAGTGGTTGGAAGTCATCGGCATCCTCGAATCGAAGGCACTCTTCACCGAAACAGTCGGCGAACTTGCCGCCCGCGACCTCAACAACGACGTCTATCTGCCTTTAGAGACCTATCTGACGCGCTTCGGACTGACCAATCAGATGCAAAGCCAAATCAAACAAATCACCGTGCGCGTCGCCAATTCAGGGCAGATAGTCGAAGCCTCGAACCTCATCCGCGAAATCCTCAAACGCCGCCATTTCAACAACGACGATTACAGCATCGTCATCCCCTACGAACTTCTCAAACAGGAAGAAAAAGAACGCCAGATTTACAACTTCCTCTTAGGGGCTATCGCGGCAATCTCGCTGATAGTGGGCGGAATAGGCATCATGAACATCATGCTCGCCACCGTCATGGAACGAACCCGCGAGATAGGTATCCGTCGCGCTATCGGCGCACGCAAGAAGGACATAATGAGCCAGTTCGTCTCGGAAGCCGTCGCTATCAGCATCACGGGCGGTATCATCGGCGTCGTGCTTGGCATAGTGCTGTCGCTGACCGTCTCGCTCTTTACCGACATCAAAACCTCTATTCAACTGTATTCCATCTTCATCGCCTTCGCGTTTTCGGTCATCGTAGGTATCAGTTTCGGCTACCTCCCCGCCAAAAACGCCGCCAACCTCAAACCGGTGGATTCGATACGGTATGAGTGAACATTGAAACATTAAACATTAAGTTATCATGCTTATAGAGATAAAAAATATGGTCAAGAACTACGAGATTGGGGACATCCTGATACCTGCATTGAAGGATATCAACCTCAATATTGAGTTCAACGAATACGTTGCCATTATGGGACCGTCGGGTTCGGGCAAGTCAACGCTGATGAACATCCTCGGCTGCCTTGACACGCCCTCAACCGGGCATTACTTCTTTCGCGGCACCGACGTCAGCACCCTCGACGATGACGCCCTCTCCGCTATGCGTAACCGCGAAATCGGCTTTATCTTCCAGAACTTCAACCTCCTGCCGCGCCTCAACTCGCTGCAGAACGTCGAACTGCCGCTCATCTATGCCGGAACGCCGCCGCCGGAGCGTCGCGAACGTGCCGAACAAGCCCTCGAAAGGGTAGGGCTGAGCGACCGTATGAGCCACAAACCAAGCGAGTTAAGCGGAGGACAGCGGCAGCGCGTTGCCATAGCACGTGCTCTCGTTACCAATCCGGGCATCCTCCTCGCCGACGAACCTACCGGCGCCTTAGACACCCGCACCGGCGAAGACATCATGGCTCTCTTCCAAGCTATTCATAATGAGGGTAATACTATCATCATCATCACTCACGAACAGGATATCGCCAACCACGCCGCACGTAATATCTACCTGCGCGACGGAGAGATACACTCCGATAGAATTAAGAATTAATACACAATAATTATATGAAAATAGAATCGTTAAAAACATTCCGGCGGTTGTTTTCCAACCCAATCCTGTCTTTCTTTTTAATAATGATATTGAATATCAGCGGAATAAGTGCTCAGCAGGTTTATCGTCTGACCTTGGAACAGAGCATCGGAATTGCCAGAGACAAGAGTTACTCGATGAAATCGCTTAACGAGGACGTCAAAATCGCCGACTACAACCTGCGCTCTGCTACCGCACGCCTCAAAACGCATATCAACCTGAACCTTACCCTGCCGGAGTTCAGCAACACGATCCAGCAGAAAGCCGACAGTACAGGCGTTTTCTTCCCTATCAAGAAACTCAACTACACCGGCGGGCTGACTATCAACCAGCCCCTCCCTACCGACGGTAATATCTACATTCAGAGCGGTTTACAGAGTTTCAAAGACTATTTTACCGGCTCGTATTCCGGCACGATGAACACTCGTCTCGGCTTCACGCAGCCCTTAGACGCTATTTACGGCTATAACGCTATACGGTCGCAACTCAAACAGGCGGAACTCAACTACGAATCATCATCCAAACGCCTGCACCGCAGTGAGTTAGACCTTGTTTACAACGTCTCTGCGGCATACTACGCCCTGTTACGTCAGCAGCGCGGCGCCGAGATAGCCAAACTCGACCTCGACCGCCAGCAGGACGCTTACGACATCTCTCAAAAGAAATACTCCGCCGGTCTCATCCGCGAAGTTGACGCCTTGCAGTTGGAAGTTGACCTCGCCGGAGCGCAGAGTTCCTACGATATGGCAAAGCACAGCCAAAACGCGACGGCATACCGCTTGAAAGAACTTCTCGGCATCGAACTGAACGACAGCGTGATACTCAACTCCGACCTCAACTATCAGCCCGTCATCGTGGACGTTGAGAAAGCCGTCGGTCTCGCCCTCGAAAACCGCCTTGAGATACGCGAGAACGAGATTTACATCGAGCAGCAGAAACTTACCGTCAAGCAGCAGCAAGCGCAAGGCATGGTACGCGGCAATTTCAACGCCTATTTCGAGCGTGTCGGCATTGCCAACCCTATGTCGAGCGTCGGTTTCGACGGTTCCATCCGCAATTCCTACGATGACTTTCTCAACCGACCGTTCAGTTACGGCATCGGCTTTACAATCAGCGTCCCTATCCTCGACTGGGGGCAGAACCGCTCGCTGGTACGCGCCGCCGAAGCCCGCCTGCGACAACTGTCCTACACCAAGATACAGACCGAGCGCAGCATCGAAACCGAAGTGCGCAACCTCGTCGGCAACCTCAACACTAACCTGCGACGCCTCCAACTGTTGGAGAAAAACGTCGCCGTAGCCGAGAAATCCTTCGCCATCACTTTGCAGCGCTATACCGACGGAGATATTGATTCACAATCCCTTGCCCTTGAACGCAACCGCCTCAACACCGCCTATAACACTCACCTCGACGCCTATATCAACTACCAACTCTCGCTCGCCGACCTCATGCGCCAGACGTTCTACGATTTCAGCACTGGCACGGCAGTCGAGTAGGGTAGCAGCCACCTCTTATAACGGGAAAAAACGTTGAGTTTTGGCTGTTCTATACGGTCTGATAGAGGAAGCTCTCCGGCGGCTGTGCCTCGATAGAACCGGGGTCTCGGGCAAAGTTCTTGTCAAAAAATATTTATATTAAGTCCAATAAATTTGTACAATTGAAAAAGGAATCGTACTTTTGTGAAAAAAAAGTATGGCAAAGGAAAGAATCAAGGTCAATGTGCCGGCAACAGCAATAGCCGCGCAGC
>JAISYO010000056.1 GCA_031269865.1 Dysgonamonadaceae bacterium | reverse complement strand
ATCGTGTTGCGCCAATTTTGCAATGTTGCGCTTCAACGTTCCCAAGCGTCCGCCGTCGTTTACCAAATCCAAGGCGATGTCGAAAAGACAAGCCGGCGCTTCGGCATCGGCAACCATTACAGCCGCGCCTTTGTCCGCCAAAGCCTGTGCGTTTTTCGTCTGATGATCTTCCGCCACGTTAGGCGAGGGCACAAGGATTACAGGTTCTTCGAGCAAGCAAAATTCCGAAATCGAGCCTGCCCCGGCGCGTGAGATAATCAAATCGGCAACGGAATAGGCGTAATCCATACGTGAAATAAAGTCGTAAAGATGCACGTTATCAGGGATTTTTCCTTCCGTTTTCAGTTTCAGCATATCGTTGTAGTAATACTTTCCGCACTGCCAGATAACTTGCACTTCCGCCCCCGCGATTTTCGGGAATGCGCCGGCGATACTTTCGTTCAAGGTTCTTGCCCCAAGGCTTCCACCCACCATAAGCAGCGTTTTTTTATCGGGGTTGAGTCCGAAAAACGCAATGCCTTCCTTCCGCTTTTCGTCCGAAACCGCCAAATCCTGACGGCAAGGATTTCCCGTGAGGACAATCTTCTCTTTCGGGAAGAAACGTTCCATTCCATCGTATGCCACGCAAATGCGTGTCGCGCTCTTTGCCAGCATCTTATTGGTTACGCCGGCGTAGGAATTTTGTTCCTGAATGAGTGTCGGCACGCCTTTCGAGGCGGCAGCCTTCAACATTGGACCGCTCGCGTATCCACCCACGCCCACGGCAATGTCGGGCTTGAAATCGCGCACGATTTTTTTCGCCATACGCACGCTTTTCAGCAATTTCAGGACAACCGAGATATTTTTGAGCAGATTCTTGCGATCGAAGCCTGCCACGGGCAAGCCGATGATTTTGTATCCCGCCGCGGGAACACGTTCCATTTCCATACGGTTTTCCGCTCCCACGAAAAGGATTTCGGCGTCCTGCCAACGTTCTTTCACGGCGTTGGCAATGGATATGGCAGGGAAAATATGTCCGCCCGTGCCGCCACCGCTAACGATTACGCGAGGGTTGTGATGAGTCTTATTCATATCATTCATATATTAAAATTCTGCTATCAACCTTTTCAGATTACTTAAATTAGAGCCTTTTATCTCAGAATTGATGAAATCGGGACCCAAACTATACCGAAAGACAACGATACGTGCACTCAATATTTTTTGCATCACATCGGAAGAAACGGGATGAATCATTTGATAAACTTTTTCATTAACCACGTTATACCCGGCAACTACCGAAATTTTCATGGAATCTGCCCGCATGATTTCCTTTTCCTCTTTTTTCACATACTGTCCGTTATGTTGGTTTTCATATTCGTTTTCCAAAGGAAAAACTTCGTTATTATCAATAATTAAATACATTTTTTCGGTATCAATCTCAAAACTTTTGTCCGATAATGTCATCACGTCATACAATTCGTATGAAACATTTTCAGGGCTGATTTCTTTTACAAAAGTCAGTTCCTGACGATAATAAGGCTCGTTCACGTTATTTTTGGACAAATGTATTTTGAGTTTCGCAAACTGCGTTTTAGTAACGGTATCGTTTTCCATGTAAATGGATCGTCCGCAAGCAAACAGAAGCGACATTGACACGATATATAGTATTAACTTTCTCATTATTAGTTTTTTATATAAAACATTTTATCACTTCAAATTCAATTTTATCCGCCACGGGTTGAAGCGCTTCCGGGACATTCGCGTCCTCGAAGGAATCGTCGTTTTTGGATTCGATGCCAACTTCTTCCCCACCCCTCTTGTTCTTTTTCTTGGCGCTCCCAAAACGATCGGCGCTGAGGATAAGCCCAAAGTAGGCGCAAGTGATGAGCGTGGACGTCCCCCCCCGGCTAATCAAGGGCAGAGGCTGTCCGGTAACCGGAATCAGGTGTACCGCCACCGCCATATTGATAAAAGCCTGAAACGAAAGCATCATCGCCGAACCCAGAACAAGGTATTTGGGGAAAAGCCGCCCAATTTTTTTGGCGATGATTCCCGAACGGATAAGGATAATAATGTAAAGCAAAAGTACGAAAATTCCGCCAATTATGCCCATTTCCTCAATGATGATGGCATAAATGAAATCGGAATACGCCTGCGGGAGGAAATCGCGCTCGGTGCTGTTTCCGGGGAATTTCCCCAAAACACCGCCGTTGGCAATGGCTATTTTGGCGTGCGCCACCTGATAATTTTCATCGGTAATCGTAAATTCATCTGCTTCATCGCTTAGGTTTGTCCCCCCGAAAAAACGTTCGATGCGGGCTTGCCACGTCCCAAAACGGCTCAACGGACCTTTTTCGAAAGCTGATTCGGGGATAAATTTCAACGCCAGCACCAATACGATTACCAAGCCGACACCCACCACGCTTACTTTTGCCAAACGCAAGAGCTTCACGCCGCCGATAAACATTAGCATAAAGCAAACCACGAACAACAGCACGGCGGTGGAAAGGTTATCCATCGCGATGATGCCACACACCACCACCATCAAGCCGATCATCCATTTAAACAGAGTGCCGTCGTTTATTCCGTTTTGCCGACTTAGCAAATAGGCGATGGTGCCCATCAGCGATATTTTCGCAATTTCGGACGGCTGTATGGTAAATAATCCAAAGACGGAAATAAAGCGTTCCGAACCGTTGATGGTAGCACCGATTATCGGTGTCAGTATCAGCAAGATGATGGAAACGAACAGCACAAAAAACAGCGATGAAAAATAGCGGTAGGGTACATTGTGGATCAGCAAAATTACGCCGACGCCACCCATCAAAAACATACCGTGCCGCAAAATCGGCGCCCATTGGTTCTGATATTTATATACTATGGTGCTCGTCGCGCTGAAAATTTCCACCAGCGAAATCACGCAGAGAGCCAAAAACACTGCCCAGACAACCTTGTCGCCCTTGAAAATTTTTATGAATTTCGAGCTTCGGGCTTCGGGACTGATTTCGGGATTTTGAATATCGTTTTCTTCTTGCATAAGTCAATTTTATTTTGAGTTTGGGGTTATGGGGTTTACAATTTTCTCACACATTCTTTGAATTGATCGCCCCTATCTTCGTAGTTCTTAAACAAATCGAAGCTCGCGCAACAGGGCGAGAGCAACACGGTATCGCCTTTTTGCGCCAAGCGGTAGGCTTTGGCAACCGCTTCCTGCATAGATGCCACGTCTTCTATCGCGTCTGTTTTGCCATCGAAAAAAGCGTGCAACTTACTGTTGTCCTTCCCCATAAAAATGAGTGCGCGAGCTTTCGTCCTTACTAAATCCTCGATTTCGGAATAGTCGTTGCCCTTGTCTGTCCCGCCGAGGATCAAAACCACTTTCGTGCGCATACTTTGCAGGGCGTACCAACAAGAATTGACGTTGGTTGCCTTGGAATCGTTGATATATTGCACCCCTTTTACCACGGCAACTTTTTCCAATCGGTGCGGAACGCCCTTGAAATCAGCCAGCGACTGACGAAGGTTTTCGTCCGAAATATCAAGAAGTTTGGCCACTATACCGGAAGCCAGCGAGTTATAGAGGTTGTGCCTTCCTTCGAGCGCAAGCAATTCTTGTTCCATATCGAATCGGTGTTCTTTCACGTTGATAACCATTTTGCGATCCTCCAAATAACCGAGAGCATCGCCGTGTTTGCTTTCCGCAAAGGGATAAAGCGTTGCCGTAGGTTTCAGTTTCTCAATCTCTTTCGTTACGATGGGATCGTCCATCCAATAAATGAAAGCGTCGTCCACCTGTTGATTGCGAACGATGCGCATCTTGGCGTCCACGTAATTCTGCATATTGTGATCATAGCGATCGAGATGATCGGGCGTGATATTCATCAACACCGCAATGTCAGCCTTGAAATCGTATACGCCTTCCAATTGGAAGCTGCTCATTTCCAACACGTAATAGTCGTAATTGCCTTCCGCCACTTGAAGCGCGAAACTTTTCCCGATATTCCCGCCCAAGCCAACGTTCAGTCCGGCGGACTTCAAAATATGATAGATCAGGCTTGTGGTGGTGGTTTTGCCGTTGCTGCCCGTGATGCAAATCATTTTGGCGTTGGTGTAACGCCCTGCAAATTCGATTTCCGAAATCACGCGGATTCCTTTCGCGCGTATTTTTTGCATCAGGGGGGCGGCGTCGGAGATACCGGGGCTTTTTACCACCTCGCCGGCATTGAGGATTTTGGTTTCCGTATGTCCATTTTCCTCATATTCAACGCTATATTGTTCAAGCACCGTCTTATATTCCGGCTTAATCCCGCCCGAATCGGACAAGAACACGGCAAAGCCCTTCTTTTTCGCCAAAACCGCCGCGCCCACGCCACTTTCGCCGCCGCCCAACACCACGAGCCGTTGCAAAACCAAAGGCGCAGCATCAGCTAAATTCACATTCGGTTTCTTTTTTCTGTTGAATATCAATCCCATTTTCTTATTTCTTATTTCTTATTCGTATCTACCTCATTTTCAATGTCG
>JAISYO010000153.1 GCA_031269865.1 Dysgonamonadaceae bacterium | reverse complement strand
CGTGTACGGTAATGATTTCGGCGATGCTCTTTGCGGCGGTTGCCAGCGTGTCGTCGGCGCGAGCGAAGGCGTTGAGCATCGTCAAATCGTGATATATATCGCGAAGCCTTTCGTTATTGATAACCAAAAGCGCATCGACATTGGCGGCGATTTCTTCCACGCCCTTCAATGCCTGAACAATTTTCGGCGGTCCTTCAAACACAAAGGGAATGGTAACGATGCCTACGGTAAGGATACCCATCTCTTTGGCGATACGAGCCACGACAGGGGCAGCCCCCGTTCCGGTGCCGCCACCCATTCCGGCAGTGATGAAAGCCATTCGCGTGCCGTCGCTCAATAGCTCTTGAATCAAGTCGATGCTTTCTTCCGCCGCTTGACGCGCCACTTCAGGTTTGTTTCCCGCGCCCAAACCGCCTGTCGTCAGTTCGCCCAACTGCACTTTCACGGGCACGGGCGATTTCATCAAGGCTTGATTGTCGGTGTTGCAAAGCGCAAAAGAAACATCGTGAATGCCTTCCTGAAACATATGGTTCACGGCGTTTCCACCGCCACCGCCCACGCCAATCACTTTGATGATAGCCTCGGTAAGCCTTTGCACTTCAAAATCTAATATACTGTCATCCATATTATTATAGGATTTAATCGTTTTGTTTTACGTATAAAATTATCCGCATTTTTTATTCTTCGTCATCATCTTCCGGATCCTTGAATAACCTTTCCGAAAAGTCTATGACTGTTTCTACAAAACCTTTGCCATTATTCGGACGTTCTCCCCCTTTCTGTTCCTGTTCTTTTTTCCTCTGTTCCTCTTTGTCCTTCTCTTCCTTTTCCCTTTTCTTCTGCTCTTCTTTCTCTGGTTTTTGTTGCTTCTTTTTGAGTTTATCTTTAAAAGTTCTGAAACGATTGCCCGGCTTGGGCGCATTGTTTTCCCCGTCCGCTATTTCCTCGCAATCTTCTTTCGCGAGTAACAGCATACCCAAGGCTTGTGTCATAGCGGGATCGTTGGCGAGTTCGGGCGAATTGTTTATCATCATTTTTTTAGCGGAAGCCTTCCTGACGGGCATATTTAGTTTTTCCACCAAGTACAAATCGAGATTTTTCAACTGCGATGCCCCACCGGTAATAACCAGCCCTGCACCCAATTGCCCAAAGTAACCCGAAAGGTGCTTTTTCAGGTTGGCGGTAATTTCGTCCAAACGCATACGGATAACCTTGTTGAGTTCCACCATATCAATTTCGGATTTCGACGAAAAGGGGGAAGCGAACATTGTATTTTCTTGATTGTCTTTCGCTTTCCCAAATTTTATCTTGTATTGCTCGGCTTCGTCTTCCAAAAAGTTGAGTGTGCAAATATCTTTGGTAATGCTTCGTCCGCCAAAGGGGATAACCACGAGATAGCGAAGGATATTGTTTTTGTAAATCGAAAGCGTGGTGGTTCCACCGCCAAAATCGACAAAGGCGCAGCCCAACTCTTTTTCTTCGTTGCTGAGCGCGATGGCGGCGGAAGCAAGCGCACCGACGACATAGCCGGCTATCGGCAGATCCAGCTTTTCCTCGATGCTTTTTTTGATGTTCGTCAAGAGGTTTGCGCGTCCGGCGATGATTTCAAAATCGGCTTCGATTTGCGAGCAGGTAACACCCACCGGATTTTTTTCCGAGCGATCATCAACAAAATACTCTACGTCGGCGATCGCGTATTTTTGATACAATTCGGGCTTGTATTTTTCGGCTTTTTGGCGCAATTGGTTGATTACCTCTTCGGTAACGATGCCCGACGAGGTTAATTGTTCCATCTCACGGCATTTCTCGGTGTGAAGCGACTGCCCGGCGAGCGAAACGTAAACCCGTCCGATTTTGCGATCCAGCTTATTTCCCAACACGGTTATCAATTTACGGACGATGCCGTATGTTTCTTCGATGTTGTACACCAATCCGCGGCGAATACACCCTTTGGAAGGCAGGCTTTCGCTCGCCAACACCGAAATGACATTGTTTTCGTTCATTCGCCCCACGATTCCCGTAATCTTCGAGCTTCCCAAGTCGATGGCTACTATAAATCCTGTTTGCATTTTGTTCAATTTTATTAAAATAAAAACAACATTGGTTGTCTTTTGGTTTATTTTTCGTAGCGATAATGTCCGGTTATCTGAAAAGAAAACAGACAATCGGCTAAATTTTGCCCCTGCCCGATATTGTGGACAATCAGAGGACGTTTGCCGTCGCGCGATTTTTTGTCCACCACCAGCCCGATATGCGCCAAGCCGTTGTCGAGCACCCAAGTAACGATGTCGCCCGGCAGGTAATCGGACGGATTTTCCGACACTTTCAGCGAACTGCCCTGCCGAGAGAAAAACGTCATCAGGTTCGGCACGCGCCGATGATCGATGTTCGTATCGGTGCGTTTCAAGCCCCAAATTTTGGGGTATTTCCCGAAATGGGCAGCCATATCCTCGTGTACCTCTTTCTGCAAATCGACATCCAAATTGCGATAAGCCCGAATAACCACGTCGGTGCAAACGCCGCGACCGGCAGGAATATCGCCGCCCGGATAGGCGATACGGAAATAGGACGCATCGTAAGTTACACGTTGCTTCGTGAGCGAAATTGCCGCGTCGGACAACTTTTGCGCAAAGGATTTTTCTTGCGCCATCGCCGAAAACGGAAAGCCACAAGCAATTATCCACGCCAACAACGCCGTTTTTTTCATCTTATCTGTTTTATTTCCTCGTGCAAACCACCTGATTGTCGTATTTCAAATTGACTTCGGAATAGCGGTTCCACCCCACCACATTCAAGCCCTTCTCGATGAAAAGGGAAAATTTGGCTAATTTGGCAGGGTAATCGTCCAATTTTCCCAGCACAATGCGAAAATCGCCAATGCGCGGAATGATTTCCACGTCGCGGTTTTTGCGCACCACAATTTGATCCACCCAAGCGTCCCAATCGGGATTGTCGTTCAGGTACTGCGCGAAATCGTACAGCTCATTTTTGGCGTAATCTTCCTTGACAGCCCCCGTAACCAAGGGAACGTAAATGGCGTAACTCAACGAAACAGGCATTCGCTCGCGGTTGTTGTCGATGTAATAGCTCGCTTCCCCATCGGGAATAACCCGCAAGACGGGTTTCCGCTGATAGATATTCGCCACCACCGCACCCTGCGCCGTGGTATATACCTCCGCCGATTTTACCAAACGGTTCGTCAGGACAGCCTCTTTTATCGCGTGGGTATTCACTTCTTTCAAGGGCTTGCCATCAGGGTTTAAACCTTTCTGTTTCAAGAATGTTTCCACCTCAACCGCCTGAATAAGCTTGGTGTTGCCACTATCTTTCACGATGACTTCAAAGCGGTTGCAAACATCTGTCTGCGAGGCTTTTCCAAAATAAAACACCGCAAAAACAAGATAGCCGATAATCAGCAACGCAGCAAATATAAGCAAGAACTTTTTCATATTCTTCGTTTACAAAGATAACCAACTATTTCAATATCTTCTCTATATCGGGCAACAAAAATTCGATGTCGCCCGCACCGAGCGTTACAAGCACCTCAATATCGTTTTTCCGTTGCAAATAATCCAGCAATTCCGATTTTTTCAGCAGCACTTTATTTTTCGACGTCATTTTATCGAAAATCAATTCCGACGTAACACCCGGAATGGTTTTTTCACGCGCCGGATAGATGTCGAGCAGAATCACATTGTCCAATTTGGACAGGCTCTCTGCAAATTCATCGGCGAAATCACGTGTCCGCGAATAAAGGTGGGGTTGGAAAACACCCAAAATCCGCTTCGCGGGGTACAACATTTTTATGGACTCAATGGAAGCCGACAATTCGTCGGGGTGGTGCGCATAATCGTCGATGAAAACGGTATTTTCGGTTTTCAAATGAAAATCGAAACGGCGACGCGCCCCGGCAAACGATTTCATCGCCTTGCGCACTTCATCGGCGTTCACGCCGCACAACAACGCAGCGGCAATGGCAGCCACCGCGTTTTCTATGTTTATCTTTACCGGAACGCCCAACTCGATGTCGGAAATGCGTTGATCGGGCGAAACAAAATCAAAAACAATCGTCCCTTCGCCGATGCGGATATTCTCGGCTCGATAATCGCCTTCCGTTTCGGAATAGCGGTAAATCTTTACCGATTTGTCGCAGTTCGGCGTAACGGCAATGCCTTTTTTGATGATCAGATAACCGCCGGGGCGAATGAGCGAGGTAAATTTCTCGAAACTCTGCCGGTAGGCTTCCGGCGTTCCGTAAATGTCAAGATGATCGGGATCTGCCGACGTGATTACGGCAATCCACGGGTGCAACCAATGAAAAGAACGATCGTATTCGTCCGCCTCGGCAACCGTGATCTTGCTTTTGTTGGACAACAGCAGGTTGCTGTCGTAATTTTTCAGGATTCCGCCGAGGAAGGCGCTGCAATCAAGGTGCGACTGTTTCAGCAAGTGCGCCGTCATACTCGAAACGGTTGTTTTTCCGTGCGTTCCGGCAATGCAGACGGCATCGCTGAACGTGGTAATTTCGCCCAGCACTTGTGCGCGTTTCATCAAGACAAAGCCGTTTTTCCGAAAATAACCCATTTCGGCGTGGGTGTCCGGCACCGCGGGGGTGTAAACCACCAGCGTTTTTTCTTTGTCGAGAAATGCGAGCGGGATAGCGTTGACATTATCTTCGTAATGCACGAAGGCGCCCTCTTTTTCGAGCCTGTCTGTAAGTTGCGTGCGCGTGCGATCGTATCCGCCCACGCGCTTGCCCTGCGACAAGAAATAGCGGGCGAGATTGCTCATTCCAATACCGCCGATTCCGATGAAATATATGGATTCATAGTTCATAATCAACCTATAATTCGACTTTCCACTTTTATGATTTTCTCTTTTTCGTCTGCGATTCGTTTTGCCGAATCGTGATGCG
>JAISYO010000109.1 GCA_031269865.1 Dysgonamonadaceae bacterium | reverse complement strand
CGCGAATTTCCATTTGTAGCTCACACCTATCAAATCGTCCATTATCCCCACCATGAAAAGCAACACGACCCCTGCCATCAACACCAAAAACATGGGCAGCACCGCAGAGGTGTGGGTGTCTATTTCAGAAATATTGAACTTATACATACAAACGACCGACAGCGTGAGGAGAGTACATTGCACGGGTGCAAAAGCAACCCCTCCCAAACGAGGAACGGCACCTTTGTGAATTTTCCTATTATTAATAGGATCGAACAATCTTTTACGAAAAGTAATCAACATTATGTATGGAATGATGATCGACCCCATAAATATAGCGAGAACAAATGACACCAAAATGAAAAACAAAATCATAACTTTGGTATATTAAACTGCAATTTCTCAACTCGATATAAAAAAATAACAAGTATGACTAAAACATTTACTTAAAAACCTGTTCCGAGCACAAAGATAATTAAAAATCGGAACATTTCTTTTAATAAATATTATTTATACCACAAATGGGCTAAAATTTTCTATTTCGGTTAGGGTATCAACTCAAAACGATACCCTTCCCTTTTGAGCCACTCGATTGCGGGGGGAAGCGCGTAGCGCAAATTTTTCTCGGCTTTCAGCGAATCGTGAAAAACAATGATCGACCCGTCGCGGGTATATTTCTTCACGTTTTCCAAAACTTGTTGGGGAGTCATCCGCCAACTGTAATCGCGCGTAACTACGTCCCACATCACGATTTTGTAGCCTCTCGCCCTCAACAACAAGGCTTGGGGATAACGCATATGCCCGTAAGGCGGGCGAAACAGTCGCGAATGGATATGGGCGTCGGCTTTATCCGTATTTTTCAGGAAAGTCCACGTAGCCGTCAGCCACCCCTGCAAATGGTTTTGGGTGTGGTTTCCCACACGGTGTCCCCTCGACAGCACATCGCGAAACACATCGTTGTGCCGGCACACGTTGTCGCCCACGCAAAAAAAAGTGGCTTTTATCTGATGCGTATCCAGCAAGTCCAGCACCCAAGGGGTAATTTCGGGTATGGGACCGTCGTCAAACGTAAGATATACGGTTTTCTGTCCCGATTTTGGTATGCGCCAAAAAGCCTTCGGGAAAAATATCCGATACAAAAAGGGTGGTTGTTCGATCAACATACTGTCTTCGTAACTAAATAAACAGTTGGCTGAACGAGCAACGAAAATAATCTCTTGTCATAGTTCGCATTAGTTTGCAGAATCCGATTGACTACCCACATTGTATTGTTCCAACAATTTCGGGTTGAACTGATTCATCATTTGCAATGTGCGCTGCATCATCGTTTCCTCTGATTTTTGCGCGGTGGTGTCCTGACTATCGGCTGCCCGGTGGTAAGCGCGAATGGAACCGTCGGTTATTTCTTTCAGAATAATGTCGGCAAAAGATCTGAACCCCTGCATATAGAAGAATTGGGCTCGCGCCAATAAATCCTCAGCCAGAGGCTGATATTTTTCCGCGTCGTACTCGTGATACACGGTTGCGGCGAGCAACAAGGGGGTAAGATTCTCGCGCACAATATCGCCGGGGATATTGCCAATCTGCGCGGGCTTCAACCGCTGATACCAATCGAGGTTTTTGATGATCCTCGCCGATATGTTGTCGAGCATTGCCGCGCCTTTTTCTTTCTGTCCGATTTGGAAATAATACTCGGCGAGACGAACCCCGTCCGTTCCGTAATGCACGCTTCTATCGGGCATCACCGCAACGCATTTATCCAATGCCGCGAGCGCCCGGTCCGTATCCCCTCTTTCGACCAGCGCGTCAATCAATTCCAAGAAAAACGTACGGAAGGCGGAAATCATACGGCGTCCGGTTTCATCGAGGTAAATATCCGGATTTTCTTCCAATCCGCCCCAACGGAATTTATTCATCATATTGTCATAAGCCGCATCAACATTCACGCCGCCGTCGAGCGGTTTTCCGGGCGTAATGCGGTAAGTCAAGCCTTCGATCGTGAAATTGTTTGTCATATTCAGGAAGAGATCCTTGTCCACCGTTGTGGCGAAGGAAATGGATCGGTTCCAATTTTCCGCGTTTATATTCGACAGCATTTCCAAAATCATCAATTCCTGACGATGCAACGCATTTTTGTCACTCACATTGAACTGCATTTTTGAGGAAGGCTTGGAATTTAACGCCTTCCAGTCGATTTTCGTGGTGTCCGCATCGAGATAGAGCAAGTTGCTCGGTACGACAGCGGCGTTATCTTCCAAAAACGGATTTTTGGGCGAGGCATTTTTCCCCGTCCGCAGGTTTTCCATCACTTGCGCGAGCGAGACCGAATCCTTGTAACTATTGACATCGTAATACGTGGAATAGGAAATGGGCAGTATGTCGCTGCGTTTCAATGCGTTTTCGATCTGCTTCTTCGTAATGACGTAGGCAAGCCCGCCATTTTCGCTGTAATAGCGTTCGCGTGGCCATTTTATCGGCAGGGGTAAAGATTCGTAGGACTGACACAACATTTGATCGATATACCATTCGGTGTTCAAAAAACTGAGGTTGCACACCCTTACATCGGTGCGGAAACCTTCCGTTTCCTGCGAGTACCACAAGGGGTAGGTGTCGTTGTCGCCGTTGGTAAAGATAATGCCGCCGGGTTCCACGCAACTGAGGTAATTAAAGCCCGTGTCGCGTGCCAAATAACGTCCCGAACGATCGTGATCGTCCCAGTTTTGCGCCCCCATCAACACCGGCACAAACAGGCAGGCGACAGTGGCTATGGAAGCGGCAAGGGTGGTGTTTTTTATGTATTCGCGCAAAAAGCGCCCGATACCTGCCACGCCAATCCCTATCCAGATGGCATAGGCATAAAACGAGCCGGCATAGGCATAATCGCGTTCACGCGGTTCAAACGGCGTTTGGTTGAGGTACAGCACGATGGCAAGTCCCGTCATAAAAAACAGCATAAAGACAATCGAGAAGCTTTTCGCCCCTTTATCTTTCAACCGCAATTGATAAACCAGCCCGATGAGTCCCAGCAGGAAAGGCAACATAAAATAAACGTTGCGTCCTTTATTGTCCACCACGTCGGGCGCGATATGATCCTGTGGCCCAAGTCCGAGCACATACTCGTCGATTACCGGAATACCCGTGATCCAATTCCCTTTGGTAATTCCCGCATCGCCTTGTATGTCGTTTTGACGTCCTGAAAAATTCCACATAAAATACCGCCAATACATATAATTGATTTGGTAGCTGAAAAGGAATCGCAAATTTTGGAACATCGTCGGCGGCGTATCTTTATCGACAACCCCACCCCAAATCTGATAGCCCTGAATGTGATTCCTAAACGAAGGGTTCGCGGGATTGGAGTGCATTCTTGGGAAAAGGGTGGAATTGGTATATTTATAGGAATCCACCGTTGTGGAAACCACATACCTGTCTTTTTGTTCGGGCGAAGTTTTGATTACCCGAGCGTATTTTTTCTTTTCGGAATACTGAGCACGTCCCTCGCCGTCCCTTTCCACGTCCGAAGCATAGGTGCTGCCGTAGAGCAACGGCGTTTGTCCGTACTGTTCGCGATTGAGATAACTGCCCAACGAGAAAACGTCTTCCGGCGAATTCAAATCGAGCGGCGGGTTTGAGCTTGATCGAATCGGGATAATCGCATACGCGGAAAAACCGATCAGTATAACCAACAGGCTCGACATCGTTAAATTTACGAACTTCATATTCATCTTCTTCGATTTGAATATGAAATAGAGAGCCGCCGCGATAAGCATCAGCCATAGGAAGACGCTGCCGCCGATAAACAGCACCCCGGCAAGGGCAAGCCCCACCAGAAAAAAAATTTTCGCCCTTTTCTCGTTCTGCTTCGCGGCCATCGTTTCGTACAAAGCCCCGACGATGGTGGCGACAAGGCAGATGAAATAAACAAAAACGCCCGAATTGTAAGGCATACCCAAGGTGTTCACAAAAAACAACTCGAACCAACCGCCCACCTTCGTGAAACCGGGTATCACGCCGAACATCAGCACGGCAATCAAACCGAATGAACCGAGCAGGGCAACCAATACGCCTTTCCAAAACAAGACGCCTTCCCACGTAAAGTTCTTTTGTTTCTTATAATAATATACCAGCACGATGGCGGGAATACAGAGCAAATTGAGCAGGTGCACCCCGATGGACAAGCCCATCACGTAGGCGATGAGGACAATCCATTTATCGGAATCGGGTTTTTCGGCATTGTCTTCCCATTTCAAAATCAACCAGAAAACCAATGCCGTGAGCATAGAAGAGAAGGCGTAAACTTCCCCCTCGACTGCCGAAAACCAAAAAGTATCTGAAAAAGTGTAAGCCAACGCGCCCACCAATCCGCTGCCCATAATGGCAATGGTTTGCCCAAGGCTTGGGGCTTCGTCCTTTTCGGAAAGGACCAGCTTGCGTGTCAAATGCGTTATCGTCCAAAAGAGGAACAAGATGGTAAAGGCACTCAGCAACGCCGACAGGGTATTGATCATTTTCGCCACTTGCGACGGATCGGACGCAAATTGGGTAAACAAATTGCCAACCAACATAAAAATAGGTGCGCCGGGGGGGTGTCCCACTTCCAATTTATACGCTTGGGTAATAAATTCCCCACAGTCCCAAAAGCTTGCGGTAGGCTCGATGGTCATTAGATAAACAACAGCGGCAACGGCAAACACCACCCAGCCTATGGCGTTATTTATCAATTTGTATTGTTTAGTCATACAATATAATTGCTATAAATACCTGCCCGGACGATTCTATTATCCGGACAACAGGACAAATTGGGCACAAAGATACATAATTTTCATTACATTAGCCCAACCAAGAGACTTTCATTTTCCAATAAATCTTTAAAAATAATTAATCGGCAGGGAGCAAGTTCTTCAACAGGCTCACTTTAAGCGCAATTCGACGTTGCGCATACCCTCGTGAGTGTTTATGTACACGACAAAGTTAAAGGGCAGGGCTACAACCTTGTCCCTCAATCCATCGAGCGAAAAAGAAAGGTAAGCCGTCCTCGGATAACCGGCGGCATCGCCGTTTCGCGAATAGCTGAAATACAATTTGCCGGGTTCGGCGGGGTTGGGTAAAAAAAGCGCGGCGGTATGCGCGGCATCGTGATACTCAACTTCCACTATCGCGTTCAAATAGTTACCGCCCACCCACACGCTTTGTATTTTCACGGGATCGGTATGATACTCGGCAGGGAATTTGTCCGTCCGCAACGAGTCCGTAAAGACATTCGGCGCGGCATTAACCTTCACGGTGTCGCCGTTGAGCGGGGTATAATTCAGCGCCACGCGCTGAGTGTCTTTTTTATCGGAAAACGCCCCCGGCACGCTCGGTATGAGGGTTCTTTGGTTGTCGAGCTTAAACTTGACGGTGAGACCGTCGTTCATCACGGTGGCAAATTCCTCAAAATAATCGTCGATGCGCGACACCTGATCCTTATCGCAAGCGGAAATCGCGAAAAGAACCAAAACTCCCCACACGAAAGCAAGATTGCGCCTCATCTTAAACAACGGTTATGATGATTCCTTGTTCCGAAAGCATATCCACCACATGTTTGGACACGTTCTTGTCCGTGATGACACGGTGGACTTTATTAACCCCGCAAATTTTGCAGAAGCCCCGTTTGCCGAACTTCGACGAATCAGTCAGGACGATAATTTCCTGAGCCGCGTCAATCATTTGTTGGTTGATCAAGGCTTCGTCGAGCGTCGAGGTGGTTAATCCATACTCAAAATCCAAGCCGTCCACCCCGATAAACAATTTATTGCAGGACACGCTTTCCAATATGTTCGTGGCGTAATGCCCGATGACGGAAACCGAATTTTTTCGGATATTCCCGCCCAACTGAATAACCTCGATATGAGGATCGTAGCACAACGCCAACGAAACTTTCACGGAAGACGTGATCACGGTTAAGCTGTCTTGCACCCTGATTTCGTTTGCGAAAGCCAACAAGGTGGTGCCGGAAGCGATAATGATTTTGTCGTCCGACGCCAACAACTTATTCGCCTCTTTTGCAATCCGTTCCTTTTCTTCGCGGTGCTGCTTTTCTTTTATGTCGATATGCTTGTCCGTGATGATGGTGTTCAAATCACTCGCCCCGCCGTGTTTTCGGTAAAGGTATTTTCTGCTTTCGAGGTATTTTAAATCCTTTCGAACCGTTACTTCCGAAACGTTCAATTCCCGGCTGATTTCCTCTACCCCTACCCAACCTTTTTCTTTAAGTCTCTCTATAATAAATTGATGTCGTTGAGCTATATTTTTCATTTTCTCATAATTTGATTCGTTTGTCAAAAATACTATTTTTTTTCTCATCTCTTGCAAAGTTAGCAAAAAAGTATTGGAATTTAGAACTGTTTTGAATTTTGCGAATGAACTATTTTTTACCTGTTGTGCATTTGTATTTTTAGCCCGGCAGGGCTATCCCTTGAATAACCCCGTACAAGCCGCAGGCATAGTGCAGGGTAGGAAATGCCCTCCTCTCAACTCCGTAGGAGTTCCCCTCGCTACGGAACACTCCTACGGAGTAATTTCTCGCAAATGCACAATGAGCTTGCTTCTTCTTATTATACCGTTTTTCGGAAAATCGTCATAAATTTTCGTTTTATCCTATTTTTTATTTCGGATTATTTCGTTTTGTGAAAACAATGTATTATTTTTGCCCAATCAAAATATAATCCAAAATGAATCGAAATAAATCGCTACAACAATTGACCGACGAGTCTATCCAATGGGATTTTGTCGTTATCGGCGGGGGCGCGAGCGGACTCGGCAGCGCCATCGACGCCGTGTCGAGAGGGTTCAAAACCCTGCTTTTGGAGTCGCACGATTTTTGCAAAGGGACTTCGAGCCGAAGCACCAAATTGATACACGGCGGCGTCAGGTATATGGCGCAGGGCTACATTGATTTGGTAAAGGAAGCGTTGAAAGAGCGGGGGCTTCTGTCGCACAACGCTGCCCATTTAGTGAAAACGCAAGATTTCGTAATCCCCAATTACACCTTGTGGAACAGCTTCTTGTATGCAGCCGGACTAACTTTCTACGATTTCTTGTCGGGGAAATTGAGTTTGGGGAAAACGCGGTTGATCGGGAAGAAAAAAACGTTGAAGGAACTCCCGAACATCAAGGCGGAAGGCTTGCGCAGCGGGGTGGTTTACACCGACGGACAATTCGACGACTCGCGGCTCGGAATCAATATGGCGCAAACGATTGACGATTTGGGCGGTTGCGCGATAAATTACATGGAAGCGGACGGCTTCATCAAAAACGAGCAGGGCAAAATTATTGGGGTTGAGGCAACGGACAAAATATCGGGGAAAAAATACACGATTCATTGCAAGGTGGTTATCAACGCCACCGGCGTATTCGCAAACGAAATTTTGAACGAGGACAACCCCCATCACGGCAAGTTTATCGTTCCAAGCCAAGGTATCCATATCGTGTTGAACAAGTCTTTTTTGTTGAGCGACAACGCCGTAATGATTCCGAAAACTTCGGACGGACGGGTTTTGTTCATCGTCCCTTGGCACGACAAATGCTTGGTTGGCACCACCGACACGTTGGTGGAAGAACCGAACTACGAACCCCGCGCCTTGGAAAAAGAAATCGAATTTGTGATGGAATCGGCACAAATGTACCTCAACAAAAAACCCACGCGGAAAGACGTTTTGTCCGTATTCGCAGGGTTGAGACCGTTGGCTGCGCCCAAACAAGCCGGGAAAAGCACAAAAGAAGTGTCGCGAAGCCACAAAGTAGTCGCGCACGAATCGGGAATGCTCACGCTGACAGGTGGGAAATGGACGAGCTACCGGAAAATGGCAAAGGATGTTATCGACAAGGCTATTGAAGTCCACGAGCTCACGAAAGCAGAATGCAGAACCCACCGTCTATCCATACACGGGAACATACCCAAGAAAGAAGTAGATCGCTCGTCCCATCTTTACGTGTATGGCAGCGACATTCCGCAAATCAAAGAAATACAGCAGGAAAAGCCCGAATATGCCGCCAAAATCCATTCAAATTACGGCTACACTTTCGCCGAGGTAATTTGGGCGATACGCGAAGAGATGGCGCTGACGGTTGAGGACATTCTCGCAAGAAGGGTTCGGCTGTTGTTTCTCGATGCCCAAGCCGCCATTGATTGCGCCCCGAAAATCGCGTCGGTAGTGGCGCAAGAAATCGGGAAAGACAAGAAGTGGGAAGAAAGCCAAGTCGATGAATTTACGAAATTGGCGCGTAATTATCTATTAGGCTAAACGCTATACAATATACACCGATGAAAGACAAATTTATTTTGTAGTTGTTTCATCTAAAAAAAGTCAAAATTCAATTTGCAAACAATTTTTTGATTATATTTGGTTTCCCTTTCGATTAAATACAAAAAGAATGAAACCGACATGATTAAAAAAAACATTAAATACCCGAAGTAAATGATAATTTTAATCATCAAAGGTTACATACGCCGAAAGTAAAAAATAAAAAATCGTATGAAAAATATCTTGCTGCCGCCCTCTGACAAACCCTCAAAAAGCGAAAAAGAACTTCTTGATTTTGCGTACTCTACATACCGATTTCAAGTTTTCGCCGGGATTTTTCTGGGCTATGCAGCCTTCTATTTAGTCCGGAAAAACTTTTCCTTGGCGATGCCCATCTTGGAAGAAACCTTAGGCATTTCGAAGGACTCGCTGGGGTTTGCCCTTTCGTTCAATGCGATTGCATACGGGTTGTCAAAATTCATTATGGGCGGCATATCCGATCGTTCGGACGCACGGAAATTCCTGCCCCTGGGACTTATCTTGGCTTCGTTGGCGACGATGCTCGCCGGTTCCAAGTTGGGGATTTACAATGTGGCGAGCATGGCTGTCTGTCAATTTTTGATCGGCTGGGTTGGCGGAATGGGCTGGCCCCCCAGCGGACGTGTCATGACGCATTGGTTCTCCATCAAAGAGAGGGGCACCAAAATGTCTATCTGGAATACCGCGCACAATATTGGCGGGGCAGCCCTCGGTCCCATCACTTCGTTTGGATTTTCCTTTTTATTGATGAAAGGCTATCCGAAGTTGGCTTGCGCCCAATTCGGTTACTTTGTCCTTCCTGCACTCATCGCCATCTTGATTGCGTTGATTGCCTACCTCTTGATTCGGGACAACCCAAGGGCTTGCGGTTTGCCCACCATCGAAAAATACCGCGACGACTATCCCCCGAATTATACGGAAGCCCAAGAAGAGGTACTATCCACGAGAGACATCTTTTTTAAATACGTGCTGAACAATAAAATCCTTTGGTTTGTCGCCATTGCGAATGTATTTGTGTATGCGGTAAGATATGGCGTTCTCGACTGGGCGCCAACCTACCTGCAACAAGTAAAAGGTTACGACATCAAGGCTTCGGGCTGGGCATACGCCTATTACGAACTTGCGGCTATCCCCGGCACTTTGCTCTGCGGCTGGATAAGCGACAAGGTGTTCAAAGGGCGAAGAGCCGTTGCGAACATCATCTTTATGACGCTGACAATGTTGGCGGTATTGGTTTATTGGCAAAACGGGCAGGGGGGCGTTGTCGATGATTTCCTGCATTTGTTTAGCACGAACACCTTGCTGATCGACAACGCCGCTTTGTTTTCCATCGGTTTTCTGATATACGGCCCGATTATGTTGATTGGCGTTCAAGCCTTGGATTTGTCCCCGAAAAACGCAGCGGGGACATCGGCAGGATTGACTGGTTTTTTCGGCTATTTTTTTGGCACAGCCCTGCTTGCCAACACCCTGCTGGGCTACTTAATCGACGAAGATCATACGTGGAATTTATATTTCTCGGTTCTCGTCATCAGCTGCATTATGGCGATTCTACTCATGCTCTTTGTTTCAAGAAAGGAAAGGCAATTGAGGAAAGCAGAAAAACTCATATAAGTACCTCATCAAAATAAGTTTTTATTAAAATGTCCAACGTTGATACAGACCCGGTTCCCCAAAGCAGCCAACCAGCGGTTAGCCGAAGCGTAACAAAAATGTATCAAATTTGCAGGTGCCTCGTAACAACAATATCAGAAATTTGCCACTGTAAAATAGTTAAAATATCAGGATGAAATATTTATTAAAAGTCTTTTTCGCAATCGCATTCTTGGTGTTGGCAGGTTTAAATTTATCAGCCCGAACTTTTATAAAGGGCAATGTAACTGATGCGAAAACTCAAGAACCCTTAATAGGGGCGATTACATAACTTAAATAATTTATACAACATGACTAAAAAAATTACTTTTTTCGCATTATTGTGGCTTGCCGTATTTTCTGTTTCGCAAGCACAAGTTAAAGTGGTAGCCCATAGGGGTTATTGGAAGGTAGCCGGATCGGCTCAAAATTCATTGGCAGCTTTTGCGAAAGCCGATTCCATCGGGGCTTTCGGTTCGGAATTTGACGTTTGGATGACGGCAGACGGCAAATTGGTAGTCAATCACGACGGTACGTTCAAGGGCGTGAGTATGGAAAAGGGCACCTTGTCCGAGATTCGCAAAATCCGTTTAGACAACGGCGAACAACTTCCGACGCTGGACGAATACCTGAAATCCATGTTGAACAAGCCCAACACACGTGTTGTTTTGGAAATGAAGTCGTTATCTAATTTGTCGAGAGAGGACGAAGCCGCCCAAAAGATTGTAAAGGCGTTGAAAAAATATAAATTGTTGAACCGCACCGACATCATCGCATTTTCGATCAATGCTTGTCTTGCCTTCAAAAAATTATTGCCCGACACCAAAATTTATTATTTGGACGGCGATTTGTCGCCAAGAAAAATAAAGAATTTGGGGCTGGCTGGAATTGATTACTCGATGAACGCGCTGCGGCAACACCCCGAATGGGTGGAAGAGAGCCATAAATTAGGCTTAGAGGTAAACGTATGGACGGTAAACAAGGAAGAAGATATGAAATACTTCATCGAATTGGGCGTGGACATCATCACAACCGATCAGCCGGAAGAACTGCAAAAATTACTTCGTTAAATAAAACGAAAAGATGTTAGATAATTTGAGGTTTGTTTCGAAATGAATTACTTTTGGAACAAAATAAAAAGAATCTGAAAGAAATTAACTTTCGAATAACAACTATTTGACAAAAGAAATGAACTATAAAATGAAAGTTTCGAAATGAAAAGCACCACGAAATCTTTATTGCTCTTGCTCGCCATCGGTTTTCAATTTATGGCTTGCAGCAGCAAAGGGGGAGAGGTTACAGATGAGTTTGATGTGCAATTTGTGCTTCCTGCCCTGATTGACGTTTCCAACGGCGGGGAATACGTCTTTACGGTAAAAGACGGAAAATCGCCCCTCACTCACGATTCGTTTATTCTAAAATCGGACGCGGGGGTGTCTTTCGTCTGCCCCATCGTCAAAGCCTCTTCCACGAGCTTCACGATACGTTTGGCGAGTGGGTGCACGAGCGGCAATTACACGGTTTCCATCAAAAGGGGTTCGCGAACAAAGTCCTTCGGGAAAACCTATATCAACATTAATGAGGACATTGGTTTTGTCCCCGATGCAGGCACTACGGTTTACGGTATTGTTTCTGCCGAGGCTGGCGGCGTGAAAAACGTCGTGGTGTCCGATGGCGACGAAGTAACCGTAACCAACGAGAAGGGGATTTACCAACTCAAATCCGCCAAGAAGAATGGCAAGGTATTCATCTCGGTGCCAAGCGGATACGAAGTGCCGTCAAGCGGTGTGCTGCCTTTGTTCCAATACGCGCTGAAAGGGGCTGCCAACGTTGTCGAGCGGATAGATTTCAGCCTCAAAAAAGTGAGCAACCAAGATTCCTACAAAATCTTTATGCTCGGCGATATGCACCTCGCCAACCGCACCAACGACAAGGCGCAATTCACGGATTTCACAACCGACTTGACGAATTACATGAACAGCCATAAGGGCGAGAAAATGTACGCCATCGCACTCGGGGACATGACTTGGGATTTTTATTGGTATGACAACAAGTATCAATTTCCGCAATATCTGGAAGACATCAACAAGGGGATCAAAGATTTGCAAATCTTCCACGTTATGGGCAACCACGACAACGATTTCAAAGCCATGTCGGATTTTACCGCGGAAATACCTTACCGGGACAAGATTGCCCCCACTTATTATTCTTTCAATATCGGCAAGGTTCACTATGTTGTGTTGGACGACATTGATTGCAGCCAATACGATGGAACGACTGCCCGCAATTACAAAAAGACGATTTCCGCCGAACAATTGAAATGGCTGGCAAAAGACTTGTCATACGTGAGCAAGTCCACACCCCTTGTCGTTGCGATGCACGCGCAAGTGTTCTATCCAACCGGATCCACGTTCAAGATTGATCACGACAATGCCAACACCAACAGCCTCTTCGACATTTTGAACGGCTATAAGGTTCATTTCGTAACGGGACATACGCACCTGATTTTCAATGTAACGCCCGAATCAAGCATCGTGGGCGGACAGAATTTTTACGAACACAATTCCGGCGCGATATGCGCTTCGTGGTGGTGGTCGGGCAATCTTACGCAGGGCGTTCACATCAGCCTCGACGGAACGCCGGGGGGATATGGCATCTGGGATATTTCCGGGACTGATTTCAAGTGGCTATACAAAGCAACCGGATGGACGGAGGACTATCAATTCCGCAGTTACGATCTGAACAACGTAAGTTTCTCGATGGCAGACGTTCCCAATATGACGAATGCCGAAGCAAGCGTAACAACCGCGTATCAAAAATACGTTACCGCTTATCCGGCTAACAGCAACAACGAGGTGCTGATCAACATTTGGAACTGGAATCCGAAGTGGACGTTGAGCATTGTAGATGAAAACGACAACACGCTGACACCCACGGCGGTATGGGCTTACGATCCGCTTCACATCGCCGCACTTTCCGTAAAACGCTTCAATCAGGCAAATCTCACGTCGGCGCCCAACTTCATTACCGAAAATTTCACGCATTTTTTCAAGGTAAAAGCAAGCGATGCCAATGTGGACCTGAAAATTACCGTCAAAGATGAATTTGGGAACACCTGGACAGAGGATATGCAGCGTCCCAAAGCATTTTCGATAAACGACTATAAAAAATAACTGGCATCATCAATATCACTAATTTTAAAACATTGATTTTATGAGAGTATTTAGACTATTGGTTCTATCTCTACTTCTGGTAAATGGGGGCTTGTCCTTGTCGGCTCAGAATAGAGAAGTCTCAGGAAAAGTCTTTGACGCCGAACAGCAACCCATGCCGGGCGTGCTTGTTCAGCTCGATGGAACAACCAAGGGCGGTATCACTTCCGAAGACGGGAGTTTTACAGTCGAAGCGCCATCGGGGGAGGCTATCCTGAATGTTTCGTTCATGGGCTACATTTCCCAAAAGGTTAAGGTTTCCGCAACCCAGCAGAACGTTACCATTTATATGCAGGAAGACGTCGTTCTTCTTGATGAAACGGTTGTCGTCGGTTACGGTACGCAGAAACGGGTAAACCTCACGGGTTCCGTGGCGGTTGTGGGAGGCAAAGACCTCGAAGATCGCGTTGCTCACTCTGTACCGCTGATGTTGCAGGGTTCCGTATCGGGACTTAACATTACGACATCTTCCGGTAAGCCCGGCGATACACCTTCAATCAATGTGCGCGGCATAACCTCTATCAACGGGGCAGAGCCGCTCATACTGATCGACGGCGCGGTTGGCGATCTCAACCGCATCAATCCAAGCGACGTGGAATCCATTTCCGTCATCAAAGATGCCGCAGCCGCAGCCGTATATGGGGCGCGTGCCGCCTTCGGGGTTATTCTCGTTACCACCAAATCCGGTGCGGCGCGGGACGGCAAAGCGCTGGTGCGTTACAGCGGACGCATGGGTTGGGAAGAACCCACGACATCAACCGATTACGAAAACAGAGGCTACTGGTCAGTTTATACCATCAACAAGTTTTGGAAAGCCGATTCGGGGACGTTGTACGTCAATTACACCGATCGCGATATGCAGGAACTGTTGGCGCGTGTGAACGACAAAACGGAAAACCCCGATCGCCCGTGGGTTGTTGAAGACGTGCGAGGCGGACGGAAGCAGTGGGTTTACTACGGCAACTACGACTGGTGGGATATGCTCTTCCGCCAACAGCGTCCGGTTCAGCAGCACAACCTCTCTTTCAGCGGCGGGACGAAGGACATCAAGTATCTTGTTTCGGCAGCCTACGATCAGCAGAAAGGTATTCAGAAAGCGAATCCCGACGTATTCGACAAGTACAACCTGCGTTCGAAAATCGACTTCCGCATCAACCAATATGCAACCTTGTCCAACAACACATCGTTCTACAGTTCAAAATACACGTCATTGGGGGATGGCAGCATTGAAAACACCCTTGCGAACCTGTCCCGACACGCATTGGCAAACTTCCCAATGAAGAACCCCGACGGTTCGTGGCTCTACGGAACGCCGTACCTAAGCTACAAAGTGGGCAACGGACGCCATATCCTTCTCAACGAAAATACGCACCGCAACGTAGATCGCGTAAGCGACTTCGCCAATACCACGCGCTTAGTGATCACGCCGATTAAAACCCTGAGTCTTACCGGCGACTTCACTTACCGCCAATATCAAACCCGCAATTCGAGCCGATCAAGCGCGTTCTACTACCGCGAGTATCCCGATGCGGCGATGGCTGCCTACACTACCGGTGCAGGGGAAAATCAACTCGACGAAAGCGTCGGCACAAGACAATACTATTCTGCCAATGTATTTGCCAACTACGATGAAACCTTCGGTGGCGCACACCACGTGTCGGCTACCGGCGGTTCCAACTACGAAACGTGGAACAGCAAGAATATCGGGGCATGGGGGCGTAACCTCGCCTCGATAAATTTGGACGACTTGAACCTCGTAGCCCCGAACGATGCGGGCGAAACCTTGACAGGTGTTAGCGGCGGACAAAACGACTACGCGCTGCTGGGCTTCTTCGGACGTGTAAACTACGATTACAAAGGACGTTACCTCGCCGAAGTGAGCGGACGTTACGACGGCACCTCGCGTTTCGCAACAGGAAGTCGTTGGGGTTGGTTCCCCTCAGGCTCGGTTGGATGGCGCATTTCGGAAGAACCGTTCTTCGAACCTGCGCGAGATCTCGTCGATAACCTGAAACTGAGGGCTTCTCTCGGTAGCCTCGGCAATCAGAACATTTCTTCCTATTATGCCTATATGCGCTTGGTTTCGATCAACAAATTTGCAGCATTCTCTTTCAACGAAGGCACTTCGATGGCACAATACTCTTCGTTGGGCGCACCGGTGGCTTCCGACTTGACTTGGGAAACCGCCCAGCAATGGAATCTTGGACTCGATGCCACCTTTTTGAATAACCGCCTCAATTTCACTGGGGACGTGTATATCCGCGACACCAAAGATATGCTAACCGACGGCATCGCCCTGCCCAGCGTATATGGAGCCGATCCCCCCGATATGAACACCGCCGATCTGAGGACGAAGGGATACGAACTCGCCATCAATTGGCGGGATCATTTCGATCTCGGCGGTAAACCCTTCGAATACGGCATCGGGTTCAACGTCAGTGATTACAACAGCGTGATCACGAAATACGACAACCCTGAAAAATCCTTTGCAAAAGCCTACTACGAAGGAATGCGCCTCGGCGAAATTTGGGGCTTCTCAACCGACGGATTTTTCAAAACCGACGCAGAGGCTCAAGCATACGCCAAGGAAGTGGATTTGAGTTATAGCAACAGCCGTCTGACCGGCGGCTGGCTTGCCGGAGACCTCAAATTCCTCGACACCGACGGCGACCACAAATGGGGCATCGGCAGCAACACGGTGGACGATCCGGGCGACCGCAAGGTGCTGGGCAACGCGCTTCCAAGCCTTTCTTATGGCATCAATGCCAATATCAAATGGATGGGCTTCGACGCATCGGCTTTCTTCCAAGGCACCGGCAACCACTATTGGTACCCCAACGGAATGTCGACGCCTTTCTGGGGATGCTATTCCTACCCCTACATGACTTTCTTGCCAAAGGATTTTCTCGGCAAGGTGTGGGCGGAAGATAATCCGGATTCCTATTTCCCGCGTGCGAGACCATACGCCTCAACGGGCGGTTACCTGAGCAAAGTGAACGATCGCTACTTGCAGAATATCCGCTACCTGCGGTTCAAAAACCTGACGGTAGGATACACGATTCCGGTAGAGCTGACAAAAAAGGCTGGAATTGACTTATTCCGGGTTTATTTCTCTGGCGAGAACCTCTGCTATTGGTCCCCCATCAAGAAAAACTCTAAATATGTCGATCCCGAATCAGCGATCATCAGAAGCTATACGGATGGCGATCAGTGTTATTACCCCTGGCCCAAGACGTTTATGTTTGGTATAGATATTACTTTTTAAACAACAAAAAACGACAATCACTATGAAGCGATTTATTATTTTAACTATTATTGCGCTAACGGTGGGTTTTTCGGCTTGTGATGATCTGCTCGACACGAAACCTTTGGATAAAATTTCGGAAAAGGATTATTTCAAGACGGAAGGCGATCTTCAACTATTCAGCAACCCATTCTATAACAACTTGCTGAACAAATCCCCGTTCAACGAACAGAGCGATTTGCTGGTTCAACTAACCCTTTCCGATATTTTGCAGGGGGGCAACAAGCGCACGGTTCCCAATTCCGGCGGTGGCTGGACATGGACTGATTTGCGCCGCATGAACACGCTTATCAAATATGCGCCCCAATGTCCCGACGAAGCGGCGGTTACCAAGTACACCGCACTGACAAAATTTTTTAGGGCTTACTTCTATTTCGAGAAAATCAAACGCTTCGGCGATGTGCCTTGGTACGAAACGGAACTGGGTTCGGCAGACGAAGAACTGTATAATCCGCGGGATTCGCGTGAATTGATCATGACGAAGATGATTGAGGATATTGACGAAGCCATTGCCAACCTGCCTTCTGCAATCAGCCTCTACCGCGCCAACAAGTGGGCTGCGCTGGCTCTGAAATCACGGTTCTGCCTCTACGAAGGAACTTACCGGAAATATCACGGCGTTTCCCTCGAAGGGCACGACTATAAGTATTACCTCGAACTATCGGCTGCCGCCGCAAAAGAGTTGATCGACAACAGTCCGTATAAACTTTATACGACAGGCAACCCGGACAAGGATTACCTGACGCTTTTCGCGCAAGAAAACGCAAGCACGGACGAGTACATCATGGCAATCAAGTTCGATTTCGGGCTGGGCATCTACCACAATGCCACCGCCTATACCTTAGTGCCGACGCAAGGACGACCGGGCTACACCAAGAACATGATTGATATGTATTTGATGAGCGACGGCACGGCATTTACCGATCAGCCCGGCTGGGAGTCGATGTCGTTTACCGACGAGGTAAAAAACCGCGATCCGCGTTTAGCGCAGAGCATTCGTACCCCCGGATACAAGCGAATCGGAAATACCGAAGTGCTTGCACCCGATCTTGGAGTGGCGGTTACCGGCTATCAGCCCATCAAGTTCGTTCAGGATCCTACGGCGTCCGGCGGCAATGTCGATCGCAACGATCGTTCTACCTGCGATCTTCCGGTTTACCGCTATGCCGAAGCGCTGCTGAACTATGCCGAAGCAAAAGCCGAACTCGGCTCGCTGTCGCAGAACGACTTGGATATTTCCGTGAACAAGATTCGGACACGGGCAGGTATGCCCAATCTCAGTACCGGCGTGGCGGCAGATCGGTATCTCAAAGAGATATACCCGAATGTCAGCAGCGGCATCATTCTCGAAATCCGCCGGGAACGCATGGTTGAGTTGATGCAGGAAGGCTTCCGATTCAACGATCTTGTACGATGGAAAGCAGGGGCTTGCCTCGACAGGAATCTCATCGGCATGTATTTTCCGGGACCCGGTTCCTACGATCTATCCGGCGACGGAAACACCGATTTAATCCTTTACGACGGCGCCAAACCATCTGCCCCCGCAGGTGTTCAGGTATATAAGATTGGCGAAGAAATCATTCTCACGAACGGAAACAAAGGAAATCTCGACTTTCATCAGAATGTTGAAAGAACCAAGTTTAACGAAGTGAGGGACTACCTCTATCCCATTCCCATCAATGAGCGTTCGCTTAACAAGGCGCTCACGCAGAATCCGGGTTGGAATGACGGACTTAATTTCTAAATTGGAACGTATGAAATTTTAATTTATATGATTATGAAATTTTCAAGATACACAACAACTCTGTTTCTAACGGCAACCCTGTTTTCTATCGGGGGTTGCGAGAAAGATGAAACAAGACTTTCGGAAGCTGTTCTGGCAAGCGCCAGTGCATTGAATTTCGAAGGAAACGGTGCCACGGAACAAATCATTACCGTTTATGCCGATGCCGAATGGATTTCGGAAGTTCCCGAATGGGTAACGATTAGCCCTACTTCCGGCAATGGCGTGATGGACGTAACGATTTCGGTATCCGACAATATGCGCGGTGGCGCCTTGGACAATCCGCGAAAAGCAACGGTGGTATTCAAGGGACGTACCCTTGCCAGCCGGGCAGAAGTGCTGATACAGCAAGCAGGCGACAAGTTCAGGGACGGTAAGGAATACACGATTGGGGAACTCGACGCCTTGGACAACGAGGCAGTCGTAACCGTACCCAATATAACGGTAATAACCATCACGTCGGCAGGATTTATTGCCACCGATGGGCAAAACAACGTCTATGTCCTAAGTTCCTCGACTGTAAGTATTGGAGACAAAGTTACCGTTATGGGATCTAAATCCTCTAATGCACAGTCGCTTACCATCGTGGAAGCCGACAGGATAGAAACCCTTTCAACGGGAGGGACGGTAACTTATCCTGCGGCGACGGACATAAGCAACCAGCTCGACACCTACAATCCGGGTTCGAGACAATTCATTGAAGTAAACGGCGTTGTGTCGGGCAACAAGATTATGGTTGAGGGTGCCACCTACTCAGTAAGCATCACGGATATTCCGGCATCAATAGACTTTACCGCGCTGAACGCCCATAGCGTAACTGTCAAAGGGTTTTTCGACGGAGTGGCAGCCCCCGCGGTTAAAATTATCCTTGCCGAGCTCACGGATAACGGATTATTTAAACTCATCTATTTCTCTGAGAATTTTGAGTGGCTCAATCCGTGGTCGCTAGCCGGCAATGCAGGGCAAACCGTAGAGACGGACAACCTCAGCGCAAGCGCACCGCAGATACCGACACCGAAGGTCGATGGTGTTTCATCGCTCGATGCTCTTCTTACGAAAGGTTATGAATTCCTGCGTGTTACCCCCGCCAGCGATAACGCGAGCGAGTGTGTCTATCTTCAACAGAATTACCTCAAATTCGGCAAGACAGGCTACCAAGCCGGTATCGTCTTTCCGAAAATCACGAATATCCCGTCCGGCGTTACAGCCGTGTTGGCTTTCGATTGGTGTCCGATGCGTCAAGGTTCGGGCGTGATCGATCCGGTAAACCTGCTTGTCATCGTTGCCAACGGAAGCAGTGAGGTGGAATTTAACATACCCCCATCGGGCTGGGCGAGTGGACATAAACTCGAATGGATCAGAGCCGAAATAGAGCTTACCGGAGTTGCGATTACCGAAGACACCAAGATCACACTTCGTCAAACCAACTGGAAGCTAAGCACTGCCAACCGATGGTTCCTCGACAACATTGAAATTAGCAAGGCTAATTGATACGGTTTAGATAGATTATTTGCACGAAACCCCTGATTTCCGCTTCCTTCACATAAAGGAAGCGGAAATCAGGGGTTTTGTTACTAAGACAGGAATATTAATTAAAAAATATTAAAATACAAAAAAACTCCTGTTTTGCGCAATGGGACACCCGAAAAAAATTACCGACACCACCGACCCACTCCCTCGAACAGCCGCAACTGCTCATCGCTCATACCAAGAACTTTGGTATGTGTTTCACGCGA
>JAISYO010000096.1 GCA_031269865.1 Dysgonamonadaceae bacterium | reverse complement strand
ATTTTTACCGATGGAAAGTAGTCTATTCGCAGGACGAACTTTCGTCTTTGATAAAGGAACGTTCCAGCATCGACTTTGGCAAAATCATTGCGATGGAACCCATCGAGCGAGGCGCTTCCGCCCGCATCGTCCGCTTAAAAATTATTGGGACGGAAAGGGTAATGACGCTCGGCAAAGAGTTGGAAATCCGCCGCACGCTGTCGAAAACGCATTTGTACAGCTCGGCGTTTGTTGTCGATGCCGAAAATGAAGACGAAGATGGTATCCCTCAGCAGTTTAGCTTTATTGGTGCGGGCTGGGGACACGGCGTGGGGCTTTGTCAGATTGGCGCGGCGATGATGGCGGAAAAAGGCTACGAATACCGGCGGATTTTATCGCACTATTTCCCCGGTGGCAACATTGAAAAATACTATTGAGAATCAGGATTTTATGAATACATTGATCCGTCTTCTTCGCCCATCGGAACGCTCTCTGCTCGAAGAGTTTTGTTATCAGGCGATTTTCCTGCCCGAAGGCGTTGCGCCTCTGCCGAGAGAAATCGTCCGCACGCCCGAAATTTGGAATTATATCGCCCGTTTCGGGACACGGAAAGACGATCATTGCCTTGTCGCCGAAACAGACGGGCGGGTTGTCGGCGCGGTTTGGGTGCGGGTTTTGGCAGGGGACGAACCGGGAAGCATTCGCGGTTATGGCAACGTTGATGCCGAAACGCCCGAATTTGCCATCTCGGTGTTGCCCGAATACCGAAACCGTGGCATCGGTACGCGGTTGATGGCGGAAATGATTGATTACCTGCGTGCTTGTGGTTACAAACAAACGTCGTTGAGCGTTCAGAAAGCCAATTACGCCGCCTCAATGTACCGGAAACTTGGTTTTGAGACGGTTGGCGAGAACGAGGAAGATTTTATTATGGTGTTGAAATTTGCGGAAAGTTAAAAAATAATTCCTATCTTTACAGCGATATACATTTCATCAAAAAAACAGAAATTAAAATTTATTTTTTAGCGATTGATACTATGAGACAGTTTCGTTTAATTTTTTCGTTGCTTTTGCTGTTTGCGGTTGCATCGACTGCATATCCGGCTGGCAAAAAGCGGTTTGTCGTTCAGTTCGACAACAGTAAGGAAGTGTCGGGGCGCAAGTTTGCCATTGCCGACATAACGCCCGGTTTGCCCTTGGATTGGGACGAGTACAACTATGTAGTCCTCGATTTTCGTATGACTTCCCCCCAACGTTTCCATATCGGATTCAACACGGCGGACGGCTACAACGAGCTGCGCATAATGAATTATGTGCCGGGGGCGTGGAACAAGCTCGCCATTCCCTTGAAGTTTTATCGCCATTTGCCCGGCGCGGCGGTTGATCTTGCCGCCACCTACAATCAGCCTCGTTTCGTGGGCTGGGTTAATTTGGGCGGACGTCGCGGACCCTTGCACGGCGTTGATTCCATCGGGATACGAATGCGTGCGCCAATCGGCAAGCCCACCTTCGAAATCCGTTCCATCGCGCTGGCGAAAGAAGATCCGGGCGATAAATATCTGGGCGACAAACCCGCCGTGGACAAATTTGGGCAGTGGAACCTCGCCGAATGGGAAGGCAAAATCCATTCGGAAAAAGAATTAAAAGCCCAATGGGAAGCCGAAGATGCCCTGCCCGTCAGTGCCGACGAGTTCAATTATTCGCAATACGGCGGTTATCGTCAGGCGCAGGTGAAGGCTACCGGATTTTTCCGCACGGAAAAAATCGACGGCAAATGGTGGTTTGTCGATCCCGAAGGCTATCTATTCCTCTCTGTCGGTGTCGATTGCGTGGCGCCGGGTGGTGGCGGTATGGTGCGCGACGTGGAAAAAAGGCTGAATATGTTCAGCGAACTGCCCCCCGATTCCCTCATTTACACCCGTTACGGACGCGACAGACGGCAAATTTCGTTTGGCACGTGGAATCTTTACCGCCGTTACGGAAAAGACTATCGAAATAAGGCTAACGAAAACATTATCAACCGAATGACACGCTGGGGACTGAACACCATCGCCAACTGGTCGAGTGGCGACGTGATGGCGCTCAACCGCAAAGCCTTCATCTTGCAACTGCAAAATATCGGCATCGACTACGGTTTGATGGGGCTGACGGACGTTTACGACAAGGGCTTTGCCCCGAAAGCCGAAAAAGCGATCCGCGATTTCGTTACCCCTCAGAAAGATAATCCGTGGCTGATCGGCTATTTCCTCGGAAACGAACCGGCTTGGCTCGGACAGGAAACGCGTCTCTGCGAGATGATTTTAAGTGGTGGCGATCGCGCCATCAAAACCGAACTGCAAAAACACCTTCAACAGTCAGGCGATACGCCCGAACAACGTAAAAAATTCATATTCAATACATTTAATAAATTTATCGCCATCGTCAATCAATTTTTGAAGAAATACGATCCCAACCACCTGAATATGGGCATACGTTTTGGCAGTGGGCATCTCGAACCGGAAATGCTTCAAATTTGCAAGTCGCACTTCGACGTTTTTAGTTTCAACTGCTACGAACTAAGCCCCAACGTGGATATGATGAACCGCACGCTCGAAAGCACCGGGTTGCCGATGATTATCGGCGAGTACCATTTCGGAACGGTTGATCGGGGTATGGCGCAGTCGCTCTGGCAGGTTGATTCGCAACAGGAACGTGGCGTGGCGTACCGCTACTACACCGAGCAGGCGTACTCGCACCCCGGACTGATAGGGACAGCTTATTTTCAGTGGTGCGATCAAGATTTGACGGGGCGTTTCGACGGCGAAAATTATAACTGCGGTTTCGTGGACGTTACCGATCGTCCTTATCCGCATCAGGTTGAGGCGGTTAAAGCCACCGCCCGACGTCTCTACGGTGTTCATTCGGGTAGCGTTGAGCCGTTTGTCGAACAGCCCCGCCGCGCCCGCGGACACGGTGGCATACCCGATGAATGGTAAATTTTGAAAACAACCTCTTAATAATTTGACACGATGAAAAAAATTTCCCTATTGTTCGCGATGGCTGTTTTTGCGGTGTCCGTTGTTTCGGCGCAGAACGGCGTTGTTTATGAAACGCGCAGCCTCACAAGTAAAATTCTGAAATCGGAACGGCGTTACGCCATTTATCTGCCACCCGGATACGAGGGTTCCGATCGCAGTTATCCGGTGTTGTACCTGCTTCACGGTTCGGGCGACAACCATACCGGCTGGGTGCAGTTTGGGCATGTGCAACATATTGCAGATAAGACTATTGCAGATGGAATTTCCGCCCCGATGATTATCGTGATGCCCGATGCCGACACGCAAGTCAAGGGCTATTTCAATCAGCCGGACGGCAGTTTCTCGTATGAAGATTTCTTTTTCGATGAGCTGATCCCGCACATCGAAAAGACCTACCGCGTTCGCTCGGAACAGCGTTACAGGGCGGTTTCGGGCTTGTCGATGGGTGGTGGCGGTACCATTTTCTACGCCCTGCACCACCCCGAAATGTTTGCGGCGGCTGCGCCGTTGAGCGCGACGACTGGTGCGAACTGGCTGCTTCGCAATCCGAACGCAAGCGATGCCCAAAAAGAAGAATTTGGCAGGGTTTACGGCTTCGATTATATCCTCAACAACGCATCGAAAGAGGAATTGGATCGGATTAAGCGCGTGAGGTGGTACGTCAGCGTGGGCGACGACGATTTTCTCTACAAGGACAACAGCTTGTTGCACATACAGTTTCGCGACAAAGCAATCCCTCACGAATACCGCGTGAAAGACGGTGCACACACGTGGACGTATTGGCGTATGGAACTGCCTTTGGTGCTTGAATTTGTATCGAAATCATTTATGCAGTATTGACGGAATCAATTGGAAATTAAAAATTACGATTTTGTGTATCCCCTACGGGGAATTGGGTTCGGGGGGCATTTCCATTCTATTGATATGAATGCCCTGACGGGCAAGAATAAGGTAATGAGGTTGTTGGTTTTGCGTTATCCCATTGCTACTAAGGTTGTTTTGTTTGAAAAATAAGGTAAAAATAAGGTTTTTTGGGGATTCCGCGTGAGATTCCGTGTCGCGGAACGGAACGGAATGACGGTGCGCCCTAAACGTCCGAACATCCAAACTTCTGAACGCCCGAACTCTAAGCGATTAGCACCGTCCCTTTTCCGTTCAGCAGGTTTTTCGCGTGCAAAATGCGCACTTCCGAAACGCCTTGTTCAATGGCGTTGAACGAGTTATCGAGCTTCGGTATCATACCGTCGGCGATAATCCCCGCCTTTTTGTATGCCTCATATTCGGCGCGGTTCATCGTTGCGATAAGGCTGTCGGGGTTGTTCACGTCTTGCAACACGCCCTCTTTTTCGAAGCAGTAGAACAGCTGGGTTTGGTAAACGGACGACAGCGCGGTTGCCAAGGAATAGGCGATGGTGTCGGCATTGGTGTTCAACAGCGAGCCGTTTCCGTCGTGCGTGATGGCGCAAAAAACGGGAATCGCCTCGCTTTCAATCAAATTCGCGATGAATGTTGAGTTGATGGACGAGGGATTGGGATCGCCGACGTAGCCGAAATCAATGGGGACGGGCAAACGCTTCTTCGCCGGAATGACATTGGCGTCCGCACCCGAAAGCCCGATGGCGTTGCACCCGATTTTTTGAAGCGAGGCGACGATGCTTTTGTTGATCCACCCGGCGTAAACCATCGTTACCAATTTCAGCGTTTCGGCATCGGTAATGCGGCGTCCGTTGATCATCGTGCTTTCGATGCCGAGTTGCTTCGCCATTTTCGATGCCATAACGCCACCGCCGTGCACGAGCAGTTTTTTTCCAGCAAGCCGGTTGAAATCGGCGAGGAAACTGTCCAACGCACTGTCGTCATCGACAATGTTACCGCCAATTTTTACGATGCTAAGTATTTGTTTTGCAGATTGTTGATTCATATCGTGTTTATTTTTTTTATCAATAAATGCCGAGCCAACACCGCATATTCTCCGGCGAAAGTGAAAGAGAACATTCCTTCCGTTTTGTTGCGTCCCATATCGGCTTTCCACCCCGACAACAAGTTGGGAGGCAGTACCCCTCGATGAAGAAAATGCGCGTAGGCGTAGTCTAAATTTTGTTGGAAGCTGTCGAGGTATTTCCCGGCATCTGAAAACGAGGGCGATAGTTCGGCATAACTTCTCATCAGCACACCGTTGAACCAATTGCTGAACCCGTCTGACGGATAGGTGTAGTGTTGGGGTATCGTTGCGCCGAGTACGGCAAAATAGCCGAAACTCGCACGCGACATTTTTATGGCGTCTTCGAAATATTGGCTGTTTTGTGTTGCAAGGAATAAATCCGTCGCGCCCGAAATCATCGTCCCCGAATTGTAGGTGTGAGCTTTCCCGACGGCTTCCGTCAGCGGGGTGTGCTTCCGATAAGTCGTTCCGTTTACGCTTTCATAAGCGACTTTGCAATCGGGGACACAACCGCCGAGCATATCGTGAAACACGCCGTCTTTGCGCAACAGATGCTTTTTTTGCCAAGCGTAGATTTTTTCGGCATACGCCAAATAGTACTCGCTTTTCTTTTGGGTTGCCGTTTTTCTGTTTCCGTTTTCGTCAATGTAGCGGTACGTGATTTTATCGTTTTTGCCCTTGTAAAGTTGGTGCAACCACACCAAAGGGCTGATCATCGGTGCGTTGCTACAAGCGTGTTTGGTGGTGTATCCGGGTCCCCAAGTGATACCGCCGTGCTCTTCCGCGTTTTCGTCCAAACTGCAATCCCAACCGTCGAGCACGTATTCGCTCAGGTATTCGGCTTCGGAAAGGTATTTTTTGTTCCCCGTCAGACGATACGATTCAATCATTTCGCGAATCAGCCACTGCTGATCGTCATACACGTTGTAAATGCCTTCCACGCGAGCCGTACCTTTGCTTTTTCCGCGATCCACGCCGTAAACCGTCCATTCTTTGGTTTGCGTGTAAGACGTGAGGGTAAAGGTTCCGGCGTAAAAATCGAGGTTCTTGTACAGTTCGCCCAACAGTTTGACGTAACGCTTGAAGCATTGGTTGTAGAAGGCTTCGGATTTGCCTTGCTGTTTCAAGGTGCTGATTGCGTGAAGATTGGCGTTTACCGCCTCGATTGCACTGGTGTACATCCAAACGCTGGCTGTCTCATCGGAAATCGCGTTTGTGTAGGGGTTGTAATACCGCGCTATACCCGAATCCTTGAAATGATGGGACATTGCACTGTCTATCAGCGCGATAGATTTGCGGATATTCTCTTTGGCTTGTGCCGTTTCGTCTTCGCTAGCGCCATTCCCTGCAAAGAGAGGGGACAACGCCAAGCAAAGAAACAGCAATATCGTCGGGATTTTTGTCATCTTAATAATTATCTTTTAGAATTTCTTTCAATACCGTTTGCGCCGAAACCACGCGGTTGGCGGCTTCGGGAACGACGATGGACTGGGGGCTGTCGATAACCTCGTCCGAAACAATCATATTTCGCCGCACGGGTAGGCAGTGCATAAAATAGGCGTTGTTGGTAAGTGCCATTTTCGCGCTGTCCACCGTCCAAGAGCGATCGGTGCTGATTATTTTTCCGTAGTTCGGGTGGCGATAGGCAGCCCAATTTTTGGCATAGATGAAATCCGCCCCTTCGTATGCCTTGCGCCAATCGTATTCCACTTTGGCTTTGCCAACAAATTGTTCGTCAATCTCATAGCCTTCGGGGTGTGTGATCACGAAATCATAATTGGTGGCGTTTATCCATTCCGCGAAGGAATTGGGTACGGCTTGCGGCAGGGCGCGGGGGTGGGGTGCCCACGCGAGAACCACCTTCGGACGTGCGGTTTTCTTGTATTCCTCTATCGTGATGAGATCGGCGAAGCTCTGCAAAGGGTGTCGCGTGGCGGCTTCCATACTGAAAACCGGCTTGCCGGAATACTGTATAAACTGATTGAGTATGGTTTCGTTGTAATCGTAATCCTTGTCTTGGAATTGGGCGAACGAGCGTACCCCGATCACGTCGCAATACGCGCCCATCACAGGAATGGCTTCGAGGATATGTTCCGGTTTGTCGCCGTCCATAACGACCCCTTTCTCGGTTTCGAGTTTCCATGCGCCTTGGTTGATGTCGAGCACGATGACGTTCATTCCGAGGTTCAGCGCGGCTTTTTGCGTGCTGAGGCGCGTGCGCAGGCTCGAATTGAAGAAAATCATCAATAGGGTTTTGTTTCTGCCCAAATCTTGATCGGCGAAAGGATTTTGCTTCACGAATTGGGCTTTTTCAAGCGCCTGTTTCAAGTCGCCGATGTCGTGTACGGTGGTAAATTTCCTCATAAATTTATGCGTTTTTTGAGTGATTGTAGAAAAATTGTGGCTTCCGTTTTCGAGATGGATAGCGGGGGAAGCAGCCGCATAACGTTATTTTTCGCACCGCCCGTGAAGATGTGTTCTTCAAAAAGCAGTTTGTTGCGCAAGTCGGCTTGTTCCGGTTTCAACTGAACGCCGATCATCAAGCCGCGCCCGCGGATTTCCGCGATGCCGTTGATTTTCGACAGCTCGTCAATGAGGTATCCGCCCACCGCCGCTGCGTTTTCCACCAGCGATTCGGCTTTCATCACGTCGAGGACGGCGATGGCGGCGGCGCAAGCCAGATGGCTACCGCCAAAAGTGGTGCCGAGCATTCCTTTTTTGGCTTCGAAAGCAGGCGAGATGAGTACACCGCCAATCGGGAAACCGTTGCCCATACCTTTTGCCACCGTGATCAAATCGGGGCGTATGTCAGCGTGTTGATGCGCAAAAAACTTACCGGTGCGCCCGTATCCAGATTGTATTTCATCGAGGATAAGCACAGCGTTGTATCTTTTGCAAAGGCTTTCCAACTGTTTTAGGAATTCGCTTTCCGGTTCGAAAATTCCAGCCACGCCCTGTATGCCTTCGACGATGACGGCGGCGTAACTTCCCGATTTCAGTTCGTTTTCCACTGCCACGATGTCGTTCAGGGGGACGAAAGTTACCTTGTGTTGCGCGTTGAAGGGCGATTGGATAGCCGGATTGTTGGTTACAGCCACCGCACCCGATGTGCGTCCGTGAAATGAACCGCTGAACGCCAATACTTTGTCTTTTTCGGTGTGGAAAGAGGCAAGTTTCAGCGCGTTTTCGTTAGCTTCCGCGCCGGAATTGCATAAAAACAGCGAATAATCGGGGTAACCGCTTTGTCCGCCTAATTTGTCCGCGAGTTCCGTCTGCAAGGAATTGAACACCGAATTGGAATAGAACCCGATGTTGTGTATCTGCTTCGTTATCTTGTCGATATAGTGCGAATGCAAATGCCCGATGGAAATGACGGCGTGCCCACCATACAGATCGAGGTATTCCACACCGTTTTTATCCCAAACTTTACAGCCTTTGGCACTTACCGGCTCAATGTCCCATAGCGTATATACGTCGAATAGATTCATTTTGTTTGTATCTTATGTTTATTTGTTGTTTCGATAATTGACTCAATATTTTCTATAAGCCTCTCTTTGCGGATGATGTACATTCCCAAACGCACGTCCGAAACGCCTTCTTTCAGCAAGTAGGTGTATTGCGGGGTAGCGTTTTTTTGCAGCACTTCGAAATACCCAAGGCGGATACTTCCCTTGTCCTCGAAATTTTTAGCCACTTCCACGATGTGCGAGGAAATGACGAAAAACGAGGTTTTGATTTTCGCGAACGCGCTTGTGATCGCCATCGTGCCGTCGTAAGCATCTTTGACGTTCGTTCCGCGGAACAACTCGTCGAAGATCACGAGCATATTGTTGTTGGATTGTAGTTTGTCCACCACTTTTTTTATTCGGACGACTTCGGCGTAAAAATGGCTGTACCCGGAATTTAAGTCGTCGGCGATATTGACAGTCGCGCTAATTCCTGTCAGCAGGTTCAGATTCATTTTTTTTGCCGGCACGGGAAGTCCGGTGTGCGCCAAATAGGTGGCGATACCCAAGGCTTTCAGAAAAGTGGATTTCCCTGCCATATTCGGTCCCGAAACGAACAGCAGGTTTCTGCCATCGCCGAGTTCAACGGACGAGGGCACTGCGTTTTCCAAGAAGGGGTGGAACAGCTCTTCCACCTGCAAGCGTTTCTCGCCCGGCGATGAAAAATCGGGATAACAAAAGCCGTGTTCTTGCGCCGCTTTTGCTGCCGCGATGTAGGCGTCGTATTCGTACACGAGTTCGATAAGGAATTTCAGTTCGCTTCGATACACCTTGCGGAAAAAATAGTCGTACTTGAAAGCGGCATACACCGTCGGTTTTTTCAGCCTCAGCAAAGACTTAAATTCTTGCGTGGCAAATATATCCATCACTTTCCGGTGTTTTTCCGCCAACGATTGGGGGGGATTCGCGCCGCTTAGTTTTTCGGACAATGCCGTCGCGTATTCATAAAGGCTTTTTAGGAAGGCAATCGCCGATTTAGCCCCGTTTTCGATAGTGAAAAATTCCCTGCTTGGGTTGATTTCGTTCCATAATTTGCTGAGGTATATGGCAAAAGACGGCATCTCTGCCGAGCTTCGCACTTGTTTCAGGTAAAAATCCGTGAACCCGATGGCATCTTTGTCGATTGTTTTTAAATCCATCGGCAGAATGCCTTGGAAAAACGCGATTGAATCCCTGCGCTGCACGATTTGTTCCAAATCCGTAAGGGGCTTTGAAAGAAACGAGTACAACTTATCCCTTCCACCTTTGAAAAAGGTAAAGTCGAACACGGAAAAAACAGACTTGCTGTTTTTGTAAGTGCTGAAAATTTCCAAGTCGCGGATACTCTGCTCGTCAATCTCAAATTTCATTCAAAAAAATTTTTTTTCAGAAGGCGGACGCTTTCAGTTTCAAGCCCGTTGTTTCGTCCAAACCAAACATTAGGTTCATATTCTGCACGGCTTGTCCCGACGCGCCTTTCAGCAGATTGTCGATGATGGACGTAATGTGGACGTAACCGTTGTGTAACTCGATGTGCAACAGCCCCTTGTTCGTGTTTGCCACTTCTTTGAGCGAAATGGGCTTGTCGGAAACGAAAACGAAAGGCGATTCCCGATAGAAAGCCTTGTAATGTTCGATTAGCTCTTCCAATGGCATCGCATCGGCATCCCATTTCGTGTAAACGCTCGCGAAAATGCCCCGCGGGAAATCGCCGCGCATCGGCACGAAATTGATCGGGGGCAAGTTTTTGTTCCCTGCGGTTTCCAACGTCCGTTTGATTTCGTCGAGATGCTGATGCGCAAAGGGTTTGTAAACGGATATGTTGTTGTCGCGGTAGCTGAAATGGGTAGTTTCGCCCGGCTTTTTTCCTGCGCCTGTCGAGCCGGTAATGGCGTGTACGTGAATATCTTCCGTCAATTTATGGCGGACTGCCAAGGGAATTAGCGCGAGCATAATCGACATGGCGAAACAGCCCGGATTGG